>CAYSSS010000004.1:0-50671 GCA_964433975.1 uncultured Planctomycetia bacterium
AGTCGATACCCCAGGAGCTTAAAAAGATGGACGACGCTTTTGAAGAGAAGAAGAGTGACCTTAAAAAGCTGGAAGATTCTCTCAAAGCGCTCCAGATGAAGCGTAAGGAGAAGGAGATGGACCTTGAGATTAAGGAAGGTTCGATAAAGAAGTTCCAGTCCCAGCTTTATCAGATCAAGACGAATAAGGAGTACGCAGCGCTGGAGGGCGAGATAGCGAGGACCAAGGCCGATAATTCATTGATCGAAGAAGAGATATTGAAGATATTCGACCAGATGGATCTCGAGAACCAGAAGATATCCAAAGAGAAGGATCACCTGAAGATCGAAGAAGGCAAGCTGAACGAGCAGAAGAAGAAGTTCGATGAGGAGGTCGGCCGCATAAAAGCGGAGGCCGAGGGACTCAACGCACAGAGAACCGCCTTAGCCGCAAAGGTCGATAAGGCAGTGCTTGCCAAATACAACAGGATAATCAGGAGTAAAGACGGATTGGCCGTTGTCCCCGTAGCGGGCGATTCCTGCCAGGGGTGCTTTAGGATACTGCCTTCACAGGTGATACACGAGATAAGAACGAAGAAAGAGCTTGTCTGCTGCGGAAGCTGCGCGCGGATACTTTACATTGAAGAATAAAAAAATTGAGATCTATGTAGATGGCGGTTCAAGAGGGAACCCCGGCCCGTCCGGTGTGGGGGTGGTGATCCTGGACTCAAGCGGCAAGAGGTTGAAAGAGATCTCAAGGTACATCGGAGAAGCTACTAATAATATAGCCGAATATAACGCGCTCCTTTACGGATTGGAAGAAGCGTTGATGATGAGGACCGACGAAATAGTTGTAAACCTCGACAGCGAGCTTGTGGCCAAACAGCTGACGGGCGATTACCGGGTCAAGGACCCGGGGCTGAAACCGCTCTTTGAGCGAGCGATGAATATGCTGAAGAGTTTCAAAGATTTTGAGATAAGGCATATTAAACGCGAGAAGAACAAGGAAGCGGACAAGCTGGTAAATAGAGCGATAAACTTAGCGAGTTTGGTATAGATTTTTAGCAGACCGGATGGTCGCTTCGCCGGTTTTTAGGGCGGAGAGGAAAGTCCGAGCTCCATGGAGCAGCGTAACGGCCAACGGCCGTCCGTCGCAAGACGAGGATCAGAGGACAGAGACGAGTCCTGTACCACTAAAATACCTTTGGTATTTTTCGGGTACAGGGGTGAGACGACCAATCTCTACGCGGAGCAAGATCAAATAGGTCCCGATTTAAGGGTTGCTCGCCCTTACTGTAAATACATCAGTATCGGGACGGGTAAGGTCGCTCGATCGCCGGAGTAATCCGGCGGCTAGATAGATGACCATCTCGCATCGTGTCGAAAGGCGCGGTGCAAGACAAAACTCGGCTTACAGGTCCGCTAAAATAAAGAGGCGCTTCGAAAGAGGCGCCTCTTTATTATTCTTCAGAGATGGCGGACCTTGCGAGGGCCGCCTTTCGCGGGCGTCCCGCCATATTAGGCATATGGTGGGACTCGACAAAATTTTTACAAAAATTTAACTTCTTTCAGGAATTTAAATTTTTAGCTATACCGCCACAATGTGTAAAAATTTTGTAACGCCGCTTCAGGCGTTTCCCTCGCAAGGTCCGCCCGATGTAACAAATCAAATAAAACTTTTCTGTTCTAGAATAATAGGGGTCAGGCGTTTTTAGGTAGGTATCTGACGCTTATTGAACAGGCGGGCCTCGCGGGGCGTTGCCGAAGCGGCGTTACAAATTTTGATACATTATGGCAATCTAGAAAGGCCGGACAAACTGCTCAAGCTATGGATGGTTTGCAGGTTGGACGGACATCAAAATTTGTCTGAATAAATTGGTATGCCTAATCCAATTTATGTCCACTGAGGCAACGCCCCGCGAGGCCTCAGCCTGTGATTGAAATATCCCGAGAATTTTCAGGCAGGACCCGCAATCAATTAAGCATAGAAACAGAAAAGTTTTTAATAACCAATACGCTTGACAAGGGTGGGGGTGTAGTGTATACTTTGTAATACTGAGTGGTTAAAAGTGGTGTAAAGTGGAGGATTCAAGGTCATGTTCTACGGTGAGCATGAACATACTATAGATAAAAAGGGACGTATCATAATCCCGTCGAGATTCCGTGAATTTTTCAAGGAATACGATATAAAGAGATGCTATATAACAAGAGGCCTGGATAAGTGCCTCTTTCTCTTTACGGAGGACGAGTGGAAAGCCCAGGAGTCCAAGTTCAAATCGATGCCTTTTACGAATTCGGAATCTAGAAAGTTCAACAGGCTCTACTTCTCGGGCGCGACCCAGGTTGAGTGCGACACGCAGGGGAGGATATTGCTGCCGAAGTACCTGAAGGACTTTGCGGATATAAAACGAGATATCATGATAATAGGTGTTTCGAACAGGATCGAGATATGGGCCAAGGAGATGTGGCGGGATTATTACGAGAGCTCGAAAGGTTCTTTCGAGGAGATAGCAGAAAAGTTGATGGCCCGGGAAGAGTAATATTAAGGAGGTGGTCTTCATGAGTCCGAGGTATCGTAGATCGATAAAGAAGGTGAAGCTCTATGACGCCAGCATGGATTGCTTTATCGAGAGGATGAGGAAGGTCAGGGCGCTCAATGGTGATCCCGCGCTCTGCGGCATGGATGGCGACGCGTTAAAGAAATTTTCTTTCCATAGGGTGGAACTGCTGACTAAGCTCTTATAATACCGGAGTTATATCTAGTTGTGCATCAAAGTGTGTTGCTGAATAAAGCCGTAGGTTATCTGAACCTTTCAAAAGGCTCCTTTGTGGTCGACGCAACGATCGGCGGCGGAGGGCATTCGGAGGAGATACTTAAGAAGATACTCCCCGGAGGAAGGCTCATAGGCATTGACGCCGATCGAGGTGCGCTCTCCATAGCAAGTGACAGGCTGAAGAGTTTCAGCGGTTCTTTCACTCTGGTCAATGATAACTTCAGGAATATCGACAGGATACTCAAAAAGGAGAATATAAAGAACGTAGATGCCGTGCTGCTGGATATCGGGATCTCGTCGTATCAGCTCGATGACGCGTCGAGAGGATTCAGTATAAGGTCCGATGCCGCTCTCGATATGAGAATGGACAGAAACTCGCCGCTCACTGCATATGACGTCGTTAATAAATACAAGGAAGAAAAGCTCTCCGAGATAATAGAGAAGTTCGGGGAAGAGCGGTTCCATAAGAGGATCGCGAGATTCATAAAAGATGCGCGCCAGCATAAGCGTATCGAGACGACAGGAGAGCTTGCAGATATAGTGAAGAGGGCCGTTGGTTATAAGTACAGGAATCTGAAGATACATCCGGCAACACGCACTTTCCAGGCTATAAGGATATTTGTAAATGACGAGCTTGGCGCGCTTGAAGATGCCTTGAAGAGCGCGATATTCTGGCTCAATACGGGAGGGAGGATAGCGGTCATATCCTTCCACTCGCTCGAGGACAGGATAGTAAAGAATATGTTTAAGGGGTATTCCAAATTAGGAGTCTTAAAAATTATAACAAAAAAACCCTTGATTCCTGAGCGTGAGGAGGTCATAGGAAATCCCCGCTCAAGGAGCGCTAAATTAAGGGTCGCGGAAAGGATCGAGCAGCAATCATGAGGTTTTTTAGATACATTGTAATGTTGGGTCTGATCACCTTTACCGCTTTGGTATATGTCCACCAGCAGGTCGAACTGGTAAAGTTAAGTTACGAAATAGACTGTAAAGAGAAGAAGCTCAAAGAGTTGCTTGACCGCAAAGGTATACTCCGATATAATATATCCAACTTGGAATCGCCCTCCCGTTTGGAGAAGGTTCTTTTGGAGAGGAAAGTGTCGGTATCCTATCCCAGGAAGGGCCGGGTAGTAAGGCTGGCGAGAAATCCTTCTTATGTGCCGAGCGGACCCTTGAGAATCTCAGGCCTCGAAGAGAGGGCGGGGATATTTAAATTATTTGATTTTCTTGGCGGCAGGCCGGAAGTCCACGCCAGAGAAAAATAATGCCTCGGCAAAAGCTCAAAGCTCATCCTGAGCCAGCCGAAGGATAACGGATTTATATCTTGTGCATAGCGGAACCTTTCGTACTCGCCAGATCTCAGTATTTCTCTTCTTTCTTCTCTCTCTAGCGCTTCTTATAGTACGCCTCTTTTATCTGCAGGGAATAAAACACTCTTTCTACTACAAGATAGCCAACGAGGAGCATATCGTAACTGTCGAACTCCAGCCTAAGCGAGGTACGATATTTGACAGGAATATGCGGGTTCTCGCGGTTAACTTGAATAGGATATCAGTCTATGCTAATCCGCGTGAAATTAAGGATAAGACGAGAGCCGTAAAGATAATCTCAACCGTATTGGGCCTGAAAAACGATTTTGTCGCGGAAAGATTATCGAGAGATAAAGGCTTTATATGGATAAAGCGCAAGGTCTCAAATAAAGAAGCCGCAGCGCTCAAAAAATTTAATATCACGGGAATAGGTTATATCGACGAATCAAAGAGGTTCTATCCAAACGCCGATTCCGCGTGCCACCTGATAGGGTCGGTTGACATAGACAATAAAGGGCAGGAGGGCCTCGAAACGCTTTATAACGAATACCTGAAAGGGCAGGAAGGCTTTCTTGTCGCGACCCAGGATGCCAAGAGAAAATTGCTACATTCCTACCGGGAGGATTTCCTGGCTCCAAAGAACGGCTACAATCTCGTACTTACAATAGATGAAGTTATCCAGAATATAGCCGAGCGCGAGCTCTACAAGATGTATGATAAGTACCACGCCAAGGGCGCGGCGATAGTCGTTATGGATCCGAAGAACGGAGACATACTGGCTTTGGCCAGTTTCCCTAATTATGACCTCAATAACATCGCCAAGAGGCAGGCCGACTCAGTCAGAAACAGGGTCATAAATGATTTTTTTGAGCCGGGCAGCGTATTTAAGATAGTCACGGCAAGCGCTATACTCGAAGAACGCGCCGTGGATCTCAATGATAAATTCGATTGCGAGAACGGCGCGTGGAAAGTCGGAAGAAGAGTTCTTCACGATCACAGGCCTCACGGAGTGATGACATTCAGAGAAGTCATAGAGATGTCGAGTAATATCGGTACGGTCAAGGCTGCCGGCGTTCTCGGCTCCGCAAAGATGAACAAATATATGAATTTATTCGGTTTCTATGAGAAGACCGGCATAGACCTTCCTGGCGAGGTCCTCGGCATGAACAGGCCCTTATCCAGATGGACCAAGACCAGCATGCTTGCCATACCGATGGGCCAGGAGGTTACGGCGACCGCGATACAGCTTGCTTCAGCCATATCCGTGATAGCGGACAACGGATTTTTATTGAGACCGCGCATAGTTAAATGGATAGAGGATGACAAGGGACAGGTGATAAAGGAATTTCCTCCCCAGGTCAAGAGGAAGGTAATATCCCCGATGACCGCTTACCGGATGAGAGTGCTCCTGATGGGGGTCGTAGAATCCGGCACCGGTAAAAAAGCGAAGGTCGAAGATTTCAGCACGGGCGGCAAAACAGGGACCGCGCAGAAGGTTGAGCCGCGCGGGGTATATTCGCATGACAAGTTTATAGCATCGTTCATAGGTTTTGCGCCAGTCGGAAAACCGGCTATAGCCGTGGCGGTTTGCGTCGATGAGCCTCATCCCGTATATTTCGGCGGGGATGTCGCCGCTCCGGTATTTAAAAATGTTGTGGACGAATCCCTGAAGTATCTTAATGTTAAGGATACCAGGCCGGTTGTGGTAAAATAGGCCATATGATAAGATTAATGGATCTGTTGAAGGGAGTTGACTACAGGACCGAAAGAAATATCTCCGGTGTCGCGATCAGGAGAGTGACGAACGATTCCAGGAAGGCCGGCAGTGGAGATCTCTTTATAGCGTTACGCGGCTATAAGATAGACGCGCACGGATTCATAAATGACGCCATCAAAAAAGGGGCCAACATAATAGTATCCGAGAGGGGTTTCAAAGCCCCAGCTAACGTGATCAAGATACTGGTGAAAGATGCCCGCGCGGCATCTTCGATTATAGCCGCCAACTACTACAAAGATCCTTCCAAAAAGCTCAGGATCACAGGAGTCACCGGGACCAACGGCAAGACGACCGTAACATATATAATCGAAAAGATGCTCGAAGAGGCCGGCAAGCACGTTGGTGTCATCGGAACTATAAATTACAGGATAAACGGAAAGCGGCTGCCCGCGGCCAATACCACGCCGGGCCCGCTCGCGTTGCAGGCTCTCTTCAGCAGGATGTTAAAGAGCGCCGTTAAGGATGTCGTGATGGAGGTCTCCAGCCATTCGCTTGACCAGGGCAGGGTGGATGGCATTCTATTCGATGTAGGCATATTCACGAATATAACAAAAGAGCATCTCGATTATCATAAGACCGTAGAAAAATATTTCGACGCCAAAGTAAAGTTGTTCGATAAGCTAAAGACCGGCGGCGTTGCCATATTGAACAACGACGACCGTATGGTCTCCGGTTTAAAGAAGCGCATAAATAGAGAGAATACCCTTACCTACGGGCTGACCAGAAGATCCGATATTATGGCTTGTGGCATCAAGATTTCGATGCGTAATACATCCTTCACGGTCAAAACGCCAAAAGGGTCGTTCGCGGTTTCCACCGGTCTCATAGGCAGACATAATATTTCAAATATTTTAGCCGGTGTCGGCGCCGCGATCGCTTTAGATATACCGGCGGGCACGATAAAAAAGGGCATCGAGTCCTTTGGGACAGTCCCGGGAAGGCTTGAGCTTGTTGATGAGGGGCAGCCATTCAAAGTCTTCGTTGATTATGCACATACCGAAGACGCGCTCTATAATGTATTGAGCTTACTGAGAGGTATAGTGCCGGATAGGAAGATAATAACCGTCTTCGGATGCGGCGGTGACAGGGATATAGCGAAGAGGCCTCTTATGGGGAATGTGGCTTGCAGGTTCTCGGATAACGTCATCGTAACTTCCGATAACCCGAGATTCGAGGATCCGTCCGAGATAATCTCGCAGATAGAATCCGGGATGCGCGGTGAATTTTCGAATTATGATATAGTTGAGGACAGGCAGAGCGCCATCAACAGGGCGCTTAAGATGGCTTCAAAAGGCGATGTAGTGGTGATAGCGGGTAAAGGGCATGAAAAATATCAGATAACGAAAGACAGGGCGGTGCCTTTCGATGATTGCGGTATCGCCAGATCAATACTGAAAAAAATAAGATGAAGATAAGCGAGATGCTTAAAGCGACCGCGGGCAGGTTGATATCGGGCTATCCAGGTTCCGATATAGACCCGGCCGCCTTCTCGACCGACTCCAGGACGATAGGAGAGGGAGGATTCTTCATTCCCGTGAAAGGCGCTAATTTTAACGGCGAGGAGTTTGTAGAAGACGCCTTAAAGAACGGCGCCGCGGGCGCGTTTGTTACGGATAATACCGCATATAGTAGTATGCGCGGAAAGATAATAATAAAGGCCAAAGAGACCACCCGTGCGTTGCAAGATTTGGCCTATTATCACAGGATGAGGTTTAAAGTTCCTATCGTAGGAGTTACGGGATCCAACGGCAAGACTACCGTGAAGGATATGATCGCGGGGGTACTCTCATCGAAATTCAATGTGCTGAAGAACGAAGGCACTAAGAATAATCATATAGGAGTTCCGCTGACGCTTTTGAAGCTCAACGATTCTCACGACATCTGTGTTATAGAGATGGGCACGAGCCATCAGGGCGAAATACGTCTTCTCGCCGGCATCGCTTCTCCGACTATAGCCGTGATCACCAACATAGGTCCGTCCCACCTGGAATTCCTTAAGGATATTAAAGGTGTTTTTACGGCAAAGAGAGAGATACTGACAGCGCTCGACAGGGACTCCATGGCGATCCTGAACGGCGATGACGAGTACCTGGGAACGGTAAAGAGCAAGGTCTTCAAGATTATGAGGTTCGGTTTTAACGCCGGCAACGATTTTCAGGCCTCAGGAGTCTCGGCCGCGGGCTCCAAAATAAGATTCACCTTGAATGAAAGATCGCCGTTTGTATTGAATCTCCTGGGCCGGCATAACGTATACAATGCTATGGCGGCGATAGCGGTCGCCTATAATTTCGATATAAGCTACATGGAGACTAAGAAAGCCCTATCGGAATACCTGCCCGCCAATATGCGGCTTAATGCCAGGCAGGTGGGGGACGTTACCGTCATAGACGATGTCTACAATTCCAACCCGTTGTCGATGAGGTTCGCCATAGAAGCGCTCAGCGGGTATCCTGCGAAGGGAAGGTGGATAGTTAGCGCGGATATGCTTGAATTGGGCCAAAGAGAAAGAGAGTTCCACGGCATGATAGGGGAGACGATAGCGCAATCGGGCCTTAGCGGGCTGATCACCTTCGGTGACCTCTCCCGGTATACGTCATCGCGCGCGCTGGAATGCGGCATGGATAAGAACAGGGTATGGCACTGTTCGGAGAGAGGCCAGGTCGCGGGTATACTAAGAAAATTCATGGAGAAGGGCGATGCCGTGCTCGTCAAGGGTTCACGGGCAATGAAGATGGAAGAAGTCATAGAAAATCTGAAAGAGAGATAGTGTTATACTACATACTCTATTCACTCAAAGATCACTGGACCGGATTTAACGTATTCAAATACCTGACGGTTAGAACCGCCATGGCAAGCCTTACGGCCCTGTTGATATCCCTTATATTCGGCCCGGCGATAATAAGATGGCTGAAGAAGCTGAATTTCGGGCAGTACATAAGAAGGGAGCACGTCGAGAGCCTGTACGATATCACCAAGCATAAGCAGGGGACTCCCACTATGGGCGGAGTTCTGATAATCGTTTCGATCGCGGTTGCCACCATTCTTTGGGCGGACATACTGAATATCTATGTCTTGATGACGCTTGGAGCGTTTATATTTTTGGGAATAATCGGTTTTGCCGATGACTATATAAAGGTAGTCAAGAAGAGGAACCTCGGACTCACCGCTAATGTGAAATTATTAAGCCAGGTATTTCTCGCTCTTATCATAGCCACTTTCGTAATAGTCTTCACGCCAATACCCACCACTCTCAATGTACCGTTCTTGAAATTCTTTTCATTGGAATTGGGCCTGCTGTATCTGCTGTTCGTGGTCATAGTCATAACCGGTTCCAGTAACGCGGTAAATCTTACGGATGGTCTCGATGGCTTGGCTATAGGATGCACTATAATAGCGGCCATCTCTTATGCCGCGCTTACTTATATAACCGGAAACTTCAAGTTTGCAGATTATCTCAATATATTTTATCTGCCCGGCGCGGGAGAGCTCTCTGTTTTCTGCGCTGCCATGGTCGGAGCCGGGTTGGGGTTTTTGTGGTTCAATTCGCCCCCGGCCACTATATTCATGGGAGACACCGGAAGTCTCGCCCTGGGAGGCGGGCTCGGGGTAGTGGCGGTATTTATTAAGAAGGAGCTTTTACTCTTTCTGGTGGGAGGGATATTTGTTATTGAGGCATTATCCGTACTTTTGCAGGTGCTGTGGTTCAAGACTACAAGAAAGAGACTATTTTTGATGTCGCCTATACACCATCACTTTCAGCTTCTCGGCTGGCCGGAGCCGAAGATCACTGTGCGTTTCTGGATAGTGGCGATAATATTGATGCTCTTGAGCCTTGCGACGCTAAAATTACAATGATAAACAAGAGAGTAACTGTTATAGGTCTGGGTAATAGCGGGCTCAATGCCGCGCTTCTTCTGAAAGACGCCGGGGCGGCGGTCAGAGTTACAGAAAACCGGGAGACCTTGGGCGTGAGAGAGAATGCCGCGATCCTGAAAGGGAGAGGAATAGCTTATGAGCTTGGCCGGCATACAAAAGATTTTATTCAGGATAGCGAGCTTGTGGTCATCTCTCCCGGCGTCGAAAATTCCTCGTCGGCCGTAAAGTGGGCAAACGAGCTCAACGTGCCGATAATAAGCGAGATGGAGCTTGGGTATAGATTCTGCAAAGGGAAGATCATAGCTATAACCGGAACCAACGGCAAGAGCACCGTCACCGCTCTTATCGGAGAGATCCTGAAAGACGGCGATAAAGATACCGTCGTCTGCGGTAACATAGGGAACTCCCTGTGCGGTGAAATATACCGGATAAAGAAAGATACGTGGGTGGTACTTGAGGTAAGCTCGTTCCAACTAGAGAGGGTCGTGGATTTTAAGCCCGCCGTCGCCGTCATACTTAACGTCACAGATGACCATATGGATAGATATGATAAATTCGAGAGCTACTTTAATGAAAAGATGAAGATATTCAAGAACCAGGGCGAGACAGAGACGCTTATATTGAACCGCGACGCCAAAGAGCTTAAAGATGTGGAAGGCCGCGCGAGTTCGAAAGTTTTATATTATTCGAGACTCTCTAAGGTCGACGGCTCTTTCCTGGAGGGCGACAGGATGGTTTGCAGCGCCGGCCCGAGAAAAGAAGATCTGTGCGCGCTGGAAGATATAAAGCTTAAGGGCCTGCACAATATTGAGAATCTTCTTGCCGCCGTGCTTGCCGGAACTTTAGCCGGCGTCAGGGCCGATTCTATGAAAGAGACCATAAAAAAGTTTACTGGATTAAGGCACAGGTTTGAGACCGTGTCGGTAATAGACGGGGTTGAGTACATTGATGACTCGAAGGGAACGACCGTGGACTCCACTTTAAGGGCCCTTGAGTCATGCACAAGGCCTGTTATATTGATAGCCGGAGGAAAGGATAAGAAGAGCGATTATTCGCTTGTAAGGGATATAGTAAGCAAGAGGGTCAAATGCCTCGTGCTGATAGGTGAGGCCAAGAACAGGATTAGAGAGCTTTTGGGAGAAGTTGTCGAGACCCGTGAGGCCGCCACCATGCAGGAGGCGGTAGAGCTATCCAGGGACCTTGCAAGGACCGACGATCTCGTCCTACTGTCGCCCATGTGTTCGAGCTTCGATATGTTTAAGGATTACAAGGAACGCGCGGAGGCATTTAAAAAAGCCGTATTGGCTTTGGGGATGAAATGAGATCAACGCGTTCTTCTATTTTTATGATAGTGGTCGTCCTGATAGCGGTCGGGATCGTGATGATATATTCCACAAGCGCCATCTATGCCAACGAGAAGATGGGCGATAGTCTCTACTTCCTGAAGAGGCACCTTGTCTATCTTGTGGTAGGCCTATTCATGATGCTCTCGGTTATGGCCGTAAAATTACAGACGATAAAAAAATATTCAAAAGCAATAATGGTATTTTCTATAATGCTTTTGGTGATTGTTCTCATACCGCACATAGGCAGGGAGGCGGCAGGAGCCAGGAGATGGTTCAGGATAGGGCCGCTCAATTTTCAGCCGTCCGAATTCGCCAAGATCGCCATATTAATATATCTGGCCGATCTTCTGGCCAGGAAAGAGAAGCTCGTGAAAAGCTTTATTCACGGATATCTGCCGCCGGTTCTAGCATTGGGTTTGGTCCTGGGACTCATACTCCTGGAGCCGGATCTTGGGACCGCGATAGCCATATCGGCTGTAAGCGTCATCATGCTCTTTGTGAGCGGGGTCAGGGTAAGCTATATCTTTGCGTCGATACTTGCCAGCATTCCGGCGCTTTATTTTCTTCTTTTCAGGGTTCCTTACAGGAGAAAGAGGATGATGATATTTCTGAATCCGTGGTCGGATAAGAGGGGCGCCGGATTTCAGATCATACAATCATTCGTAGCGCTCGGTTCCGGCGGCCTGTTGGGCGTAGGCCTGGGGCAGTCCAGGCAGAAGCTCTTCTATCTGCCGGCATCGCACACCGATTTTATATTTTCAATAATAGGAGAAGAGCTCGGTTTCTTAGGCTCGGCCGCGGTCGTAACCCTATTTATACTATTTGTGTGGGAAGGAATGAAGATAACGTTTAAGGCGCATGGCAGATTCGAGAAGTTATTGAGCATGGCACTCGTTTCGCTGATAGCGCTGGAGGCCATTATAAATATAGGAGTCACGGCCGGGGTGCTGCCGACTAAAGGGCTACCGCTGCCTTTCATAAGTTATGGCGGAACATCATTGATATTTCATTTAACTGCGGTCGGGCTGCTTTTGAATATAGCCAAATCGAGCGAGGTATACAGATAGTGAAGATATTGATAGTTTCCGGGGGATCAGGGGGCCATATATTTCCGGCGGTTGCTCTTGCCGAAGAGCTTGGACTTGAGGGATCTTCCGCCGAGATATTGTTCATTGGAAGCAACAAGGCCCTGGATAGAAGGATATTCGAAAAGGAAGGCTTTAAATACCGCCTCTTGTCCGACAACAAGCTTCCTTATCGAGCTTCTTTCAAGACGCTTTTCTTTCTATTCAAGCTATCGATCGATATCTTAAGATCCCTTGCGATCATTATGAATTACAGGCCTGATGCCGTAGTGGGTTTTGGCGGATATGTCTCGGTGCCTGTGATGGCGGCGGCGTATATTTTTGGTGTTCCAAGGATCGTCCATGAGCAGAACGCCGTACCCGGCAAGGCCAACGCCATGCTATTCCGTTTCGCGGACCGTATAGCCGTAAGTTTTGAGGAGACAAAAAAATACCTCGGGGCTTACGCCAGGAAGGTTGTATTCACCGGCAATCCCATAAGAGCGGCCCTTTTAAAAGATGACAAAGCCGGAAATATCAAAAGACTGGGCCTCGATCCGAATAAATTCTCTATACTTGTAATAGGAGGCAGTCAAGGAGCTCATAATCTAAATAAATCCTTTCTTAAAGCGCTGTCGAAGATGGACTCAAGTGTCACGCGGTCTTTACAGGTGATACATATAACAGGTGTAACCGATTACGGATGGGTGAGCGCTGCTTACAAGGAGTTATCCGTGGAGCACCGCGTGCATTCATTTTTGGACAGGATAGAGGAGGCTTACAGCGCCTCCGATCTTGTTGTGACGAGAAGCGGAGCGTCCGCGATATTCGAGATAGCCTATTTCGGCAGGCCCATGATACTGATCCCGTACCCGTTTGCTATGGGCCACCAATATGAGAACGCGCGTATATTCTGCGCCAAAGGCGCGGCTTTAGAAATTGATGAAAAAGAGCTCTCTCCCGACATCATGAGGGATAGAATAGAGGGGCTCTTAAAGGACAGGAATAAGTTGTCCGACATGGGAGAGTCCGCCAGGCGTATTAGTGTGCCGGATTCGTCACGCAGCCTAGCTCTGGCGGTATTAAATATAAGGAAGAGATAAGAATGATATTAGAGAAGAATAATATTCACTTCATAGGCATAGGCGGAATAGGTATGAGCGGCATAGCGCTTGTGCTCCTGAGGATGGGGTATAAAGTATCGGGTTCGGATCTGGGATCGAACAATCTGACCGATAAGTTGGTTGCCGAGGGGGCCGGGATCCGTTTAGGGCACGATAATGATAATATACCGGCTGATACGGAGGTTGTAGTATACTCCTCATCGATAAATGATTCCAACCCCGAGATTCTGGAGGCGCATAGAAGGAACCTTCTCATCGTGAAGAGAGCTCAGGCGCTTGCGGAATTATTGAATGGCAAGAAGGGAATAGCCGTTACGGGGACTCATGGTAAGACAACTACAAGCTCACTGATATCGGTGATGCTTGAGAACTGCGGCCTAGACCCGAGTGCGATCATAGGCGGGGAGGTGGAACTCTTTAAAGGGAACTCAAAATACGGTAAAAGCGAATATGTTGTCGCGGAAGCGGATGAGAGCGACGGGTCGTTCCTGTACTTAAAACCGTTCTACTCCGTGATAACGAACGTGGAGATGGAGCATATAGACTATTATACAACGCTTGAGGATGCCATAGATTCCTATACCGCTTTCGCCAATAACACAAAAAAGGGAGGGTGCCTTTTCTATAACGCCGAAGACGGGAATATAGAAAAAGTTCTGAAGAATTTCAAAGGAAATAGAGAGAGCTTCGGATTATCGAAAGGAGCCGACATATATCCGCACGAAATAATGATGAATGAATTTTATACCTCCTATGTTTGCGTCTACAAAAATGAGATCATTGGCAGGGTATCTTTGCGCATCCCGGGCAAACATAATATCTCAAACAGCCTTGCCGCTATACTCGTCGGATTCAAACTCGGCCTTTCATTCGAGGAGATATGCCGCTCTATACAGGATTTTACCGGGACTAAAAGACGATTTCACATGAGAGCGAATGTTGAAGGCGTTATGCTGATAGACGATTACGCCCACCATCCCACCGAAATACGCGCGGTTTTGGACGCCTGCAGAAACTGGAAGGATAGAAGGTTGGTAGTGGTATTCCAGCCGCATCGCTATACAAGGACGAAGTTCCTAGCGGAAGAGTTTGGCAGATGTTTCAAAGGTGCCGATAAATTGATACTCACTGACATATACGGCGCCAGCGAGGATCCTATAGAGGGCGTTTCCGTAAAAAATATTTATGACAGGGTAAGACTGCACGGCCTAAACGATGTTGAGATGATGAGCAAAGAAAAGATCACCCGGCATATAATGGATACCAAGAGACGCGGCGATATAATAGTAGTGCTGGGAGCGGGTGACATAAAAGAGGTAAGCGATGAACTTTCCGAGAGGCTTAATAAAAGGTAATATAGCTTTGGGCGAGAAGCTGGGGCGCCATACGTCCTTAAGGATCGGTGGGCCCGCGGCTGTTTGGGCCCAGCCCCGGGATGTAAAAGAACTGAAGAGGCTGGTGATCTTTGCCGCCGAGAAGCGTATACCAATATTTATAATGGGCGGCGGGACGAATGTGCTGGTAAGAGATGAAGGTTTTAAGGGTATAGTGATAAATTTGGGTGCGAGCGCTTTCAGGGATATCAGGATCAGCGGCACCGCGATAAAGATAGGGGCTGGGTATAGCGTTCCGGCATTGGTCAGGTTATGCTGTGATCGGGGATTGAGCGGCCTGGAATCGCTCATAGGGATACCCGGAACCGTCGGGGGCGCCGTATGCATGAATGCCGGCGGCTGGTCCAGCCCCTTATATAAAAATATAGGCGATTATGTTACGAGCCTGAAGGTGATGGACAGGCGTGGATATGTCAAGACTCTCAGGAAAGATGCCCTCTCTTTCGGTTACAGGTCCTCAAACCTTTTGGCCTATATAATACTTGAAGCGAGGCTTGAGTTGAGCAAGGAGAAGAGCGCGGCCCTTAAATCGAGGTGCTCGAAGTTTCTGAAGATGAAGAGAGGCAAGCAGGTCCTCGATATGCCGAGCGCCGGCTGCGTCTTTAAGAACCCGCAGGATTCCCAATTTACCACAGGGCAGATGATCGATATGCTGGGATTGAAGGGGCGCGTAATAGGCGGAGCACAGGTCTCGGAGAGACACGCCAATTTTATAATTAACAGAGATCGCGCCAGCTGTAAAGACGTACTGAAGCTCGTAGATATGATAAGGAAAAAGGTGATGGATAACTATAATATCGCGCTTGAGCTGGAGATAAAGATCATATAGTCCATAGTTGATCTTCAAGGAAGTTACAATGAATAGCAAATTTGGGAGAATCGGGGTCTTGGCCGGCGGGCCGTCCAGCGAAAGAGAGATAAGCCTGCGGTCAGGAAGGGCCGTCCATGACGCGCTGATTAAGGAAGGGCTCGATTCTCTATTCCTCGATGTGAAGAATGATATCAGCGAGATCGTAAAGAATGGCCGCATAGACGTGGCCTTCATAGCGCTCCACGGGAGGTTCGGAGAGGATGGGACGGTTCAGAGAATTCTTGAAGATGCAGGCATTCCTTATACCGGTTCCGGGGTTGAGGCATCTGCTGCCGCGCTTGATAAGGCCGCATCGAAAGACCTCTTCACCAGGAACCTTATTCCGGTGCCGAGACACATAGTGTTGATCAAGGGGCTTTCCGTCCCGTACGACTTCAATAAGATTGGGATGCCGATCGTGGTAAAACCCCATCTGGAAGGCTCCAGTATCGGTTTGTCGGTAGTAAGAGAGGAGAGTCTGTTGCAGGAAGCTATAGATAGAGCGTTTAAATACGGAGATAAGGTCATTCTGGAGGAATATATAAACGGCAGAGAGCTTACCGTGGGCATACTCGGCGACGAAGCGCTGCCCGTTATTGAAATAGTCTCCAAGGATAAAGTTTACGACTATTACGCCAAATATGAAGACTTAGATACCAAATATCTTGTGCCGGCGCCTATACCGGAAGATCTTTCAGGAGAAGCCCGAAGGCTTGGCATGCGGGCGCACAAAACGTTGGGTTGCAGGTCGTTTTCCCGGGTCGATATGATGATGGCTCCATCAGGTGATATATTTGTGCTCGAGGTCAATACCATACCCGGTATGACAGAACGCAGTTTACTGCCGAAAGCGGCCTTAGCTACGGGTTTGCGTTTTGGCTCCCTTTGTGTTAGAATCCTTGAAGACGCCGTAACAGCGAGCAAGGGGTGAAGAATGGCAAAGCAGAAGAAGTTTAAAAAGATGCGGATGCCCAAAGTGCAGAAGATGCACTGGGTAGGAGCTGTTATCTCAACGATATTTATAGTATCGTCATGGCTACTTGTTACTGCATTCCTGGCTCGGTCAGACTACTTCAAGCTTAGATCCGTAGAAACCAGCGGCGCCGCGGAGAGAAGCCTGTTATCCGCGAGGAACGAGATATTGGCGGGTTATAAAGGTGAAAATATATTCAAGATAGACCTCAAGGCGATAGCAAGCGGCCTTGAGCCTAAATACCCGGACGCCAAAGAGATAGCGGTTAAGCGGATACTGCCCGACACGTTAACTATAGAACTTAATTTCCGCAGGCCCGTAGCTATGCTGAGTAACGGGCGCAATTTCCCGGTAGACCGGGATGGGGTAATACTCGTTAATAGAGACCTTTCGAACCTGGGGGATCTTCCTGTAATAAAGGGCGTGAATCCCAAATACGCCGGGAGGTTCAGAAAAAAATGTGAATCTGCCAATCTTAAGGCGGCCCTCGAGCTTATTGAAGTTATAAATAGAACAAGGTTTTTGGATAAGTACCGCGTGAGGGTTTTGGATGCAAGCGATATGAGAAGTATGTCCTTCGCTCTCGGGGAAAGCGGCCCAACCATAATAATAGGGTATGAACACCTTAAGGATAGGCTTGAGGCGCTCCACGATACGTTAAGGGATCCGCGCCTTGTGCTCGATAGTATAAGTTATATAGATGTAAGGTTTAAAGACATAGCCATAAGTCCGAAATGATAAAGAAGCCTTATACGATTACCGGCCTCGACATAGGTTCGTCGAAAATATCCGCAGCGACGCTTGAGATATTTGACGGGACCCGGTCGAGGATACTCGCGTACGAGAGCCAGCCGTCGAAGGGCGTCTTCAGGGGGGGCGTGGTGAGCCTCGACGAGGCCTCCGGCTCAGTTGCCAAAGTTTTAACGAAGCTTACCGGGAAGATATCCAGGCCACAGGGGAATATCTACGTTAATATTAGCGGTGACACCGTATCGGGAGAGAGATCCCGTGGCATGATCCCATTATCCTCAAGGGGCAGGGAAGTCACGAGGTCAGACATGGCCAAATGCGTAAATGCAGCAGGCACCATAAGGCTGCCGTTCGACAGGGAGATCATACATAGAATCGTCCTGAACTACTCCATCGACGATCAGCCGGCCATAAAGAACCCACTTGGCCTTTATGCTTCTAGGCTGTCGTGTGAGATGTATATGATAACGGCGGGAATCAACCATATAGAGAATCTTTATAAATGTGTCGATAACGCCGGATACGATATCGAGGGAGTCGTCTATTCCGGGGTAGCAGAGGGAGCCGTACTTTTGAAGGACGCCTGGAAGGACGAGGGCGTTCTTCTCCTGAATATAGGTGCTTCGCTTACGGAGATATCGATATTCTCCGGGGGCGTATTAAGCGCTATGAGCGTAATACCTGCCGGCGCCGTTGATATAAAAGGAGATCTCAGGGCAAGCGCTGAGTTTGATAGTATCGTCTCCAGCGTCAAGGCAAAGTGCGAAGAGTTCTCAAGTAAGGGCGAGAATATAAAGCTGGCGGTGATCGCCGGCGGATTTACTTTTTCGGAAGGGGCGGTCGACATTCTTGAGGAGAAGTTATCCTATCCTGTGAAGATGGGGGTCGTAAAGAATGTGCAGGGCAATATATCGAGCATCGACAGTATGCGAGGTTTGACCGCAATAGGACTTGCAAGATACGCGCAGGTAGAGTACCATCCTAAGCCGTTTCAGACAAAGGGCCTTGCTAAGGACATATCCGATAAGGTCGTGGATATATTCAATAACTATTTTTAGGGCCCTTCAACAAAAGCTCGTGATACTACCATGACGGGTAAGGATGAAAGATAGGAGCGGATATGCTGTATACGAAAGAGAGACGGCATTTTATAAGGCATCCGATCTGTTATCCTCTGGAATTCGAACATGCTCCGAAGAAGATTAAGGAGAGGACCAAGACCCTGAATGTGAGCGAAGGCGGTCTTCTCTTTCTTTCCAAACATCCTATTAAGAAGAACGAGATTATAATACTTAAAATGCCTTTGCAGGACAAGGTCTTCAGGATTAGGGCCAGGGTGATGCACGCCGCTAAAGACAGGGATAATACCGGTCTCTTCAATATAGGGGTCTCATTCTATCGCTATTCGGACGCTTTTAAGGTAAAACTCGTAGAGCAGCTCTATCTAATAGATGAATACAGGATGTTGCGGTCGCTCCAGCTTGGTCATGAGTTGTCGATGCAGAAGGCGTCCGAACAATGGATAAAGCGCTATTCAAAAAGGTTTGCAAGGTTATATTGGTAAAACGTCACTCGCAAAAAAAGAGGATCTATTTTTATAAAGAAATGTCTGCCTGCCCTGTACCATATCGGTACAGGGCAGGCCGGCAGGCAGGGAGGACTGCAATGAATAAGATACTATCAGTATGTTTTGCTCTGCTTGTCATCTTCGCGTCATCCGTTCCTTTATATTGTCAGAGCGATTCTCTCGTGGACGGCATAAAGACCGTTGACGGCCATGTGGTATCAGTGGATCTGGAGAACTCAAAAATAGTGGTCAGGTCATCCGAAGTTATGACGTTTTCAGTCCCTTCAGACGCCAATATCATCGATTCGGACGGTTTCAGTATGGAGCTGGCGGGCGTAGGCGTGGGCGATTATGTCACAGTTAGCTATCATAACGACAAATCCGGAGATCGCATAATGAACGGCATGGAGGTGGAATATAAGAGTTAGGCGTTATAAAGAGCCCTTGCCGTTACAGCTTTTATAGGGTATACTATTTAGCAGAGAGAGGTGATCATTATGTGCGCGACATGTGGTTGCCGGAAGAAAAAACCGAAGAAATAAAAGATATAATTTTCCAGCGAGACGGCCGATAGATCGATCGAGAGGCCGTTTTTCTTTATGTGATCGTTTGAGGCAGACAAATGCAAAAAATATTCGTGGCCTTCATCTGTATTATACTCTGCGCGTCGCCGTCTTTTTCCAAAGAAGAGATGGAGTATAAAGAATTCAAGTTTGATGACGCCTCATGCAAAGTTGGGGTGCATTATAATAGCGCCGAAAGTGGGCTTCTTATAGGAGTTTCGGCGATAGCCACAGGTAAAGGCGCGGAGTTCAGAAAATGGGAAGTCTCCAATATAAAGGTGTATATAGACGGCCGGCGCTTTGTGCCGGATAAGGAGAGCAAGTTCTATGTTACGGAGGAGTCGTTATTCAGGGTGCCGGGCGCAATAGTATTTGCCGCGATCGGGGGTTTTGGAGAGTACGGAGGGAGCAACTTTAATAATAACCTGAGTAAGATTGGCGTCGGGCTCGGGATGGGCCTTTTAGCGCTCCAGGCAAAGGGTGAAATAACCGGCGAGCGCTGCGTATTCAATATTCCAACGGATAAATTGGAAAAGATAGATGAGGGCCGAGGTTTCATAGAGATAACGATAGAAGATGAAGATATGCATCTTGAGGAATCTATAAAGATCGCTATCATAAAGCCTTCGGGAGAGCTGAGCGATAAGTACAATTTTTCCAATATGACCGAAAGCGGACTTTCAGGCCTCATGGATACGCTCAAGGACAGGATCGCCATGCTGGAAAAAGAGCAATCGGATTATAAATACGGGCGGGATCCGGAGTTCGACGTAATCCAGAAAAAGATAGAGAGCTGCGAGGCGCAGCGCGGCATGGCATATAAGGCGTGGTTCGAAAAGCGGGCCCAAAGATAGATATGAGCGATATGGATAAGATGGCTTACATCGAAAACCAGCGCAGGAGCTCCAAGGAGTATGAGGCCCTTTGCAGGCAGTGCGGCAAGTGCTGCGGTATCGAAACCGATCCCTGCGCCAATCTAAAGAAAGATATATCGGGTAAGTGCTATTGCGCCGTATATGAGTCCCGCCTTGGCAGGCAGGTGACCGTATCGGGACGCGAATTTACTTGCGTGCAAATAAGAGAAGTTGTCAAAGTCGGCCTGACCGGTATGGAGTGCGGTTATGGAAGATAATCTACTCGATGAGAAGTTTGCCGAATGGACGAAGTCGCTTTCCGCTAAGAGTGCCAGGATATCGATATACCATCATATAAGGGATATCCCTTATATGATGGTGCCTGAGCTGAGAGATCCCAAGACCGGACCATCGGGCTTAATAAGAATGAATAGAGGATCGTGTGGCCCGAAACACTTTCTTATGGCCTTGATGATGAGCGAGCTCGGACTTCCGGTTAAGTACGTGACGTATCTATTTAACTGGAACGATCCCGCCGTAAAGTTCCCGCCCGGTCTAAAGAGGATAGTTAAGAATATGCCGATAACTGCACACCTGGCTACAAAGATCAACATTGACGGCAGGTGGACCCTTGTGGACGCCACATACGATCTTCCCTTAAAGAAGGCCGGATTCCCCGTGAACGAATCATGGGATGGTCTCAGCGATACAAAGAATGCCGTGATCCCCATGGAAGAGGTGGTCCATGACTCATTGCAGGAGAGGCTCTCTTTTGCGGGTAAGAGGGTAGGCGAGTATACAGATAAAGAGAGAAGGGCATACGCGGAATTTACAAAAAAATTGAATTACTGGCTCGACGAGTTGAGAAGAAGATGAATAAAATAAAGCTCCTGCTCTCGTATCTGACCGGTCACAAAAGACAGGTCACCGCCGCTGTGATCGAGAAGGACGGCAAGATCCTGATAGCCCAAAGGCGAAAGGGGCGTACTCTCGGCGGGAGATGGGAATTTCCCGGGGGAAAGATCGAGCCAGGCGAGACGGCCGAAGCGTGTTTAAAAAGGGAGATTAAAGAAGAGTTTGGAATAGAGTCCGAAATAGGAAAGTTTATTATAGCTAGCCGTTTCACGTACTGCCTGGTGCCGATCGAATTGCTCGCCTACAGGGTAAGGCATCTTTCCGGAGAATTCAAGGCCAACGAGCACGACCAGATCCGATGGGTCAGCCCATCCGAACTTGGCTCATACGACTTCATGAGCGCCGACCTGCCAATCGTCAAATTACTACTGAAAAATTCCTGATTTTCGCCTGCCATTAGTAGAAGGCGGGCACCGTAAGTTCCCGCCCAAGGGCGCGGGCGATCCTTTGGGTTTTATAATAGGCTATATTTTTTGGTTGCTATTTGGGCCGATATATGCTATTTTATCTCGTTGCAAATAGCCCTATGATCTCCGAGAATCTAAAAGCTGTAACACAAAGAATATCAAGGAGTTGCGAGAAATCCGGTAGGCCGGCGGATAGCGTAAAACTTGTATGTGTCACCAAAGGGGTGGGCCTTCCGGAAATTGAAGAGGTTTTGGCCTTAGGCATTAAGGATATCGGCGAGAACAGGGTGCAGGATGCCCTGGTTAAATACAAGGCTATAGGCGACAAGGCCGTCTGGCATATTATAGGGCACTTGCAGACGAATAAGGTCAGGGATGCTGTCGGGATATCTTCGCTGATACACTCGGTGGAGAGCTTTCGTTTGGCAGCGGCTATAGACAGGGAAGCTAAGAGATTAGACAAGGTCCAGGATATACTCGTACAGGTAAATACGTCTGGTGAAGAGAGTAAATTCGGGATATCCGAACATGAAGCCGGACCTTTTTTTGAAAAAGCCGCATCGTATTCTAATATAAATATATTAGGTCTAATGACCATGGCGCCTGAAGTAGTGGACCCGGAAGAGGCAAGGCCGTGTTTTTGCAGGCTTCGCCGGCTGCGCGACGAACTGCAAAAATTGAAGCTATCAACTGTTAAGTATAAATTATCAATGGGCATGACCAACGATTTTGAAGTAGCGATAGAGGAAGGCTCGGACATGGTGAGAGTGGGAAGGGCGATATTCAAATGATCGATAAAAAGATCGGAATAATTGGCTGTGGAAATATGGGCGAAGCCATTCTTAACCGCCTTTCGAACGTTCTTGAAAAGAGCACGTCGATAATGGTCAGTGAGTTCGACGCCAGCCGGAGGGACTACATCCAATCAAAATATAAGGTCATAGTAGGGGTAGACAATAACGAGGTCGTTAAATTCGCCGATGTTATAATATTGGCCGTGAAACCCAGGGACCTCGAAGCGATCTTAAAGAGCGAAGTCTGCTGCGGCGCTTCAAAGGAGAAGCTCCTGATATCTATAGCCGCCGGAATTACAACCGGATATATAGAAAGCATAGTCGGTAAAGACGTTCCCGTCATAAGGGTTATGCCAAATATGGCCGCTGCGATAGGAGAGTCAGTATCCAGCATATCTGCCGGGAGCTCCGTTAATCCCAAAGATATGGCGCTTGCCAAAGAGATATTCTTAGCGATAGGTGATGTAGTGGAGGTCGATGAGAAGCTGGTAGATACAGTGACCGCTATAAGCGGAAGCGGTCCGGCGTACTTCTTCTACGTGATAGAGGCGCTGATCGAAGCCGGATGCGCCGAAGGACTTAAAGAAGATGTTGCCAAAAAACTCGCAGTTAAGACGGCGCTCGGAAGCGCGAAGTTGTTGGAAGCGCTGAAAGAGGATCCCGCCGCATTGAGGGCAAAGGTGACATCCAAAGGCGGCACCACCGCGGCCGCTATCGAAGTCTTTGAATCGAAAAAAATCAAGAGTATAATAAAAGAGGCCGTGAGTGCGGCAAGAACGCGTTCAAAAGAAATCCAGAAGAGGTGATCATGTTCGTATTCGGAAATCTCATAGCGGCGCTGGCGACGGTATTGAACTACGTTCTGACAATAGCCAGTTGGCTCATAATAATCAGGGCGTTGTTAAGCTGGGTAAATCCGGATCCGTATAACGTTATAGTGCAGTTCCTTTACAAAGTGACGGAGCCGTTACTGGCGCCGTTCAGGAGGCTGGTACCGGCGTATTCCATAGGAATAGATATATCAGTCATATTCGCGCTCTTGGCGATATGGTTTTTGAAGCTCTTCCTGGTAAGGACGCTTTACGGTATAGCGATAAGGATGGGATAGTACGAAGTTATCCACAATGTAGCCGACGCTTAACTGCCGGCAGGCAGAAAGACAGGCTACCGGAAGGGGTTTGTGATGGCAGGCAGGATAGGCATAATAGGCGGAAGCGGTTTTTATAATATCGACGGGATAAAAGACGTGAAACCGGTAAAGGTGACTACGCCCTTCGGTGATCCTTCGAGCGAATATGTGACCGGCGTGCTTGAAGGCGTCGAGGTCGTCTTCCTGGCCCGACACGATAAAGGGCACAGGATCCTGCCGAGCGAAATTAATTATCGCGCGAATATTTACGGCATGAAGAAGCTGGGTGTCGAGCGCATCATATCGGTCTCGGCGTGCGGCAGCTTAAAAGAGGAGCTCAAGCCTCTCGACATAGTAGTGCCTTACCAGTTTGTGGACAGGACGAATTACGGGCGCGAAATGACATTCTTCGGGAACGGCATAGTCGCTCATATCCAGTTCGCTGATCCGGTATGCCCGCATCTGTCGAAAGAGCTTTACGCCGCAGGGGTAAAGGCAGGGGCGTCGATGCATCTGGGCGGCATATACATAAATATGGAGGGCCCTCAGTTCTCCACCAAAGCGGAATCCTATCTTTACAGATCATGGGGTATGGATATAATCGGCATGACGAATCTTGCCGAGGCGAAACTTGCCAGGGAAGCCGAGATATGTTATGCGACCCTGGCGTGCATTACGGATTATGACTGCTGGCACATGGATCAGGTCGTCGAAAGCGTATCGCTGGATATGATAATTCAGAACCTGCTTAAGAATGTCGATGTCTCAAAGAGGATAGTGAAATCGGTGCTGCCGAAATTATCAAAAGAGAGGGACTGTGTCTGTGCGTGCGCTCTCAAAGATTCCATAGTCACAAGACCCGAAGCCATTCCGGCAAAGAAGAAGAGAGAGCTGGAGCTGATAATAGGAAAGTACGTAAAATAAGATGGACTATAAGCAGACATTAAATCTACCGAAGACCGATTTTCCCATGAGGGCCGACCTGCCCAACAGGGAGCCGAAGTTTATCAGGCATTGGCAGGAGATAGACCTTGCCGGCAAGATCCGCAGGCTTTACAAAGGAAGAGAGAAGTTTATCCTGCACGACGGCCCGCCCTACGCCAACGGCAATATACATATGGGACATGCGCTGAACAAGATCCTGAAGGATATAGTAATACGTTACAAGACGATGCGCGGATACGATTCACCTTATGTGCCGGGATGGGATTGTCACGGCTTGCCGGTAGAGCATCAGCTCTTCAAAGAATTGAAGATGACCAAATACGAGATCGACCAGGTTCAGTTCAGGAAGAAGGCCTACGATTACGCGATGAAATATGTGGATATTCAGCGCGAGCAGTTCAAGCGCCTTGGAATAATGGGCGAGTGGGCCACTCCGTATCTGACGTTATCGAAGGATTACGAAGCGTCTATAATCAGATCTTTCGGCAAGCTCGTGGAGAAGGGCTACATTTACAAGGATCTTAAACCTGTCAATTGGTGCGCGACCTGCGAAACCGCCCTCGCGGAAGCGGAGGTTGAGTACATGGATAAGGCGTCGCCATCCGTTTATGTAAAGTTCAAATTAGGAGATAGCACATCGTTCGTTATATGGACGACAACGCCATGGACGCTGCTTGCCAATGTCGCGATAGCCGTCCACCCGGATGCGGATTATGTGTATGTAACCGGTAAAAACGACGAAGTTTATATAATGGCAAAGATGCTGGTAGATGCCGCCATGGAAAAGATAGGGATAAAGGGGTACAAGATCCTTAAGACCGTTAAGGGCAGAGCCCTTGAGGGGCTAGAGACGAAACATCCTTTTATCGATAGAGTTTCAAAGGTGGTATTGGCCCCCTACGTGTCGATGGAGGACGGGACGGGGTGCGTTCATACCGCTCCGGGCCACGGCCAGGAGGATTACATTACCGGTAAAAGATATAAGCTCCAGACATTGATGCCGGTTGACTCCAGCGGTAAATTTGATAATACCTGCGGCGAGTTCAGCGGCCAGCATGTCATAAAGGCGAACAAAGAGATATTGGGTAAACTGAAGTCTCTAGACCGTTTATTGCACGAAGAAGAGGTGACCCACTCATATCCGCACTGCTGGAGGTGCAAGAAGCCCATAATATTCAGGGCCACGGACCAGTACTTTTTGAAGATAGATCACAAAGACCTGCGCAAGGAGATGCTGGAGACGATATCATCCAGGGTCAGGTGGATACCTGAAGTAGGTCTGTCGAGAATATCCGCTATGGTAGCCAACAGGCCGGACTGGTGCCTGTCGCGCCAGAGATATTGGGGCGTTCCCATAATAGCCTTCTACTGCAAAGACTGTAAGGAAGTCCTGCTCGATGCCAAGGTTATAGACCATGTTGCAAAGATCGTTGAGGTCGAAGGTGCCGATGCGTGGTTTATCAGGGAAGAGAAGCTTCTTATGCCGGCCGGGACAAAGTGCGGCAAGTGCGGATCCGGTAATTTCAAAAAAGAGACCGATATCATAGACGTCTGGTTCGACTCGGGCGTAAGCCATCAGGCGGTACTGAAGAAGAGAGAGATGCTCGATTATCCATGCGAACTTTATCTTGAAGGTTCCGATCAGCACCGGGGATGGTTCCAGTCGGCTCTCATAACCGCGATGGCTATAGACCAAAAAGCGCCGTATAAACAGGTGCTTACTCACGGCTTTGTGGTTGACGGCGAGGGAAAGAAGATGTCCAAGTCGTTGGGCAACGTAATAACTCCCGAAGAGGTCATGAAGAAGTACGGAGCGGATATATTGAGGTTGTGGGTGGCATCGAGCGATTATTCGGAAGATGTCAGGCTCTCAGGTGAGATATTGACCAGGCTTGCGGATGCCTACAGGAAGATAAGAAATACATACAAGTACCTCTTGAGTAATCTGTACGACTTTGATCCCGAGCATGACAGGGTCGCCTATAAGGATATGCCGGAATTTGACAGGTGGATACTTCACAAGCTCGCTCTATTGTTAAAAGAGACGACCATGAACTACGAAACGTACTCTTTCCACAAGGTATACAGAGATGTCTATAACTTCTGTGTCACCGAGGTCTCATCGATCTATCTGGATGTTATGAAGGACAAGATGTACACGTTCGCGAAGAGATCTATCGAGCGCAGGTCCGGGCAGACGGCGATGTTCGAGGTGCTCGGCGCCCTCCTTAAGATTATGGCCCCGCTCTTGGCCGTCACTGTCGATGAAGCGTGGGGATATATTAACTCAAAGATAAAAAGCGAATCGGTGCATCTTGAATCATGGCCGAGCGATACGGTATACAACGGCTGGGTAGACGAGAGCCTGGATAAGAAATGGAGTATTCTGGTTCATATGAGGGAAGAGGTACTCAAAAAGCTGGAAGAGAAGCGATCGGCCGGCGAGATTGGCTCGGGCCTCGAAGCCTCCGTTACTATAACTACAAACGACCTTGAGGTCAAAAAGGTATTGAATGAGAAAAAAGACTTCTTAAGATATCTCTTCATAGTTTCAAATGTCGAGTTGAGGGACGGTGAAGAAGCCGTCTCCATAGAGAAGGCCAAAGGTGACAAATGTTCCAGGTGCTGGAACTACAGTCCAAAGGTTGGTTCGTATAAGGATCATCCTGCCCTTTGCGAAAGATGCGTTAGTAATATCTAAAAAAGGAGAGTGCTTCATATGAAAAAAGTAAAAAGAGCGGCGAAGAGGAAAGCTGTAAAAAGAGCAAAGTCTGTTAAAGCGCGGGCTATGCCTGGGAAGAAGAAGGTTAAGAGGATGCCTAAGAAAACCCTCAATAAGTACAAGGCGCTTTTGGTAAAAGAGCGCGAGAAGATAGGCGGCGGCATCAACCATATAACTCAGGATGCTCTTAAGACGTCGCAGAGAGAGGCCTCAGGAGACCTTTCCGGATACTCGTTCCATATGGCGGACGTAGCAAGCGACAATTACGAAGTCGAGTTCTCGCTCGGCAGGGCCAGTGACGAACAAAATATCCTGTATACGATAGATGAGGCGCTGAAGAGGGTAGAGGATGGCTCCTACGGAAACTGTACCCAGTGCGGTAAGCAGATACCCAAGAAACGTCTAAATGCGCTGCCTCATACGGAACTCTGCATAACATGCCAGTCCAAGAACGAAAGCAAGTGATACTTAAGGTACTAGCGCTATCTTCGTTGGTCGTGATAGTTGACAGGCTGACAAAGTATCTTTTATTCAGAAATCTTTCTGAGGGGAAGTCGGTCAGGGTCGTCCCCGGCCTCTTCCACATCACTTTGGTCCTGAACAGCGGAGCAGCTTTTGGACTCTTCAAGGGCCGCAGCGTATTCTTCATGGTCTCCTCAGTTCTTGTAATAGCCCTGATATTTCTTTATCTATGGCGCGGCTCGTGCAGAGAGATTCTGGTGATGACAGCGCTGGGTCTTATACTGGGCGGCGCGGTTGGTAATCTCATAGACAGGGTTCTATTCGGTTATGTAATAGATTTCCTCGATTTTCGAATCTGGCCGGTATTCAATATCGCGGACGCGTCCATTACAATAGGCGCTTGTATTTTAGCCATAAGGTTGATATTCAACAAAAGATGCTGTACGACTTAGGTTTTCTCATATTTTCCGTTATCTATCTGCCTACTCTGGTATTTAAAGGGAGGCTGCACAGGGATTTTCCCGAGAGGTTTGGCAGATACGATAAGATCAAAGAGAGGGCGCTTCTCTCCGGCAGAGATCGTATATGGATACAAGCTGTGAGCGTCGGCGAGGTGGCCCTGTGCAGAACCCTCATTCCGCTCTTGAAGGAGAGTTTCCCCCGACGCGACCTTGTGATATCTACCATAACAAAGAGCGGTAACGATCTCGCTAAAAAACTCTTTTCCAAAGATGCAATTATAATATATTTTCCGCTCGACTTCAGTTTTACGGTGAAGAGAGCCGTAAAATATATCAAACCCGGCATATATATAATGGTGGAGACAGAGATCTGGCCCAACCTGCTGAATGAGCTTTCGCTGAAATCCGTCCCTTCGATTATGATTAACGGGAGGATATCGGACCGATCGATAGGGAAGTATAGGCTGGCCAAGCCTTTTTTGAAGAATGTGATCTCAAAGATTAGAAGCCTCTGTATGCAGGATTCCATCGATGCCGATAGAGTGATCTCTCTCGGTGCCCAACCCGATAGGGTGAAGGTTACGGGAAATATGAAATTTGACGCCGAGGCACCGGCCAGTGTGGGAACGGCGGATTCTATCCGCCGGTCCTTGCGACTCGACGAAGGTGATATGCTGCTTGTGGCGGGCAGCACTCATAACGGTGAGGAAGAGATGATCGTCGAAGCTTTCAAAGAGCTTGTTACTGAGTTTCCTAAGCTTAAATTGTTGATAGCCCCTCGCCATATCGACCGCGTCAGGGCGGTAGAAAACGTTATAAAAAGATACGAGTTCGAGCCTGTCAGGGTATCAAGACTTAACGAATCACAAACTACGCTTCCGGCCCTAGGGGCCGATAGGCCCGGAGGGAAGAACGAACGACGAATAATGATTCTCGATACGATAGGACATCTCAACGAAGCTTATTCGATCGCTATGCTGGTATTCGTAGGCGGCAGCCTTGTTAAGCACGGAGGGCAGAACCCCTTGGAGCCGGCCATCCTGGGCAAGGCCATCATCTTCGGCAACCATATGTTCAACTTCAGATATATAACCAAGGTCTTGTTACAGGAAGATGGCGCAGTGCAGGTCGCCGGCAAGAAAGAGTTGACTGATGAGTTACGAAAACTTGTCAATGATCCATCAAGAAGAGCCGATCTCGGCGAAAACGCAAAGATGGCGATCGCCAAGAACCGCGGCGCGACAAGAAGGAATTTAGAAAAGATAGGCGAAATATTAAGATGCCCCTCGACGCGTTTCACTTGCTCGGGGCATGGTGAGCGAGTCGAACCATGACCGATTTTATCTATTCCTTGATGACCGACAAAAGAAAAGGCGCGATTTTTTTCCCGTTCAAATTTATACTCTATTTGATTTCGCTCGTATACGGATCAGTTATTATTGTAAGAGGCCTTCTTTATGGACTGCATATCTTCAAGAAGTATAAAGCGCCGCTTAAAGTTATAAGTGTCGGTAATGTGACCCTCGGGGGCACCGGGAAGACCCCGTTCACGATGGCGATCGCAAAGATATTGGAAGAGGAGTTAAAAAGGAGTGTATGTATTCTGATACGCGGATACGGATGGGATGAGCAAGAGATGCTTAAGCGCAATCTTGCCGATGTGCCGGTCTTGGTAGGGCAGGATAGGTCCCGGTCGTCGAACAAGGCGGTAAAGCTTTATGGCAGCGATACGGCGATACTTGATGATGGTTTTCAGCACTGGGAGCTGGCGAGAGACCTGAATATAGTTTTAGTCGACTCGCGTAATCCGTTCGGCAATGGTCACCTATTCCCGCGCGGGGTATTGCGCGAACCAAAAAAGTCCCTAAGGAGGGCAGATATCGTAGTGCTTACAAAAAATAACGGAACGGCTGTCGGTATGGATGTCATCAGAAAAGAGATGAGAGCCATCAGTAGGAACGCGATGATCCTGGAGGCCACGCACGTGCCCAAATATCTTTATGAGGGCAGAGCTAGGAGGATCCATGAACTGTCAACGATCAGATCTAAGAGGGTTATCCTCCTTTCCAGCATAGGAGATCCCGCCTACTTCGAAGAGACGGTAAGAGGCTTGGGGGCCGATGTTATCGAGCATTTAAAATTTCCGGATCATTATGATTACAGAAAGAAGGACATAGAGAGAGTGACCGCAAGATGCGATGAACGACATTTTGATTTTGTAGTAACAACCGAAAAGGACATCGTTAAATTGAACCGTCTCGGGCTCTTTATCGGCTCGTACAAAGTCTTGACCCTGGTAGTGGAGATGCAGATACTCTCCGGGAGAGAGGGATTAATTGCTAGATTACATAGCCTCTATACTCGCTAGAGGGCTCAACAAGCTTTTTCATTTTATTCCTATAAAGGCCAACCTTTGGATCGGGAGGTTTTTCGGCGGGATGGCTTTTGCTTTCAACAGAAAGAGGCGGCTTATAGCCTATGCCAATCTTAAGGCCGCATTCGCCAAAGAGAAGAGTCCCGAAGAGCTGCGCGCCATTACCAAAGATGTTTACGTGAACCTTTTCCAGACATTTTCCGAGATAGTGAGCCTTACCAAGGTGAACAAAGATTACGTTAATAAGTACGTGGAAGTGGTAAATATGGAGCGTATAGAGAATGCGGCCAAGTCCGGTAGGGGCACTATGCTTCTAACCGGCCATTTCGGAGATTGGGAGCTCTCCAGCCTCGTAAGCGCCATGAAGGGCTTTCCGATAACGGTCCTGGCACGCGAGCAGAAGATGAAACGTTTAAATGAGTTATTGAACCGCTTGAGGGAGTCGAAGGGGTGTAAGGTCGTCAGAAAGGGAATGTCGACGAAAAATATCCTGAGGGAGCTTTACAAGAAGAGTATGGTTGGAATATTATCCGACCAGGATGCGGGCAAGAAGGGAACGTTTGCGAACTTTTTCGGACGCCCCACATCCGCGCATTTAGGGCCTTTCGAGATAGCAAAGCACACGGACTCCATAATACTGCCTAACTTCATAGTGCGCGTCAACGGCCCGTTTCATAAATTATATCTAGAGGATTACATCGATGTCAGGCATTCTATGGGCAGGGAGGGTTTGGTTGACGGCCTACAGAGGTATATGATGCTTCTGGAAAAATATATACGGAAGTATCCGGCACAGTGGCTGTGGCTGCACAAAAGATGGAAGTCTACGCCCAAGAGGACGGTCCTCATCCTCAATGACGGAAAGGCCGGACATCTCAATCAATCGCTTGCGGTTGCGCGCCAGATACAGAGGGCCAGGACAACCCAAAATTACGGGCTGAGCGATACCAATATAGTCGTTGCGGAAGTAAGGTATAGGAACAAATTTTTTAGGGCTCTCTTGACGTTTGCATCAATATTTGCCTCATGGAGATGTCACGGCCGCATGAGCTTTATGAAGATCTGCCTTGAGAGAGATTCTTACGAAAAGCTCATGAAGAGTTACGCCGAGTTTATAGTCTCTTGCGGCTCGAGCCTGGCACCCGTTAATATCTTCATGTCCAAGGAGAATAATGCAAGAAATATAGTCGTGATGGATCCGGCCATTCCATTCGCCCTGAAGAAGTTCAGTTTTGTCATAGCGCCGAAACACGACAGCATAAAAAAGGGCAAAAATATAATTACCACAACACTTGCGCCGAACCTCGTGAACGCGGAATCGTTGCGACTTTCTGGGGAAGATCTTAAAAAGAACCTGAGAATCGAAAAAGATAAGATGCTGGGCCTTTTAATCGGCGGGGACAATCCCGAATTTGAGCTTTCAGATAACCTGCTGCGGGAGGTCCTGGCCGACACGCTTAAGATATGCGAAGCTAATGATGCCGAGTTGCTTGTTACGACCTCAAGGCGTACAAATAGATCTCAGGAGTCTATAATTAAGGCTGCGTTGCAGAAAAATCCGAGATGCAGGCTCCTTGTGATCGCTAATGAAAATAACCCGGAAGGAACCCTCTCCGGGATTTTAGCATTGGGTAATGTCGTTATTGTTTCCGGCGAATCGATATCGATGATCTCAGAGGCAATAAGCTCGGGAAAGAAGACGGTGGTATTTAACCTTGAGAAGAAAAGAAGCGGCATAACTAAGCATGAGCTTGCATTGGAAAATCTCGTGAAAGAAGGTCACGTCTCCATAGCCAGAAGAGGAGAGCTCATATCTCTGGTGGGACGTGCGCTCAAAGACGCCTCTCCCTCGAAGAAGATCTGTGATACGGACAGGATCTACGAGGCGATGCGCGCTTTGATCTAATCAGGTTAGTCTAATCAGATTAGTCTAGATTAGTCTAATCAGGTTAGTCTAATCAGATTAGTCTAATCTGATTAGGGTTACGGGGTTGCGGAGATGCGGGGCTAGAGCGAACACAGGTATAACTCATGAATATATTGCAGATATTACCGTCACTGGATGTGGGAGGGGTCGAGACTGGGACGATCGACCTGGCGAGATACCTTGTGCAAAAAGGGCATAAGGCGGTCGTTATCTCGTCCGGCGGCAGGCTCGTAAGAGAGCTCGACAAGATCGGCGCGCGCCACTACACATTGCCTGTAGGTAAGAAATCCGTTGTCAGCGTTATAAAGATGATCGGGCGGGTCTGCGATATTATACGCAACGAGGATGTCGACATCGTGCATGTCCGTTCGCGTGTCCCGGCCCTTATAGCTTACGTGGCATGCAAGATCACGAACCGGGTATTCTTAACGACCGCTCACGGATACTATAAGAAACATCTACTGAGTAAAATAATGGCCTGGGGAAGGTTCGTAATAGTGCCGTCGAACATGATAGCCAGGCATATGGTAGCAGAATTCGGCGTACCGCATGACAGGATCCGTTTCATACCGCGCGGCGTTGATCTCTCAAGATTTAAGTTCAGGGCCCCAGGAACGCATCAATCAAAAGGATTTACCGTAGGGATGGTATCGAGGATAACGCCGCTAAAAGGGCATTCTTTCTTTATAAAAGCCGTATCTCTCCTGCGCAAAAATATTCCCGGCTTGAAAGTCATGATAGTCGGCACCGCTGCCAAGGATAAATATATGGCCGACCTTGAAATGCTTACCAGGAGGTTCGGCCTGACTAGAATCGTGGAGTTTTTGAGCGCCCGGGATGACGTCTCTTTGATAATGCATCAGCTCGATTGCCTGGTATCGGCTACAATAACCCCAGAAGCTTTCGGCAGAGTTATCGTAGAAGCGCAGGCATCGGGAGTCGCAGTGGTATCGACAAGGGTTGGAGGGGTTGTTGACATAATAGAGGACGAAAAGAACGGTCTCTTCTGTAACGCCCAGGACCCGCAAGATATGGCCGACAAAATACTCAAGCTCTACCGGGATAAGGATCTCCGTAACAAGCTGGTTATAGACGCCAGGAAAAGGGTCGAGGAGAATTTCGGTCTCGATACGATGATGACTAAGACCCTTTCCGTATACACAGAGGCTTTGAAGGCGGTAAATATACTCGTAATAAAGGTGAGCGCTATAGGAGACGTGATATTGAGCGTCCCTTCGTTAAAGGCGATAAGAGATAAATTCAAAGACGCGGATATCAGGGTGCTGGTAGGTCTGCAGGCCCGGGATGTGCTGGACGGCTGCCCTTATATAAACGGCAAGATAGTATGCGATTTTACGGGCAGGGATAAAGGGCTATCAGGCCTTTGGAAGCTCGGAGAGGACCTCAGGAAGCGCTGTTTCGATATAGCGATAGACCTCCAGAACAATAAGAAGAGCCATATACTCTCTTTCTTGAGCATGGCTCCGCTAAGATACGGATACAACAACGGCAAGTACTCGTTTCTTCTGAATAACGGCATCAGGGATGACGCGCCGTACCTGGACCCGTTGGAGCATCAATTCAGGGTGCTGAAGTCCGCGGGCATAAAGCCGGTTGACAAGCGACTGGAGCTTTGGCCTTCGCCCTCGGACTCCGAGAGGATAGATGCCCTTTTCCAGGAGAACTGGATCAAGCCCTCTCAGGCCCTGGCAGGCATAAATGTGAGGGCGTCGTCGCGTTGGAATTCGAAGAACTGGCCGCCAAAACGCATAGCCGAGCTGTGTGACAGGCTTGCGAAGGAGTTCAATATGCGCGTGGTACTTACCGGAACGAAAGAAGACGCGCTCTTTACAGAAAAGATAAAAGGCCTGACATCATCAAAGCCGGTTGTGGCGGCTGGAAGGACGGCCGTAATGGAGCTGGCAAGCCTCATAAAGAGGTGTAAGGTATATATAACACCCGATTCGGCTCCCATGCATATAGCATCGGCGCTTGGTACGCCTTACATTGCGCTATTCGGTCCGACCGACCCTGCGAGACACGTAGTGCCTTCGGAAGACCACGTCGTTATAAAAAAGGACCTGAAATGCAGCCCGTGCTACAATCCCAACTGCTCGAAAGGATTCAAGTGTATGAGCGGTATAGAAGTTGAAGAGGTATTCGCCGCCGTAAAGAAAATTTTGTCAAAGAGCGAAGGGCCGTCATGAGAGTACTTCACGTAAATACTCATATGGATATAGGAGGAATAGGGCAGTACATAGTGTCACTTACAAAGGCGCTGAAGCAAAAGAGGGTAGAATGTTTTGTCGCTTCAAGCGGAGGTGAGCTTGAGGCCGAACTTGTCAGGCTAGATATAAGGCACACCCGCCTGGATATGAAGACGAAATTCGAATTCGGACCGAAGGTATTCCATTCGGCGTCACGGCTGGCTCGGATCATAGAAAATAACAATATAGACCTGATCCACGCGCACACAAGGGTTTCACAGGTCGCGTCATATCTTGCGTCGCGGCGCACCGACATCCCGTACATAGCCACTTGCCACGGATATTTTAACGCGAAGCTTTCCAGGAGATTGTTCGATACCTGGGGAGTGAAGATCGTAGCTATAAGCGAGGCTGTCAGGGCCCATTTGGAAAAAGACTTTAATGTGGATCCTAAGAGAATAGAAGTGATATATAACGGTATCGATCTAAACAGGTTTTCGAATATCTATTCCAAGGATCAAATAGCGAGAGCGAAAAGGTCTCTGGGTATTCAGCGTGGAGACGTAGTTGGGACCATGGGACGTCTCTCTTCGGTAAAGGGGCAGAAATTTCTTATAGAGGCCATGAAAGAGGTCGTCTCCAGATCGAAGGAGACAAGGTGCCTGATCATAGGAAGCGGCCGTGAAGAGGCGGCCTTGATAGATCTCTCCAGGTCGCTCGGCCTGGAGGACCGTGTCATCTTTACCGGTGCTGCGTATATGGATATACCGCTCTATCTGGCCTGCATGGATATATTTGTGCTGCCTTCTATAGAAGAGGGGTTGGGGCTTGCCCTTCTTGAGGCGATGAGCCTCGGCAGACCCTGCGTGGCATCAGCTACGGGCGGGATAAGAGATATTGTAAATGACGGAGTCAACGGCATTCTTACGCCGGTAGGAGATAGCGGCGCAATAGCGAAAGCCATTCTGAAGATATTGAGCGACAAGGATCTTGCAAAAAATATGTCGAAGAGCTCAAAGGATTTTGTAAGGGGGAGATTTTCCATCGAAACCATGGCAGATAGTATGATAGATCTCTACAAAAGGGTGATCAGTGCGAAACGTTAAGAAGGGGCTTCTTTTATCCGGCGCAGCCATTCTCTTAGTACTTATATCGCTCGTTTACTACGTAGGTCTGAGCTCGAGTTCGGTCGTGCCGGTATTGATGTACCATTCCTTCCAAGCTGAAGAAGATAAGTTGATACCCTATGTGTCGCCCGATATATTCGCCCATCAGATGAAATTTCTGGCAAAGCATCATTACAACGTCGTGGGGCCCGATAAGGTTATCGCCTACATGACAGGAATTGAGAAGATGCCGGCAAAGACCGTAATCATCACCGCGGATGACGGGTACTATAATTTTTATTCGAACGCTTATCCGGTATTGAAAAAGTATAACCTGCCGGCGACATTTTTTATAGTTACAAACAGGATAGGAGAGAAAGGCTATTTGGGCTGGAAAGAACTAAGCGAGATGTCGGATTCCGGCCTTATAACTATAGGCAGCCATACAAAATCACATCCCTGGATACCTTCTGTATCCATAAATGACCGGAAGCTTTGGGACGAGCTGGCAGGTTCCAAAGAGGTCCTGGAAAAAGGATTGGGTAAGAGGGTAGATTTTATATGCTATCCGAACGGCGGTTTTAACGATCTGGCCAAAGAGACTGCAAAGAGAGCCGGTTATAAAGGGGCCTTTACGACCAACCCGGTTCGGAAGAGCGGCATAAACGATATCTACGCCATAAGGCGTATAAAGATGTCTTCATCATCCGTAAGTCCGATCATCCTTTGGGGCAAGATATCCAGGTGGTATGCATGGTTCAAGGAGCGCAGATGATAAGTAGTTCAGACCGCGGGAAGAGGATACTCATAGTAAATGTGAACTGGATAGGGGACGTGATATTCTCCACGCCATTTATCAAAGCTGTTCGCGACGCTTATCCGGACGGTTATATAGCCTGTCTTCTGCATCCAAGGTGTGTGGAGATCCTTAAGGGAAGCCCGCGAATAGACGAGATCATCGTTTATGACGAAGAAGGGGAGCATAAAGGCATTATCGGAAAGCTGATGCTCATATCGTATTTACGCAAGATTCACTTTGACATAGCATTTGTGCTACACAGGTCTTTTACCAAGGCGCTACTGACCTTCCTGGCAGGGGTAAAGGAGAGGATAGGTTATCCTACCAAGAATAGAGGTCCTCTGCTCACCAGAACCATAGACCTGCCCGAAGATGAAGTCCACAAGGTGGAATATTTTTTAGGCCTTGCCAGGGGTTACGGCATAAGAGTGCGCGAAAATTCTTATGAGTTCTTTGTTGAGGATGCCGACAGAGAGAGCGTGAAGAAGTTTTTGAAAGGGCACGGCGTGGCGGACAGTGACAAGATTGTAGTTCTATGCCCTGGCGGCAATTGGGCCCCGAAGAGATGGCCCAAGACCAATTTCGCCAGACTCGCTGATATGCTCGCCGAAAAGACAAGCGCAAAGATAATTCTGTCGGGAGCGAAGAAAGACGCTCTGTTGGTAGAAGAGATCAGGCTCATGATGAATAGCATTCCGGTAATTTCGTGCGGCATGACGACGCTCAAGGAACTTGCGGCGATGCTGGAGAGGGCGGATCTGGTAGTTGCCAATGATTCAGGCCCGATGCACCTGGCCGTGGCTATGAAATCCCGTGTTATAGCTTTGTTCGGTCCTACATCGCCCACGCTGACCGGACCGTACGGGAAAGGTAATTACAGGGTAATATGTAAGACCAAAGAGTGCGATGTTCCTTGTTATGATGTTACGTGCACCGACAACCGCTGCATGGCGCTCATAACGGTTCGGGATGTCTTTGACGAAGCCGAAAGGGTTCTAAATGCCGGTAATAGATAAAGCGCAGATCAAGCGTATACTCGTCATCACACTGAGCAATATAGGCGATATAATTTTGACGACGCCCGTCATAAGGGCCTTGTCGCAGGAATTTTCCGGTTCGAGGATAGACGTGATGGTAGGCCCAAACGGCAAGGATATATTCGATAAGGACCCAAGAATATTCAAGCTGGTGGTCTACGACAAGCATATATCGATAGCCGAAAAGCGGAGGTTGCAGCTTAAGTTGAGAAGATTGAAATACGATCTCGTGGTCGATCTGAGGAATACGGTCTTTCCGCTTTTGCTGGCACCCAGGTACAGGACCAGCCCGATACAATCTTTCCCAAAGGATGTGGTGCATAAGAAGGAGAGGCATCTTTACAGGCTTGCTCCGTTCGGGATCGATGGTCTCGGTGAGAGATCGTATATACATATCACCAAAGAGGATGAGGATTATGTCGATGATCTCATCAAGGCGAATGCGGTAACCGAGCCCATTGTTATAGTGAGCCCCGGAGCCAAGAGCCATTTGAAGAGATGGGCCATTGAGGGATTTGCCGAAGTCTGCGACGGTTTAGCGGGTGAATGCGCCGCAACAATAGTCTTCGTGGGGACCGGTCCGGACAAAGAGATCTCTCTGTCCGTCGCCAGGAAGATGAAGGGCAAGTATAAGGATTTTGTCGATAAGACCAACATAAGGCAGCTCGCGAGCCTCTTGAAGCGATCAAGCCTTCTTATAACTAATGATAGCGCGCCGATGCATCTCGGATGCGCCGTCGGTACGAAGGTCCTGGCGATATTTGGCCCGACCGATCCTAAGAAGTACGGGCCTACGGGCGAGTTCGACGCCGTCATAAGCAAGAAATTATTCTGCTCGCCGTGCGAAGTTGCAGCATGTAAGTACGGCCACGAATGCATGAAATTGGTATCTGCCGATGAAGTACTCGATAGGGCTAAGATGATGATCGAGGGTTATGAATAAGAAAATAATCATCATCAGGATGGACAGGATCGGGGATGTCGTATTGTCGAGCCCCGCAATAAAGGCGGTACGAGATGCGTATCCGGATGGCCGCATAGCCGTTCTCGTCAGGCCTTACGCTCGCGGGGTCGTGGACGGCAATCCTTACATCGATGAGGTTATAACCTACGATAAGTCAGGTAAGGAGAGGAGCTTGTTAGGAAAGATCAGGTTTATAGCCCGGATCAGGAATAGAAGATTCGATCTGGCCATTATACTCCATCCCAAGAACAGCTCTCACATAGTTACATATTTGGCGGGAATACCGGAAAGGCTCGGTTATGACAGGAAATTCGGGATCCTCCTTACGAAGAGAGTTCCGCATACAAAACAGTACGGACTGAAGCACGAGATAGATTACGCTCTCGGCCTTTTGAGATATATAGGCATCGACTCCTCGGATAAGAGGCTTCACGTACCGCTTAGCAGGTTGAGCGAGGAGAGGATGAAGGAGCTGTTCGATAAGAACGGGATCTCACAGGACGATCTGGTGATCACGGTCCACCCTGCGGCGAGCTGCCGCTCGAGAAGGTGGGCGCTGGAGCGTTTTGCGAAGACCTCTGACGCCCTTGCCGAAAAGTACGGCGCCAGGATAGTCATAATCTCCGGACCCGGTGACGATAAGATGATAGGGGATAGGGCCGCCGCGTTGATGAAGTCCAAGGCCTTAAACCTTGCAGGCAAGACTATCGTATCGGATCTTGCCAGCATATTGAGAAGGTCCCGGCTCTTGATATCAAATGACTCCGGCCCGGTACATATATCGTGCGCTGTAGGTACACCCGTGATATCGATATTCGGCCGCAAAGACAGGGGCATCTCGCCCGAACGATGGAGGCCTTTAGGCGATAGAGATATTGTGCTACATAAAGACGTGGGATGCGATATCTGCCTTGCGCATAACTGCAGGCTCGGATTCAAGTGTCTCGATGCGATAAGCGTCGAAGAGGTCCTCTTGGCAGCGGATAAGATATTGAAAAATCAAAGTTACTGTGGTAAGATATCGTAACCTTAAGGACTATTAGAGTATGACAAAGCGTATAGACCTCTCAAAAATCAAGACTATACATCTCGATTCGAGAAAGTGCAAAGTCACCGTTAAGGACTTTGCGTCCCTGCCAAAGAAAGGCTCGTCGTTTAAGAGTTACTACGACTCTCTTCCTAATATACTCGCGGCCCGGAATTTCAAAGAGACCGTGGACGCTATAGTTTCCGCCGGCGCGAAGAAGAGAATGGTGATATTCATGATGGGCGCGCACGTGATAAAGTGCGGGCTGTCGCCGATCGTTATAGACCTGATGAAGAGGGGCATTGTAAAGCATGTTGCCTTGAACGGCGCCGGCATAATTCACGACACTGAAGTGTCGATGATAGGCAGGACGAGCGAGGATGTAGGCGAAGGGATAGTCGATGGCTCGTTCGGAATGGCCCAGGAGACGGCGTCATTCATAAACGGGGCCGTGAACTACGGGTTCAGGAACGGCATAGGTATCGGCGAAGCGGTCGGCTCGCGTATAATGAAGTCTAATTTTTCGTGCAAAGAGAAGAGCGTTCTCGCTATGGGATACAAGCTGGGAGTGCCCGTTACGGTGCATGTCGCTATAGGTACAGACATAATTCATCAGCACCCGAGCGCGAACGGCATGGCGATAGGCGAAGGCTCTCTATTGGATTTCAAGACTTTTATTTACAGCGTCTCTAAGCTGGAGAACGGCGTGGCGGTCAACATAGGATCCGCCGTTATACTGCCGGAAGTCTTCCTGAAAGCCGTTACGGTGGCGCGCAATCTCGGGTATAAAATTCGTAAATTCACAACAGCGAACTTTGACATGATAAGCCATTACAGGCCCCACCAGAACGTAATCTTAAGACCCACCTCTACCGGGGGCAGGGGCTATAACATCACGGGCCATCACGAGCTTATGATACCGCTTCTTTATCGTTCGATTATAGAAAAGGTTTGAGCATGAGAAAGAGCGATTTTAATAAACTGAAGAGCATCATAGGGAATTTCGAGAACGCTAAAGTACTGGTTGTAGGCGATCTTATACTCGACGAATTCATATGGGGCGATGTCTCGCGCATCTCTCCCGAGGCTCCTGTGCCTGTAGTATGGGTCAAGAGAGAGAGTTTTATGCCGGGCGGCGCCTCGAATGTCGCCAATAATTTAAGCTCTATGGGCGCACGTACATATCTGGCAGGAGTTATAGGGGATGATGAGCGCGGGGCCATATTGAAGGGCGAGCTTGAGCAGAAGAATATCGATGTAAGCGGTATCGTGGTGGATGAGTCGCGTCCAACCACGCTGAAGACCCGTGTTGTGGCGCATCACCAGCAGGTGGTGAGGATCGACAAAGAGAAGGTGGGCGGTTTAAGTGACTATACGATGAAGCGCATAATAAATAATACGAAGAATATAATCGAGAAGATGGACGCCGTGATCATAGAAGATTACGGCAAGGGGGTCATTACGCCGAAGCTTTTGAAGGAGATCGTCCCGTTCGCCAAGGCGCGTAGAAAGATAATCTCGGTCGATCCCAAGGAAGAGCACTTGAGGTACTACAATGGCATAACACTGATAACTCCCAATAACCACGAAGCGTCGAAGGCCGTAGGTTTTGAGATCAAAGACGCCGTTACGCTCAAGAAAGCCGGAGCGGCTTTGCTGAAGAAGTTTAAATGCAAGATAGCTTTGATAACTCTGGGTGAGAACGGGATGGCGGTCTTCGAAAAGGACAAACCCATGAAGCATATAGAGACGGTAGCCCAGGACGTATTCGACGTATCGGGCGCGGGCGATACCGTTATAGCCAGCTATACCCTCTCTCTCGCTTCAGGCGCGAACCCCCTGCAGGCGGCGCATATTTCAAATTGCGCAGGAGGTATAGTCGTAGGCAAAGTGGGCATAGCTGTAGTGACTCCGGAAGAACTTATAGATAGGATAAACAGGGAGAGGGTTAAATGAAAGCAATAGGTGTTATACCGGCACGTTGGGGATCAACGAGATTTGAAGGTAAGGTTCTGGCCGATCTTTTGGGTAAGCCGGTAGTCCAGCATGTATGGGAGAGCGCCAAGAAGGCCAAGGCGCTCGATGACCTTGTGGTTGCGTGCGATGACGAGAGGATAATGAAGGTGGTAGAGGGGTTCGGCGGGAAGGCGGTATATACATCCGTTGATCAGCCTTCAGGTACCGACAGGCTGGCCGAAGTAGTTAATCCCATGGATGTCAAGATAGTTGTCAATATCCAGGGGGATGAGCCGCTTGTAAAACCCATAATGATAGACAACCTTGTGATGGCCCTTGAAGACGAGAAGATCGCGCAGATGGCCACCATGGTAAAGAGAATAGAGGATGACGCCGAGCTCACAAATTCCAATGTAGTCAAAGCCGTATTTGATAAGAACGGGTATGCCATATATTTTTCAAGATATGCTATACCCTACAACAGGACCAATACGACGGATAAAGAGAAGAAGCCGGTATACTACAAACACATAGGTATGTATGCCTTTACGAAAGATTTCCTCTTTACTTTTAGGAACCTGCCGAAATCTTCCCTGGAGAGCGCAGAGAAGCTTGAGCAATTGAGAGTCCTCGAATACGGCTATAAGATAAAAGTTGTCGAGACTAAGTTTGATACTATAGGGGTCGATACGCACGATGATCTTATGAGAGTGAAAGAGATGATGCTTTCGGAGAGGCAGTAAAAATACTATGCCAGCGACAAGAGAGGTCAGAATAGGAAGCGTCAAGTTAGGGGCCGATAATCCTTTCGTGCTTATAGCCGGGCCGTGCTCGATAGAGTCCGAGCAGAGCGCCTTGCGCCACGCCAGGGCTTTGAAGGATATCACCAGGCGCCTTGGCGTCTCATTCGTTTATAAGGCGAGTTATGACAAGGCCAACCGCACCTCAATAGATTCTTTTCGCGGCCCGGGGCTAAAGAAGGGCCTTAAGATATTGAAGAGTATAAGAGAGAAGCTGGGCATCCCGGTACTATCGGATGTCCACTGTAAGAAAGATGTGAGAGAGGCCGCCAAAGTACTCGATATGATCCAGATACCCGCCTTCCTCTCAAGGCAGACCGATCTTATCGTTGCCGCCGCGGAGACGGGTAAGGCAGTGAACGTAAAGAAAGGGCAATTCCTGGCGCCCTGGGATATGCGCCACATAATCAAGAAGATAGAGGCATCTGGAAATAAGAATATAGTGCTTACCGAGAGAGGCACCAGCTTCGGTTACAATAATCTCGTGAGCGATTTCAGGTCCGTTCTTATCATGAAGGACCTCGGTTATCCGGTCGTATACGATGCTACCCATTCCGTGCAGATGCCCGGAGGCCTGGGTGACAGGTCAGGCGGAGAAAAACGTTTTATTCCATATCTTTCCATGGCGGCTGTTGCCTGCGGCGTCAACGGGATTTTCGTGGAAGTTCACGAGGATCCGGAAAAGGCGTTGAGCGACGGGCCGAACATGATCAAGCTGGATGAGCTGGAAGCCATGTTGATGAAATTAAAGAGGGTAGAGAGGGCCTGCCAAACGTCCGGCAGGTAAATGGTGTAGCGATGTCCTTAGAGACAGCAAAGAGAGTTTTACGGATCGAGCGGGACGCTCTCTCCAGCCTGATAAAGAGGATAGACTCGAATTTCGGGAGAGCGGTAAACGCCATCTATAATATAAAGGGAAGAGTCGTAGTTACCGGCATGGGTAAACCCGGTTTTATCGCGCAGAAGATATCGGCCACGCTCTCTTCTACCGGAACACCATCTCTATATCTGCATCCCGCAGAGGCTTTACACGGGGACCTCGGCAGGGTTACAAAAGACGACCTTATACTCGCTCTTTCCAACAGCGGCGAGACGGAAGAGGTGGTGAAGTTACTGCCCATAGTTAGAAAGATCGGGGCTAAGCTTATGGCCATGGTAGGGAATAGATACTCAACCCTGGCCAGGAACGCGGATTACATAATAAACACGTCGGTGAAAAGAGAGGCGTGTTCGCTAGGTCTTGCTCCGACGACTTCAACGACCGCGATGCTGGCGATGGGAGATGCCCTCGCCGTGGCATTATTGGACAAAAAGGGCTTTAAGGCCAAGGACTTTGCTCTCTTTCATCCGGGCGGCATACTCGGGAAGCGCCTGATACTGAGAGTGGAAGATATAATGAGAAAAGGCAGGGACAGCCCCATAGTGAATGAAGGTTTTACGGTTAAGAAGGTGCTGCTTGCGATAACGAAGGCGCGCGCAGGAAGCGCCAGCGTTGTGAACGCCAAGGGGAAACTCACAGGCATATTTACGGACGGTGACTTAAGGCGCCATCTGGAGTCAGAGCCGGACCTGATAAATAAAAGAGTTAAATATTTCATGACCAAAAACCCTACTACCATAAAGAAGGAGAGATTGGCCGCGGAGGCTTTCGACATACTCCGTTCGAAAAAGATAGACGAGATACCGGTGGTCGACGACCGGAAGAGGCCCGTCGGTCTACTTGATGTACAGGATCTATTGAAGGCGGGGCTCGTATGATAAGCAGCGAGACAGTAGAAAGAGCCCGGCGCGTAAAATTGCTGATAACGGATATCGACGGCGTTATGACCGATGGGCGTATCGTCTACAGCGTTTACGGAGATGAACTGAAATTCTTCGACGTGACTGACGGGTTCGGAATATCGCTTCTACATAGAGTCGGCATAAAGACGGTGATAATCACCGCAAAGAAGTCACGCATTGTAAAGCTTCGCGCCAGGGATCTGAAAGTCGCAAAGGCCTATGCGGGTTTTATTGATAAGCGCATTCCTTTTGAAGATGTGCTTAAACGTTTCAAGATTCCTGAGGACGAGATCTGTTTCATAGGCGATGACCTGATAGATATACCTATCCTGAATAGAGTCGGGTTCGCAGTCTCGGTCCCGAACGGTATGGAAGAAGTCAAGCTGATAGCCCACCATGTCACCGCCAAACCCGGCGGCCGCGGGGCTGTGCGCGAGATCTGCGAGCTCATCCTCAAGTCCCAGAACAAATGGGACGAAGCAACTTCCAGATACTTCAAGTAATACCCCTTAATTAATATTTTACTCCAGGCAGGCATCGACCTCGCGGGGCGTGCCTTTCGCGGACATAAATTTGGATTGGGCATCCAAATTTATTCGGACAAAATTTGATAAAATTTTAACTTCTTTCAGGAATTTAAAATTTTTTCTGTATCGCCATGAGGTATCAAATTTTTTAACGCCGCTTCAGGCACCACCCCGCGAGGTCTGCCTGCCATAACCTCTATGGAAGCGGGCCACCGGGTATTCCGCCTGCGCCTGTCAGCGCTACAGGGCTTTGTGAGCGGCCATTAGAAATTTTTTGGCACATTGTATATGGCTAGTCGGTGTGCAAGGATTTACGTTGAGCGAATGCAGGAACTGACCGACCAACGCCCATACCGATACAGGAACACCTTGAAACTGTATGGGCTTAAGGGAGGGAATTCCTGCAAATTCGCGAAACGTAAACCGCAGCACACGGCAAAAAATTTCGCATATACTCGCTTGGAGAAATCCCCGAGCGAACCAAATGCGGAATTTCCATACCGGTGAGCGAGGGAAATTTCAGGCCGCGAACAAAGACCTGGAGTGATGGCAGGGGGATGTCAGTGCACACTTTGGCGGCCTCCGCAACAATCTTGACAAGCATACAGTAGTATTATATAGTTATATGGCATATGAAGTATAAATACAGGAGGTACTTCCTCTATTACCTCGGAAGAGCTGCCGCATTTTTAGTATATCTGCTGCCCACTAGGGTAGCTTCAGCGATTGCCGCGTTTTTTGGCAGGTGCGCTTTTTATATTCTTCCCGAATATAGAGATATAGCGATAGATAACCTTACTCACGCATTCGGCAGTGAAAAGAGCCCGGGCCAGATCAGGCGCATTGCCGGAAAAGTATTTGAAAACCTCGGCAGGAACGCGGCCGAGCTGATAAATTTTCCCAAGATAAATAAGGAAAATATAGACCGTTTTATAAAGATAGAAGGCATCGACGTCGTCGACGGTTCTTTCGCAAGGGGCAAAGGTACGATAATACTTGCATCCCACTTTGGTAACTGGGAGCTTCTCGGCCTGACATTTCGCGTTAAAGGTTATCCGGGTTCAACCATAGGCAGGAAGATATATTTCTATAAGTACGACAATTGGTTGAATAGCCTGAGGAGAGAACAGGATATCAATGTTATATACCGCGATGAATCCCCCAGAAAGATGCTGAAAGTATTAAAAGAGAACAAGATACTCGGCATAGTCGCAGATCAGGATGTTGATTCCGTAGAAAGCGTCTTTGTGAATTTTTTCGGACGGCCGGCCTTTACACCGGTAGGACCGGTTGTGCTGGCGCGTGCAACCGGAGCGAGCCTTGTGCCGACTTTTGTTATACGAGAGGGCGGCCACCACCGTTTTATAATAGAAAAACCGATAGAATTGGTCGATACCGGAAACAAAGAGGCCGATATAGTGACCAACACCCAGAGATGGTCGGATGTTATAGAATCTTATATCAGGAAGTATCCAGAGCAGTGGGTCTGGATACACAAGAGATGGAAGACAAAGAAAGTCAATTGAGATCTAATAGGTACTTTACATATATATTTCTGATGATGGCGCTCATCGTAACGGGCTGCGGAAAGAAAGAGCCGCCGAAGGTCGATCCCGTAACGACCGTTGAGCCTAAGGGGAGAGATCAGGCCAAGAAAGAGCAGTCTGAAAGCATTGAACACAATGTTCTGTCGTTCAATCTCGAGGGCATGACCGAAAAAGGCGAGAAGAAGTGGGAGGTGATAGGCAGGACGGCCAAATCGATATCGGAGAACGAGATCAAGCTCGAAGATATAGTCGCAAAGACCTATGGTAGCGAAGAGGCCGTAATTACGGCCGACGAAGGGGTCTATGATAAATCAAAGAATAATGTCAGGCTCCAGAAGAACGTTGTGGCGACTATTGAAAACGCGGGTTCGACATTGAAGGAGCAGATGGGTTTCTCGCCGCTCCCGGAAGGCTCGGCAAAGAGCGGTGGCGCCAAGGATGCGGCGTCGAAGCCTAAAGAGAAGAAAAGAATAGTGATAACATGCGACGGCGAGGTTGAATTCGACTATGCCAAGAATCTGGCGTACTTTAAGGATAATGTAAAGGTCAAGAGCGCCGACGGCGATATAGACGCTGACAAGATAACCGTCAACCTGGATCCCGGCACAAAGAAGATAAACGATATAGTAGCGGAGGGCCATGTGAAGATAACCCAGCGTGATAATGTCGCTTACGGCGATAATGCGAAATACAATGAAGCGGAGAAGAAGGTTTCTATAAGCGGAAACCCTAAGATAATTATCGCCCAGGAGGGCGATAGCGTAATAGAGGACGCTTTCCCGGGGAGATGATATGCATCTATTAGAGACGACCGGCTTGATGAAGACTTACGGCAAGAGGTGTGTGGTAGATAGCGTGGATATTAATGTCAAGAGAGGAGAAGTCGTAGGGCTTTTGGGTCCGAACGGAGCCGGCAAGACTACCACCTTTTATATGATCACGGGCCTTATAGCTCCCGATAGTGGTAGGATAATCTTTGACAGGCAGGATATAACCGGTATGCCGATGCATATGCGCGCGCGCTCAGGTATCGGGTATCTCTCCCAGGAGCCTTCGATATTTCGGAAGCTTACGGTCGAGGAGAATATAATGGCGGTTCTCGAGACGCTGGACTTTTCGCCTCGTGAACGCAAGAGAAGATGCGATGAGCTGTTGAACGAGCTCAAGACAACGCACCTCAGGAAGAATATGGCATATACTCTTTCAGGAGGGGAGAAGAGGCGCGTGGAGATAACCAGGGCGCTCGTCACAAATCCGATGTTTATATTACTGGATGAGCCCTTCAGCGGGATAGACCCGATAGCTGTCGGCGAATGCCAGGAGATAATAAAAGAGCTGCGGAATAAAGGATTGGGCATACTGCTAACGGATCACAACGTGAGGGAGACCCTGACCATATGCGACCGCTCCTATCTCATGGCGGGAGGCAGGATTCTCATATCCGGGCCGAAAGAAGAGCTGATCTCGGATCCCAAGGCCAGGGAGATATATCTCGGTGAAAAATTTTCTATGTAATGCGTGCGGAAAATTCCACGAAGTGAAATTTTTAATATGATGCGTACGGAAAATTCCACGAAGCGAAATTTTCAATGTGACCATATTCAATGTTGTTGTGAGGTATTGAATATGGTCATTACAAGGACGAAGTCCGAAGCAATCTCAAAAAACGAGATTGCTTTAGTCGCTTCGCTCCTTCGCAATGACGGTTAGTGCCATTTGTTATATTGCGGTGATATAGGTTTTGTGATATAATTACGACTTCCAAAAATTAGGAGAGAGATGAACCCCGTTACACCTTTTAAAATTAGTCGTTAGTGTGGTGGGGTATAATATTTGAGCTGGAGGTGTACTGGGTGAAGACGAAGGCGAAAGCAATAGAAGAGTGTTCCACTCTTTTTGAGATAGAGGTCCCTAAAGAGACTGTCGACCAGGCGTTCGAGGAAGTCTACAGCGGGATAGCCAAGGCGGCCTCTGTGCCGGGCTTCAGGCCCGGGAAGGCTCCTAAGGAGCTCGTGAAAAAGCATTACTCTAAAGAAGCGAAGAAAGAGGTGATAAATCATCTCGTTCCGGATGCCTACCAGAAGGCTGTGGATGAACACAAGATAGACCCCATAGGTTTTCCCGATATAACCGACTTAATATTTGAGGAGGGCAAAGCGATGTCCTTCAGGGCAAAGACGGATACCAGGCCGAAGTTCAAGTTAAAAAATTATAAGGGGATAGAGGTTGAGAAGAAGAAGGCGATAGTTAAAGACGAAGATATCGATAAGGCTCTGGAAAATCTCAGGCAATACAGCGCCAGGTATCTGGCGGTCGAAGACAGACCTGCAGCGATGAATGATTACGTGGTGAGCGATCTCGATTGCACGGTGGACGCAAAACCGGCTCATAAGAAGAGGGAGAACCTCTGGCTTTACCTAGAAAAGGGCTCTATCATGAGCGGCCTAACCGAGAAGATGGTCGGGATGAACAAGAATGATGAGCGCGATATCGAGGTGGAGCTGCCCAAGGAGTATCCGGATAAAAATATTGCCGGCAAGAAGGCCATTTACCACGTCAAGGCCAAGGAGATAAAAGTAAGAAGCCTGCCCGGCGTAGACGATGAATTCGCGAAGGACCTGGGAAAAGAGAACCTGGCGGACCTGAAGAAAGAAGTGGCGAAGGAGCTTGAAAATAAGATGAGGTCCGACAACGAGATAGCCGCGGAGAATCAGCTGCTCAATAAGATCATAGACGCTAACGACTTCGCCGTACCGTCCGCGCTTGTAAAGAAACAGATACGCTTGATGTCCGAAAACGCCAAGGTGCGCCTGGAGGAAAAAGGTTTTAAGAAAGAAGATCTTGATAAAAGGAACGGCGAGCTGGAAGAGCGTTTTAAGGATGACGCGCTCAAGCAGGTCCGCCTATTATTCATACTCGATAGAATAGCCAAGGATGAAGATATCAAAGTCGACGCTAAGGATCTCGAGGATGCATACAAGTCGATATCCGTAAGGTCCGATAAGAGCGAAAAAGATGTCAAGGATCATTACGAGAAAGAAGGCCTTGTCGACAGCCTGCTTGAAAGAATTAGAGAGGAGAAGACGATAAGTTTTCTCTTGAAGAGCGCCGAGATAAAAGAGAAGGATTAGCGGCGGAGATGTCCTTCGGCTGCTCCGGTTTGTCGCAGCCGCAGGATCAATTTTGTTTCACAAAATTGGGGGGCTGGATCATGAGTATACTTGTTCCTATGGTAATTGAGACAACCGGTAGAGGCGAGAGGGCGTATGATATTTATTCAAGGCTTCTGAAGGACAGGATTATCTTTATAGGTACGGCCATAGACGATGTGGTCGCCAATCTAATCATAGCCCAGATATTGTTCCTGCAGATGGAAGATCAGGATAAGGATGTATCCATATACATAAATACGCCGGGCGGATCCGTTACGAGCGGATTGGCGATTTACGATACTATGCAGTTCATTAAACCCGACGTCAACACTTATTGCGTGGGCCAGGCTACCAGCATGGGGGCGCTTCTCCTGGCCGCCGGCACGGCCGGAAAACGTTATGCTCTTCCGCACTCGCGCATCATGATACATCAGCCATGGGGCGGAGTGCAGGGCGCGGCATCAGATATCAGCATACAGGCGCAGGAGATACTGAGATTGCGCGCGAGGCTCGAAGAGATACTGGCTAAACACACGAAGCAGCCTCTGGAGAAGATAAAGAAGGACAGCGACAGGGACTACTTCATGTCAGCCGAAGAGGCGAAGGCATACGGTATCGTGGACGAAGTGGTAGAGAATATCACGAAGAAGTCCCGCCGGACAGCTTTATAGCAATAGGCGAGATTTTTAAAGGTGTCCGCGGGATCCCGCAAAACACCTTAAAAAAAGTAAGGCTACTATTAAAGATGTTTTGCGGGAAAAAAATAAAATAGGAGAGGCTAAGATGAGCAAGGAGTATTTGATGACGCCGGGGCCCACGCCGGTCCCCGAAGATATAAGGCTTGAGATGGCCAAGCCCATTATCCATCACAGGACGAAGGAGTACCAGGCCATATTCAAAGATGCGACAGAAGGATTGAAGAAGATATTAAAGACATCGAATGACGTCTTCACGTTCACATCCAGCGGGACGGGTGCGATGGAGGCATCCGTGGTAAATGTCCTTTCACCCGGTGACAAGATAATAGTAGTCCGCGGAGGGAAGTTCGGAGAGAGGTTTGGCGATATAGCCAAGGCGTACGGCGTTGAAGTCATCCCGATAGACGTGGAATGGGGCACCGGTCCTAAGCCCGCGGTAATAAAGGAGACATTAGAGAAGAATCCGGGGGTGAAGGCTGTATATACGACCCTTTGCGAAACATCCACGGCAACCGTTTTTGATATAAAGGCGATCGGAGAGATCGTGAAGGCTACGGACGCGCTCTTTGTGGTCGATACGATAAGCGGCCTCGGAGCCGATGACTTTGAAAATGATAAATGGGCCGTAGATATAGCGGTATGCGGTTCGCAGAAGGGCCTTATGATACCACCGGGGCTCGGTTTTTGCTCGGTCAGCGAAAAGGCGTGGAAAGCGGTAGAAACTTCCCGGCTT
>CAYSSS010000005.1:0-303 GCA_964433975.1 uncultured Planctomycetia bacterium
CGGTGTCCGTCTTGCGCACAGTGCCGAAGCCGTCTATCGTCGTGGCCGTAGAGGTATAGGTGCCTACTTTATAGTCGACCATCGCGGAGCCGTCGAATATCCTGTTGTAGCTGTTTCCGGTGGTGATCTGGCTGGTGAGGTAGCCGTACTCGTTATTTATCGCGACCGTAGCGTAGTCTCCGGTCTTCATCTCCGTGACGCCGTCATCCAAGAGCCTGACGGACTCTCCTGCGGTGTCCGTCTTGCGCACAGTGCCGAAGCCGTCTATGGTCGTGGCGGTGGAGGTATAGGTCCCGACCTTGT
>CAYSSS010000005.1:403-50235 GCA_964433975.1 uncultured Planctomycetia bacterium
CGGTCTTCATCTCTTCCCCGGCGTCGTTGAGCCTGACGCTCTCCCCTACGGTGTCGGTCTTGCGGACAGTGCCGAAGCCGTCTATGGTCGTGGCGGTGGAGGTATAGGTCCCGACCTTGTAGTCGACCATGACAGAGCCGTCGAATATCTTGTTGTAGGAATTTCCTTCTGTGATCTGGCTAGTGAGGTAGCCGTACTCGCTATTTAAAGCGACCGTCGTATAGTCGCCGGTCTTCATCTCTTCCCCGGCGTCGTTGAGCCTGACGCTCTCCCCTACGGTGTCCGTCTTGCGCACAGTGCCGAAGCCGTCTATCGTCGTGGCCGTAGAGGTATAGGTGCCTACTTTATAGTCGACCATCGCGGAGCCGTCGAATATCCTGTTGTAGCTGTTTCCGGTGGTGATCTGGCTGGTGAGGTAGCCGTACTCGTTATTTATCGCGACCGTAGCGTAGTCTCCGGTCTTCATCTCCGTGACGCCGTCATCCAAGAGCCTGACGGACTCTCCTGCGGTGTCCGTCTTGCGCACAGTGCCGAAGCCGTCTATCGTCGTGGCCGTAGAGGTATAGGTGCCTACTTTATAGTCGACCATCGCGGAGCCGTCGAATATCCTGTTGTAGCTGTTTCCGGTGGTGATCTGGCTAGTGAGGTAGCCGTACTCGTTATTGACGGCCTCTGTCGTGTAGGTGCCGGTGATCATCTCCTCGCCCGTGTCGGTTAGCCTCACGGACTGGCCGGTGGTGATTGATTCCCTTATCATCCCATGTTCATCGATCTGCATTATGAATCCGACCAAGCCATCTGGAAGGTCAGCCTCAACATCATCTCTTGAAGAGGTGTTGTACCTGCCGCTAACCAACCTTTCCTCCGTCGTATCGCCGTTTATATCAGCATATGTATAGCTTTCACCTGTCGTAATTTGAGATTTAAGCGTGCCGAAAACATCATTAATAGAGTCTGTGGTGTAATGGCCCATCTGCCTTTCATTTTCCGAACCATAATATCTGTAGGAAGCGCCTTCGGTGTGCGATGCTTCGACTATTTCGTAGTTGTTATACGTTGAAACTGTCGTGTACAATCCGGATATCTCGGAGGCATCCTGCATAAAATACTGCCTTCCAGAAGCTGTGGTGCTAATAATCTTATAAACATACGCCGGGTCGTACTGGTAAGTGGTTGTCTGTGTAAGTAAAATCGTGCTCTCCGGATCCGGGGTAGCTCCCCATTTACCCCAGGCATTATTGATATCGTAGCTCGTAGTATATTTTACCCTCTCATCGTTCGTGACAAGCACCATGACATCTGCCGGCATATAGCCGTGGCCACCGGAAACGTCTTTCAAATATTGCAATAGTTCTTCTTTCATACTAATGTTGTCACCCTCTAGGGATTCGAGCGTTATTCCGCTTAAGAATTCTTTAAGCTCTGCCTTTACCGCCATCTTCTGCAGAATATCCAGGAAGTCGCCGAGCGACAGGCTGGCGTCACTAACATCGACACTGTAATGATAATCGGTCCTCGAAGTATAATAATCTTCGTCTGTCTTGGAATTATGGCCGTAGGAGTATGTTTTCTGTAAGAGCTCCTCACCCTTGAAGCCCGAATAAACCGATTCCGACAACAGGGCATCGTCGGTTTCGCTGATATAATCATAGCGGTATGTCTTGCTAAGACGGAGCGTTTCGTCAGGCGCAACGGCGGAGTTGTCCGGTGACAGCTCGGCGTCACCATAATAGTAGTGAGTCCTCTGCACGACATGCCCCGATGAACTATATGTATCGGTGCGCCATGTAACCTCGTCTCCGCGCAGAGCGTTCAGTTTTGAATAATATACTGTCACGCTCTTCTTTTTTGCGTCCGCGATAAGATTTTCGGTGCCGTCCAGAGCATCCCCGATGTAGCTTGTGCTGGTTGTCATGGTTATAAATTCATGTCCGGGCTGGCTGGTTACAAGACTTGCTCTCAGATCATTACCATATTTATAGACGATCGTCTCTTTCTTGAGATCCGTTCCGATCACATAGTTATAAGTAAAATCTGTTATTTCGTCTCCGGCCGAAGTGAGATTGTCATAATAGTACTTCGTCTCGGACTTTTTCTTTGCGTCGGCTTTAAGCGAACTATCGGGATTTATTACGTCATCCAGATACGTGACAACCCATTCCTTCCTGGAGTCTATATTGATGTCTATGTCCGTGGCGCGGTCACCGCCTTGATACATGTATACGGTCGTCTCTCTGATCCTTGTTCCGTCGAAATTATAGTTATACGTGTAGTTGGCCACTTCATTGCCGGGATCCGTATAATGATCGGCGTCGGAATGGAACGCGTAGAAAGTCTCAGATCGCCTTATGGCATCATCTTCTATACCGTCATTGACTACATTACCGCTGCCGTCATTAACCGTGCTGTTATCGTCATTTGCCGGAATAGTATTACCGGGTATCGACAAATACCACGCCTTGTCATCTATAAAACCCGAATGTGACTGCGCGTCCTCAAAATCAAAATACCCGTCAGAATCCGCATCTTCTATATAAGATTCGAGATAATCCGGAAGACCGTCCTCATCATAATCAAGCTTAGAGCTTCTGGCGTCGTCCTTGTAGGTCACCACCCTTGTCTTCCTGGAATCTCTTATGGAGTAGTTGGGATTAAGACTGATATAATCGGCCCTTACGTCCGAGACCGCGCTATCAGGATCTTCGTAATAGTAGATCGTCGTATCCCTCATCGTAAGGCCATCGCTATAGTAATTGAGCGTGTAATCCGCTATCGACTGCGGCAGCTGGCCGTCGACGACGTTTATGACATAAAATGTCTGGGACTTCAGTCTTGCGGTGTCAAGCAGCGTGTATTTATAAGTCACGGGATACTGAGGATGGCTATTGACATCAAAGGGATTGGCTCCGTAACGCACTTCTTCTCCGTCTGAATAACCATCGTCATCGGAATCGGCGTCATTTGGCGAATTGTCTACGCTGTCAGGGATGCCATCGCTATCGGAATCTACCAGAAGATTATATCCTCCGATGGACGTTCTCCTGGCTTCTTCTATGTCTGTAATCCCATCTCCGTTGGAATCCTGACTGGAATAAGCCGGATGGCTTAAAATATCGGCCGGGTCAAATCCATTAAATATTTCCTCGCCGTCACTGTAGCCGTCATTGTCAGAATCTTTGTCGAATCTGTCAGGAATGTCGTCGTTATCCGTATCCCTTATCGAAGACTCTTTAGCGTCCGGTACACCGTCCTTGTCTGTATCGGTAAATTGTGCGCCGAATGCAGGCCTGCTATTGGCATTGTATGGTTCAGATCCGAGTAATATCTCTATCCAATCCGCCACGCCGTCACCGTCTGAATCGAGGTCGGCCGCATCAGACCCCGGGCCTGCTGAGGTAAGATCTCCATAGAGCAGATATTCCACGATATCCGCTACGCCATCATTGTCGGAATCATAACTAAAATCGCTTATGTCGAGATTGGGCCATAGGTCTCTTTCCAATTGATCGTCAATACCATCTGAATCCGTATCTTCGAATGCTCTGGAACCATAGCGCACCGCGAGTATCTTTTCCATTATATCGGCTATGCCGTTATTATCGGAATTTGCCTTAAGCCCATCGGCCGTCATATCATGCGAAAGGTCTCCGTAAATATAATATTCAACCGCGTCAAGGACGCCGTCATTATCTATATCCAGCCCTAATCTTAATTGCGTTTCGATGAAGTCCGAGAGGCCGTCACCGTCCGTATCTTTGTGAAGCAGCCAGGCGACCGCTTCGGCATCATTTGCGACATATCTATTGCTGCCTATCATAAGTTCGATGAAGTCCGAGAGGCCGTCGCCGTCAGAATCCTTTGCAAGCTCGGCCATTAATGTGGTGCTATCAAGATCCTTACCCATAAGCGCTTCTATCCAGTCCGCGATGCCGTCCTCGTCGACGTCCATCTTCTGAAGCCCGAGCGCTATAATGGATTCCATGAGATCTGTGATTCCGTTATTACCACCTGAATCTCTGGATGTGAGATAAAATACCGAACCAGCGTCATTGGGGTCATTCTCATCGCTGACAATAATAAGCTCGATAAGGTCCGAGAGGCCGTCGCCGTCAGAATCCTTGGTCAATTCCGCCATCACCGTGGCACTGTCGAGATCCTTGCCCATCAACCTCTCAACCAGATCAGGAATGCCGTCGTTATCCGTATCTTTAAGCTCTTCGGCTCTATCCGGTTTTTTATCCGCTTTTAACGGGTCCGTACCGATAAGCAGCTCTACCAGGTCCGTGTATCCATCGCCATCCGTATCCGATTTTGTAATATCAAGCCCATAAAGCCGCTCGTAATAATCAGAAAGTCCGTCGCCGTCAGAATCCTGCATGTAGTCAGGCGTGCTTGATGGAAGCGTCGGATCGGATCCCGCTTCCAACTCTTCCCGGTCACTAAAGCCGTCTCCGTCAGAGTCTGACTCAGTGGGATTTAATCCTAACTCCGCCTCTTTTTCATCCGAAATTCCGTCACCGTCCGTGTCTATTATCACCTCTCCGGAGACAGCCTCTCCCCAGAAGGTGGCGCTCCGCTCAAGACCGTCTCTTACATTAGAATCGGCCGCGCGCTTATTGCCGTTATAGTAATAGACCGTTGTGTCTCTTACTGTTTCGCCGTCCCTGTAATAATTGAGCGTAATATCGGCTACCTCTTCGCCTCTTTTCGCTACGACAGTAAATTGATACATGGTTTCCGATTTCTTCTTCGCATCCGCCTTCAGCGAACCGTCGCTCTCGACCGCAGCGCCCCAATACGTTACGGAGCTTTCCATCCTATCATCGTTAGTGGATTGGCCGGCGCGTTTGCCGCCCTCGTATATGTATACCGTTGTATCTCTTACGGTAGTGCCGTCCATGAGGTAGGCCAGGGTGTAGTCCTGCACTTCCTCGCCCTTCAAACGATACTGGGTATGATAGAATGTCTTGGAGGATTTGATCCCTTCGGCAAGCTCCTCATCATCTATCTTTCCGTCATGGTTCGTATCCAGATTGCCATAATACGTGGCCGCGCTCGACATGCATTCGCGGTAGTTGGCACTACCGGCGCGTTTACCGTCAGAATAAAAGTAGACTACCGTCTTCGTGATCGCGCCTGTTTTCGAATATATGACCATATAATCCGCAACTTCTTCGCCTGCCAGGCGGTTTGTGTCATCATAGACAAGCATCGATTCTTTTCTCGCAGCCGCAAGCTCACCATCCGTTAATACTCCATCACCGTTAGTGTCAGGATCGCCCCTGTAAGTAATCTGTTTCGACTTAGAATAGCGGTACTCCTGGTCTTCTGTCTGGCCGGCGCGTTTGCCGTTCTTGTAATAATAGACGGTCGTGCCGGTGGTGTACCTTTGGCCGGTCTCTTTATCCGTGTAATAGTCCTGCGTGTAATCGGCGATCTCCTTGCCCTGCGTCCCGAAGAACTTCGTCTTTTGTATCAATTCGCCCGATCCGCTCGTTTCGGAATCCGACTCATATAACTCTGCGTATTCCAATGCCTTGGTCGAGGCGTTATATTTAAAATCTCGCCGGTTGACTATCGTCTTGCCGTCATTGCCATAATAGATCGTCTTTAAGATACGATTGTCATCGCCTGAACCTTCATAAACGCTCTTTTCAACAATCTTATCCGGGCCGGAAGATGTATCATATTTACGCGTTTCCGTGAGGTCATCGCCGCTGTATACATAGTCTATCCTGTACTTTGCCTCGTATGTGCCGCCTGCCGTAAAGCGATAGCCGGTATAGATAGTCGTTATTCTCTTGTCATCACCCTCACCCGCGTACATGATCTTCATGATGAATCTAGACATATCGGGATTGTCGTCAGTATACCCCAGCCAGTATTTGACACCGTCTTTATCGGTCTCTTCTTTGACATTACCCTGGTTAAGCCAACGCTTGACGTCCATCATCGTAATATCGTACCTGTTCGTCTGGGTGAGATTGGCGGGGTTTATAAAATCATTCAGGTTATGGGGGTCGTTTTCCTCATCCGGATCCGTGGTAGACCACTCGGCATAATTTCCTCTTCCACCCCGCGGCTCGGGGCCGCCCTTCTTGTGCTTCAATTCCCAATCCGGATCACGCCTCTGAGGGGCCGGCATCTGAATAAGGTCCTGAGCATCCTGTTTCTGTCTTATTATATCCTCATGCTTTGCCTGCTGCTCCTGGATATAACTCGGCGCAAATTTATTGGATTGCTCCGCTTCTTGATTGGATGGTAATAGACCCCTGGCAACTGAGGCCTTCTTGTCGTAGGCTATCTGATCGTAATTTGTGACCTCTTTCTTGTCTGATAGGTTGATATTAGCGGGAGAGCCAGTGGATGAATTAGGGGAGGAGTAGAATAGATCGGATGCCCAAGATATGTCGTAACAAACGAAGGTCACGACCAGAACGCAGGCGATGATCCTCAGAATCAAGTGTTTTTTGGGGTTTATCGTGTATTCTATCATCACTTTCTCTTCTTTAATGTTTGTTTAATACTTTTTTAAACATTATAGAAACATTCCAAAAAAAAAACTACCCGCACTACTTCCTTGTTACATTAATATATATATATCACATAAAATGATGATAGGCAAGGGACTAAATATAACTTTTTTATATCTTAATATATTCAGAGATAAATCACTTGTTAAAAGATAACACAGAGTGTTACTTTAGAGTTTTTCTTATCCAGCTCTTGAAATCTTCAGAGACAACATAGGCGCTGGGAACTATAAGGAGGGTAAGAATTGAGGAGGAAAGGAGGCCACCCATTACGGTGATGGCCAAAGGACTCCACAAATTGGAGCCTTCCTCTGTGCTGATAGCCATCGGCAGCAACCCCAAAAGCGTCGTTATGGTGGTCATAAGTATAGGCCTCAACCTGTCTCGGGAGGCCATTACTATAGCCTTAAGATAATTGATCTTCTTTTTTCTAAGCTGGTTTGCGTGGTCTATTAAAAGAATGGCGTTATTTACGACTATCCCTCCCAGCATCATCAACCCGACGAAGACTCCCATCCCGACTGATTTACCTGTCGCGTATAAAGCAATTACCACCCCTATAACGGCAAGCGGGACAGATAACATTATTATGAGCGGCTGGGCATAAGACTCAAATAGTGAGGCGAGCACGAGGTATATCAAGATAGTGATCAGGATAAGCGTCGGCCATATCTGATTCTGTGTAGCCACCATAGTGGGATAGTTGCCGCCCAGCCTGAAATAGTACCCTTCGGGGAGCTTCAGGTCGCTAAGGGCCTTTTTGGTTAACTCAGCGGCCTTGCTGAGCGCCGTCTTCCCTATATTGGCGCTCACCTGTATCATCCTCGTCTTATTTTTACGCCATATTTCACTGGGTCCCAATCCGTACTTGAAGTCGGTGACCTGCTCCAGGTAGATATTGTCCTCCTTCTTATTCGTAAGCACAAGTTTACGCATATCCTTGAATGTCTTTCTGTATTTCTCGTCTATGCGGGCTATCGTCTCAACCTCGCTGGCCTCGGTATGGTACAGGGTCGCCCTCAACCCTCTCATCTGAGCATGGACCATGTCGGCTACGTCCGCGACGTTCATACCGAATACGCCGACCTTGTGCCTGTCTACCTTAAGTCCCAGCTCTGGACGCCCCTCTCTCATCCTTATCTTGGTATCGGTAAAGCCTTTTACTGTCCCAAGCCTCGACGCCATAGATATCGCTATCTCTCTCAAGATACCGTAATCATACCCGAATAGCTCTAGTATGACCTCCTTGGTCCCGACCTCCTGTTCTTCCTCGAAATATATGAAGGCCGGACGTATCTTTTCGACCTTCGGCCGGATGCTGTCTATTACTTCCGCCACTGATCTCCTCCTCTGCACGAGACTTACCAGCTCCACATATACCTTGCTCGACCACGGTTCAACTCTCGAGGAGAACGTCTTGACCTCAGGTATCTCTTTAATCAGGGCCTCTACCCTCTTGACCACCGAGTCCGTAGCGTCAAGCTTTGTCCCTGTAGGCATCTCAATAAAAATGGTGAATTTGTTCTGTTCCGTGGTGCCTAAAAACTCCTTACCCAGTTGCATAAACAGGAATACGGCTATCAATAGAGCTACAAATGCCAGTATGAGGACACGACGCCTGTTCCTCATAAAATAAATTACACCCTTTCTCTGGAGAACATATACCATGTGCATAAAACCTTCGGTGACAGCCTTGCCGTAACCTCTCGGTATATCTTCTATTGAGAACTTTATACGGGAAGCCAAAAGCGGCACTACGGTTATGGCCACGAAGAGCGATATAATCAGCGAGAACGTGACTGTCCATGCCACTCCGCCATAGAGCAGTTTTATCTCCTGTCCTACGAAGATCATCGGCAGGAAGACAATGACCGTTGTTAAGGTGGAGGCCCATATGGCTACCCAAACCTCCTCTGCTCCCTCGGTGGCTGCCTGCAGCCCCTTAAGCCCCTGCTCGTTCTTCTGGAGTATGTTCTCAAAAACGACTATCGAATTATCGACGAGCATTCCGACTCCGAGCGCGAGCCCGAAGAGCGTCATAAAGTTTATAGTAAGATGCATAGCCCACATGCAGGAGAACGTCATTATTATTGAGATCGGTATGGCGAATGTTACTATAAGCACCGGCCTTAGTTTAGTTATGACTATCGACGCGATCACCATAGCTAAAAGAAGCGGGTTCAAAAATTTGGCCGGTAAAAAGAGCGTCGCTATAAGTAGTATTGCCACCAGGACGTACAGAGGCTTTGTCAATTTTATAAGGAAGAATGCCAGGACGAGCATTATGAGGCCCGCCCCCTGGAGAAGCGAGATCTTGAGGTTGTCTATCGATTTCTTGATAAAGTCCGCCTGGTTGCTCGTCACCACAAGATTGAGATCTTTGGGTAGGGTCCCTCTTATTCTATCCAGCTCTTTCACTATCTGATTTGCTACCGTGATAGTATTGGCCGTGGACTCTTTCTGGATATACAGGCTTACTACAGGCCGGACGTTCACGCGGGCATATCCGGTGGGCTCCAAGTAAGAATCCAGTACGTTCGCCACATCCTTCAACCTTATTATGGTACCGCCGGGGAGTGTTGAAACGGGTATCCTTTTTATGTCGTCGACGCTTGTATAGAGGCCTATCGTTCTTATGAGGTACTTATCTTTACCCCTCTCTATCTCTCCGGACAACAGGTTTAGATTATTGAGGCCTATCATAGATATGACGCGCTCCAGTGAAATATTGTATGCGGCAAGCCTGCGCTGGTCCACCTCGACCAGGATCTTGCGCTCTCTGCCCCCGGCGACTTCGACATCGGCCACACCGTTAACGCGCTTTAGCGCTTCCTTGATGTTTTCGTCGACGATCTTTCTTATCTCTTCCGTCGTCCTGCGCAGGCTCGTTACGGCAACGATCACTATGGGAACGTCAGAGCGCTTGAATTGCGCTATGATCGGTTTCTCAATCTCTTTAGGGAGCTTGTTCTTGATCTTCGCGAACTTCTCTCTGACCTCCAGAGCGGCGAAGTTCATATCTATGCCAGGCTCAAAGCTCAAAACAACGGTCGACTCGCCCTCCTTGGAGATCGATAGCATCTCTTCGAGATGACTCACCGTACCTACCGCCTCTTCGACCAGCTGAGTAACGAGAGACTCTACTTCCGTGGGTGGAATGCCTCCGCGCACCTGGATTATTATACTTATTTCGCCAAAACTTATATTGGGATAGAGTTCAACCGGAAGCTGTAATAGAGACAGGACCCCGATGAGGACCAGTATGGTATAGGTCATCAGCATCGTAACGGGCCGTTTGATAGAAAAGGATGGAAAACTCATCTTTTACTTCTTCTTTTTAAAGATCTTATCGCGCGTCTCGACAAAACCCAGATATAGGGTGGGTATCACGACCAAAGTAAGGAATGTGGCTGCCAACAATCCGCCCATAACAGTAATGGCCATAGGCGCACGCAATTCCGCGCCCTCGCCGCCGAGGAAGGCCATAGGGGTAAGACCCAATATCGTTGTGAGTGCCGTCATCAGTATGGGCCTAAGCCTCAGCTTGCTGGAGTATATTACTGCCTCCTTTACACTCATCCCCTTGGACACGAATAAATTCGTGCAGTCTATCAATACTATGGCGTTATTAACGACTATGCCTCCGAGTATTCCCACGCCCATCAGGACGTACGCGCTGACGCTTGTGTGCGTCAAGAAGAGCGCCCAGGCGACCCCTATCAGAGAGAGGGGTACAGTGAACATGATTATGAAAGGTTGCCAAAGTGACTCGAAGAGCGCCGCCATTATCATATATACAAGAACGAATGCGGCTATTATGGCGTTGCGCATACTTTCGAACGAAGCCTTCATCTCTTCCGTTTCACCGGTGAGCTTGACTATGTAATTCTTCGGCACGCTTAATTTCTTTATCATCACCTCTACGTCGCTGTAGACGTCCTTCATGGGCCTGTTATAGACGTTAGCGTAAACAGAGACGACTCTCTCCTGATTTAATCTTTTTATTTCGCTGGGGCCCTTGCCTATCCCGAATGTCGCGACGCTCCCTAAAGGTACGCTCATGCCCATAGGTGATTGTATCTGGACGCGCCCGAGCTTGGTAAAATTATTCCTGTCCTTCTCCCGCAACCTTACGCGTATGTCGTACTCCTGCCCCTTCTCTTTGAACTTGCTTGCTACTGAGCCTTTTAACGCTATGATCGCGGTCTGGGCTATATCGGAAACAGAGAGCCCGTAGACCGACGCCATATCCTTATCTATGTGTATCTTGGTCTCTGGTGAAGGCTCGGCAAGATCATCCTTTATACCGTACACCCCTTCGATATTGCCAAGGCCGGCCTGAGCATCTCTGGTCAGGCGCTCCAGTTCTTTCAAATCGTTGCCTTTGATCTCTATGGTAACGGGCGCCTGCGCGCCAAGCCCCGCGGTCAATACATTCTCCTGCAGTATATAATCGACCCTCGCGCCTCCCAGGCTCATAGCGGAAAGTCTCTCCTTTATCATCTGCACCACTTCCGGGCTGCCGAGCCTTCTCTTGGCTTTCAGCGTAACTATTATCTCAGCCTGGTTCGAGCTTAGGCGCTCCAGGACATGCTTGGCGGAAGACTCCTGGGTTGATCCGACGGTAACGTTCATGCTGTCCACTTCGGGGATCGCCTCTATAAGCCTCTCCACCTTTTCCGACAGGCTGTTTGTCACCACGAGCCTCGTGCCGGCCGGCATATCTATCTTTACTACGAACTGCCCCTGGTCGACTTTCGGCATAAGCTCCTTATCCATGAGGGCGAATAATCCAAGTGATGAGGTGAATATAATGAGCGTTATGGTAAGATATCGTACTTTATGATTTACAAATCTCAGCAGCATCCCCTCGTAAAACTTTCTCAGCTTAGAGGCGGCGGCTGATTTATCGATAGCGGATAGGTCGTCTTCGTTTTCCGTGGCGACTCCTTTCCCTGCGGTGATGCTGCGCGAGGCCAAAAGCGGTACTATAGTAAGGGACGCTATCAATGACGCAAGGAGCGCAAACGTGACGGTGAGCGCAAAATCCTTCGACACCTGGCCTATGATTCCTATAACAAATATCAGTGGCAAAAATACTACTACAGTGGTGAGTATAGAACCGGAGACGGAGAGAAAGACTTCATTGGCGCCCACTATAGCGGCCTCTTTCTTCTCTTTGCCCATCTGCGTATTTCTGAATATATTCTCCACGACCACGATAGCGCAGTCAACGAGTGAGCCCACGCCGAACGCCAGCCCACCCAAAGACATCATGTTTATCGAGATGTTGGAGAAGTACATGAGCGCGAAGGTCGCCATTACCGAGATAGGTATGGTGAGGGTAACTATTATGGCGCTCCAGAAATTTCTTAAGAAATAGAAGAGCACTATGAATACGAGTATGCTTCCCTGCCAAGCGGCATTCCAAACCCCCGTAATAGAACTCGTGATGAATGTTGATTGATCGTATACTACGGCGACACTTATATCTTTGGGAAGGTCCGTCTTAAGCTCCGAGATCTTCTTCTTTACCCTGGTTATTATCTTTACAGTATTACCGAGCGCCTGCTTTTGGATCGATATCGAGATATTCTCGTTGCTGTTGTAGCGCGAATAGCTCGTCCTCTCTCTTAAATCATCTGTGACCGTGGCCACGTCCTTCAGATATATGAGCCGCTTATCTTTGCTTATCTCGCCCTTTTGCTCTTCTTGCCCTGCCTGGGCCTCGTCCATCGCCCCCGAGCCGATAGATACTTCCTCTATGTCGCGTACCTTCTCAAACTCTCCCAATGTCCTTATGAGGTATTCGTAGAAGCTCTCCTTTATGGTGCCGGCGGGATAGTTGAGATTCGAGCTTGAGACGGCTCTTGAGACATCAAGGAGAGCGATCCTTCTTGCCTGTAGTTTGTCTTGGTCTATGTCGACCTTTATTTCGCGCTCAAGGCCTCCTGATATCGTAGCCGACGCCACGCCCTCCACCTTCTCCAGCTCGTCCTTTATCATCCTTCTCGTGAGGTCCCTTAAAGAAAGCGGTGACCGGCTGCTGGAGCTCGTTACGCTCAATATCAGTATCGGCCTGTCGAACGGGTTATACGGCAGGACTATCGGCTCCTCCGCGTCCCTGGGCAGCCTCTCTTTTATAAGATCTATCTTCTCTCTCATCCCCAGCGCCGCGAAGTTTATATTCTGGCTCCATCCGAATTCGGCTATTACAAGGGAGAGACCTTCTTTGGATATGGAATTTATTCTCTTTACGCCGGCGACGGTTCCCACCGCCTCTTCTATGGGCTTTGTTATCAGGGTCTCTATCTCTTCCGGAGCGGCATTAGCGTATGGAGTGACTACTGTGAGCTGCGGATATGTTATCTGGGGAAAGAGCTCCTGAGGAAGGAGCATTAAAGATACCGCCCCAAAGACCATGATCCCTATCACTATCATTATGACGGTGACGGGACGCTCTACCGAAAATTTGGATAAATTCATTTAACTACAATATTCCTTCTTGGACCTCGGCTATCTCGACCTTGGCCTTGTCCTTAAACTCTTCCTGCACTTCGACCACCACAAGCTCGTCCTCCTGGACGCCGCTATCGACCTCGACAAGGTCTTCGGACATATAGCCCGGCTTGATCTTCCTTATCTCTATGGTTCCGTATTCGGCAGCCTTCTCCTTGGAGCCCGCCGGCGCCTGGGACTTCAATTCTTCTTTCTTCCTGCCGCCGAATAAGCCGAACAATCCCTTCTTCTTATCCGTTTCCTTGTCTTTTGTGAGAACGGCTTCGGCCAAGCTCTTCGGCTCTTCCTTGTGGATAACGTATGCCAGGTACTCGTTCTCTTTCTTCTTAAGCGCCGACGCCGGTATCACCAGCGCGTCCTTCTTTTCGTACGTAGCTATCAGAGATCGCACAAACATGCCCGGCTTCAGGATGCCGTCTTTGTTATCAAGCTCGATCTTTATCGTCTGGGTCCTCGATCTGCCCTCTATGACTGGGGATATCCTGTCGACGGTACCGGTGAAGGATTTACCGGGATAGGCGTCGGCAAAGACTTCCACCCTCTGGCCGAGAGCTATCTTCGGCACATCCTTCTCTATTATGTTAAACTCTCCATATACCTTATCCGCACAGATAAATATACCTGCCCTGTTGTCGACGCTCGTATTGTAAAAGCTACCCACATCCATCAACCGCGGCCCCATTAACCCGTTGTCTACAGCATAGATATTTGTTTTATCGAGGTCGCTCTTCGCCGATTCGTATTCCAGCTTAGACTGTTCCATCTTCACCGAGTTTATTGCCCCCAAATCGAAGAGTTTGCGGTTCTTATTTAATTCCGTTTCGGCGTATTTCAGTTTTAAGAGCTGGTCCCTCTGGTTTAAGCTGACCATTATATCCCCTTCCTGTACCTTCTCCCCTTCCTCGAAGTTGAAGCTCTCGATAATACCGGGAACCTGGAACTTCAGGTCTATCTCCTTGAAGCCTTTTATATTACCGAGGGCCGGGAGAGTATCTTTGAAGTCCATCCTCTTTATCTTGTAGGCCTTCACTGCTACAGCGTCCTCTTCAAAGGTTATGGGCTTGGACTTGCCTGCTATGTCGGTCTTCTTTTTGAAGAGGACCTTCTGTATATTGCCCGTCGTCCTTGCTATGACAACAAGCACCAGGAGCGACGCGATAACGATGAAGAGCGTTTTTAGGAATGTCTTCTTATTAAATTTGAAATTCTTCGGATCGAAGTTCTTAAAGATTGCGATGTTGCCGAGCTTGCTCTTGATCTTATTGATATCTATCTTGTCCATGATGACCACCTCGCGCTTCGACTTCGCTCAGCGAAAACAGTTGAGCATCCGTCGGAAGGTTTTAATTCTTATCGTTCTTCTCAACCACGCCATTGAAATAGTTTGGCACGCCTACGGCCTTACTTATGCTGGCTACAGCGACATTACAGTCGCTTAGCGCCTGCACGTAACCGAATTTCTCCTGCGCCAGCTTTATCATGCTGTCTATAACATTAGAATCCGCCACCTCATCCATCTCTCTTCTGAATTTCGTCACTTCAAGGTCGCTCTCCTGGTATTTGACCTTCGAGGCCGCGGTATCCAATTGAAGGAGGGCCTTTTCATAACTGAAACATCCTTCCTTTACCTCCAGCTCCACGTCCTGCTTCGTCTTGATCAGCTCCTGTTTGGCGCGTTCTAGATCTACCTCGGCTGTGGCCTTCTCCGAAAACTGCGCTAGATTATCTAGGAAATTAAATTTCCAGTCGTTGGTTATCGTCTCTGTGCCGCGTAAAGAGCTCACGACCGGCACCCAGACTTCTTTAGTGTACGTATACTCCATGGTCGAACCCCATACCGGGAGGCTGCATTTTACTCCCGCGTACCATTGCTGTTCCATCTTCTGGTCACTATCGGCGCCGGTCACGGGATCGTAACTTGCGTCCTTGGATATGAACTCTTCCTTCGCCATCCCGAACGAAGCCATGCCGTCTATCTTTGGCCAGCTCTTTGATTTCGCTACCTTCAATCCGTAATTGTAGTACGCCACCATCAGCGTGCTTATCTGCATCTCCGGCCTATAGACGAGTGCGTCGGCAAGGATCTTTTCAAACTCCACATCTACCTTTTTAAATTCAGGAGGGGGCTCAATGTCTATACTCTCTCTGGCGTCAATATTCATAGCCTGTTTCAGTATAAGGCTCGCGACTTCCTCGTCCCCTCTTGCCGAGGTCAGCTGAAATTTTATCTGGTAAGCCTGCGAGCTGACGTTTAAAAACTCCAGGTTTGAAGCTATGCCGGCTTCAAACTGCTTGCTTACCATATCGTGTATCCTCGAAACGTTCCGCGAAAGCTCGTCCTGATACTCCATATTCTTCTTAGCCTTCACGAGCGTGTAATATCCTTTCTTTACCTGTAACAGTAACTCATTCTTGATACGGGAGTATTCCCTGCTCGATACCTTGAGGTTCGTCTCGGCCTGTTTCATCGTGTAGAAGAATTCTCCACCGTGGAAGAATGTCTGATTTAATTCGACGGATCGTTTCTTGCCGACAAAGTGCCTGCCGTATATCTTGCCCCCATATTCCTGGATGTCTACGGTGACCTTCGGCAGTAGATTGCGCCTCGTCTCGAATAATCTCCACTCGGCGACCTTAACATTCTTTTTCGCTGTTTTAAGAGGCAGGTTGTTGTTTATAGCTATGTCGATACATTCGTCGAGGGTCAGGACCTGCGGGGCGTCCAGACTTGGAATGCTTTCCGGCAATGCCTGGACAGCCACTATTGAACGTTCGGCCTTATCCACGTCCGAAGAGACATTGACCGGCTCTTCGGCGCAGGCCGAAATCGTAATAAACAGAAACATCGATAGGAATAATGTGCGTTTCATCAGGACCTTTTTAAGCTTTGTCGCTGCCTTCACCTTTTGAGAGCCCTTTTCTATTCCTATAATCCCTCATGTAATTCTTCATATAGGTCCTGTGGCGCTCCCTGTGCTCTTCCCTGTAAAGCTTGAGGTACTCCTGGTGTTTTTTACGCCACTCGAGAGACCTCTGCCTGCACGTCTCGCGCCAGGACGAATCCTGACTCTCTTTATACTTGAAATAATTGGGGTTTCTGTCCCGCCATTTTTTCATGTTCCCGAGCTGGCGGTTGTACTGGCACTCAAGCGAAGAGCAGACGGTCTGGTTGGGCCGGTATTTGTTCGGTATGAACGGCTTACCGCAAACGCTGCACAGCTTTTCTTCTGCCATACACTACCTCTCTTTCAAATTTGCGAAGCAAAATTGATCCTGATCCGCCAAAGGCGGAGAGGGATCTTTCCGCTTCTTATGCTTTTAAAAATATCTCTCTTACAGCTAATGAAGCCGCGCCCAGGCTGACGGCATTCTCCCCGAGGGCGCTCGGTATTATCTTCACTATATCTGCCTGCTCGCTGAACGCGAGCTTCTTCACCGTCTTTCTTATCGGCTCCAGGATGATCTCGCCGGCCTTCTCTACCCCGCCGCCTATCACTACTACCTCCGGGTTAAATAGATTTACAAGATACGCTATACGGACGCCGAGATTCATCCCCGCGTTGCGTATGATGTCGGAAGCTATATCGTCATCCTGTATTGCGGCCTCTATCACGGTATCGGTAGTTATATTATTCACATCCCCTTTTGCGCAGGCGACTATCTTCGTGCCAACACCCTTCTCTATCTCGCGTCTTGCCATATTCGCTATCCCTAGGTCGTCGCTCCAGGGCTTCAGATACTGGCCGCCCCTGAAGAAGACGAGCTCTTCTTCTTTCGAAATATGTTCTTTGGATATCTTTGTCTCTCCGGCGTTGCCACCCGCGCCGAAGTAGATGTCGCCCCTTATGATTATCCCGCAACCTACATCCGAGTACATGTAGAGAAGGTCTTCGGCGTCGACTTTCGGATTTAATTTTTTCTCGCCGAATGCCGCGCACGCGGCGTCGTTCCCGATAAAACTGACCACCCCCAGCCTCTTCTCTATGGCGTATCTCATCTCTGAAAAACGGTTCGGCGCGACCACGGAGCCTATGCCTATAGTTTTTATCTTGCTCTTATCAACGCCGGATTTTTGTATCAACTCCTGCACTACCTCCGCCGCTTTGTTGGCCGCGGCTTCCATCCCGTCCGGCGGCAATGGCACGCTAGTCGTGCCCGCGATATCCATGCCTATGCCCGCTATCGTTGCGACGATCTTTGACGATCCGATATCGAGGCCGATCACAAAGACGCCTTTCGTATTTAATTCTACAAGCTCCGGCCGCCTGCCGCCGGTGGATACATCACACCCCGTCTCAAATACTATATTCTTATCAATGTAATCTTTCACATAATTGGAGATTGAGACGATATTAATATCAGTTTGGTGAGAGATCTCTGTCCTTGATATGGAGCTTCTCTTCCTTATCAACTCGAGTATTGCTAAATTTTTTCTCTCTTTATCAGAAAGAGTACGATAGTGAAAAAGGCCATTATCCTTTATATCCATTTTCTTAACCCTCGCTTGGTTATTGAGTTAGAAACTAACTTTTGAAGAAAGTATACCTGATTAAGAACAAAAAGTCAACTATGGATAGGTAGATTTTACTGATGTTAACAGAATTGCTTTGCTAAGGAGATGTGTGCACTAAGCTTTGATTCTTCTTTTGTTTTTTCTTTGTTTTTAAGGTAAATTATGGAGTGTGCTATGAGATTTTGATATGTCAAGTCGAAGTTGCAGTTATTCTAATATACTATTTTGAGGCTTAGAATTTACAGTTTTTTTTAAAGCCCGGGTTGGGGTGGGGACCACCAACTCGGGGGGAAGGTTCCCCCACCCCATTTAGCCCGGGCCTTAATCGTTAAGCGGATGAATAGATTTCGCGCAGTATTCGCGTGTATCTGTCAACGCGCTCGTTCAATTCATACCTTTCAATGGCAGGAAGCAGTTCAAATATGGGTATAGCCGGATCGTCGTCGTCCTTCGCAATATTATCTATACCAATCCTCTTACAATCTACTCCGTTTTTCTGCAGCATTTCTTCCATCTCCTCTATGGTCCATCCTAACAGGTTCTTAGCCAGCGAAAGCGTCACTACCTCGAGAAGTGGATAGTAGTCGCTCTCGCTGAACTTTCTCTTTTCGTTCAGGTATACGACGCGCACTGACGAGCCCAGCTTCCGCGGATTTTCTGCCGCGACAGGTTTCGGCGTGAATGTGAATATCAAGTTTTCCTTTTTGGCTCTTTCTTCTCCAGCAAATCCTGCTTTATTGAGTTTTCCATCTAATTCTTCGAAGGAGGAATACGTAAACACCGTAAAATTATCCAATATCTTTTTCATTTTCGGATTTTTGCGCGCCGTCGCTTCTTTCCAGTCATTCAACTTCTTTACTATTACCTTCAATTGCGGAAGGCTCAATCCGCTTAACTCACTATTGAATGCGAGGACAAGCTTTTTCCCGGAAAAGAGATACGATAATATCTCTTCCAGTATGTTTTGGCTGAGTTCTTTCTCATTCACGATATCGCGCAGGAAACTCATCGGCTCTTCAGGACCGGGTCCTGCGGACCTTAGGGACGTTTTCAAATCTGAACCCAGCTTGCCCGCCGATGCTTCAGTGGCGGGACCTGTCCCTTCAGGGGACACATCTGAGATTGATTTTGAAAGCGTCCCTGCCGTTTCTCCCGCCGGCGCCGGCGTCGCAGAGGGCTTGGCGGTTGACAGGCCTGTTTCACCTTCGCCGGCTGGGGTGGTACCTTTACTTTCAGGGCCGGGGCTAAACAAAGCAGCGGTTTCGAGATTAAACCTCTCAAATTTATTTACGCCTCTTTTTTTGTCATAAACTATCCTCGAGGTAGTGACTACCCTGCGTCCATGTCTGTCATATCTTTCTGTTTTAAATACATAATATCCCAGTCTTTTGGAATAGAAGCGCTCTACCCTTACTGCTCCTTTTTGTCTCAGGCCCGTTAAAAAAGATGGTACAAAAACTTCGCCATTTTTGTCTTTCACTTCCATTAACCAAAGCCCTCCAAACGCATTGGTGGAAGTCTCGAAATCCACTCTCTCATACTTACCTTCTTTATTGCATTCTTCCAGATCTTTTAGTTGATTTTTTATATCATTTATAGCATCTCGCGGTGAGACACATAGTAAGAGCTTGTTGCGGCCTTTTGATTTGTCAGGAACAAATGTATATTCCAATCTTCCTACCCTGCCCTTTACAAGCGCTTCTATTGTTATTATGGAGCGGCCTCTTCCTTCATCGAAACTACGGTATATCCTGACTTTTTGCGCTATATAGGATGGCGTACGTATTCCATAATGTTTTATTCTTCCTGTTGCATCTGTATATATTTCAAAAACAATATTTTTATATTTTCGCGAATTCGCCCCTCTTATATCCAGCATTTGATCATCAATGGTTGATATTCCTTCTTCTGGATCAGCAAGGTCTTTTTTTATGGGCGGGAGGCGTTCCAGGCCGGGGTCTATACCTAAAAGCTCAATAAACCGCCTGCCTTCTTTATCTATAAAGAGCCATTCCAGAAATTGAGCTCTTAACTGACTAACCCTGCCTTTTGTAATGTTATTCTTTTTGGCCATGTCGCTTTGCCCTTCCGGATCCTGGATTTCTCCGGATTCGGGGTTTATGCCAAATATCGAGAAAAGTATATTATGGTTGCGTTCGTTTAAAGAGGGCTCTTTTGACGTCTTTATTTTTTTAATAAGATTTATAAGTAAGCCGGCTATCTCGCTATCCAGCCTGATCTTTGGCGCGGCTTTTCCCTCTAATAGAGCGAGCAAACCTGTTTCGCCATCAGTAGTTATTGGCTTATCGTAAGAAACAAGTGTTGAGTGACCAGGCCCGCCTTTCCTCCTTAATCCGGCCCTTAATTTCACAAGATCCCATAAATCTCTTCTGATATTCTTCCCTATCATCACCGCCAGGGGGAGTTTATATTTCGCATTAGATGCATATCTACAGACGGTCCGCCTGACAGACTTTTCTCCTATTCCGATAAGCTCTGCCTCATCAAATCTAAAATTTCCTTCATAGCTTTTTCCGATTCTTCTTTTCAACTCTCTTTCAATGACTGCAGTGTATTGTTGGACAAACCATTCCACCGCTTCGCGATTTCCCTTTCTTACCAAAGAGAGCTTCTCATCTTCTGTTGGCGCCGTTAGATCTACTTCTTTTTTATCGGAATACGTCCCATAATTAATATACCTTGCTCGCTGTCTTTTCAATTCATCCCAGATATTTTCTCTTATGAATCCCAGATGATAAAGTATATATTGATAAAGCCTGATACCTTCCGGAATTTTTAGTTCCCCTGATCGATGAAGCGTCTGATAAAAGTTGTATAAAGAACCGAGCGTCTTTTTACCAAAACGCTTGAATATATTTTCAAAGAAAGTGCTCCTTATTTCGCTTATATCTCTTACAAGCCCATCTTCATCCAAAAGGCCTTTCTCTCTGAGGGCCGTTCTCAAAAGCGCTTTTTGTGTGCCTACATCATCCCAATCTTTAAAAGACACGGCTTCCGCGAACGATCTAACTATTTTCCTTTCCGCCTCGGCGGATTCGGCCGTCGCCTTCTGTCGCGCCATCTCCTCCTCCCCGGCTGGAGTATTCCCCGGTGGAGTGTCCTTAGATTGCCCGCCGTTGTCATTATTCCCTTCGTTACCTTTACCCACAATATGCTTGACGGCAAAGCTGATTATCTTACTAATAGGGACCTTCCAGTGTTCCGGGAAATCAGGAATCAAGCTTACGCTTTGCGTAGCCGCTATTAATTGCGGAGGCATAGAACCTTTCTCTTCATCGATAAATTCCGGCTTCGGCTCAGTAGCAATCTTTAGCTCTTCCTCATTCAATCCGGTATTAAACGGCCGGAGGCCGCGCGCCAGTTTGCCATGAACAACTCCAGCCAAGATCCTCTTCCAGGAAACACCTAATTTTCTTACCAGGAAATAGGTTGAAGCCAATAGCGTAGAACCGTGGGAAGTCTCATCGTCAATAATAAATACCCAATGTCCGCTTAATTCGCCGGGATCCCGGACCATTGTTTTATCTTTTCCGAGGATCAAACCGGTTATTTTTACTTCGGTAGCGCTAACCCTTGTCTTATCCAGGTAGCCCGAATCTATCTGTATATCAATACCATATTTGTCCTTTACGTAGTTATGCAGCACCTCTGTTGCCTCAGCAATATAGTCGCTGGCCCCGTCATCGGGTGCTACCAAAATTAAAGGATGCTCCGCAAGCTCCGCGGCAAGATTATCCGCCCCAACCGTATCGGCAACTTTATCAAACAACTTCTCCGCTATCTGCACGAAGGCATTCAGGTTATAGAGCCGATGGCTCTGGAATTCAATCCATCCGCTGTGTTTGCCGTAATGGACATTTAAAGCCAGATGGTTATCAGCATAAGCATCTATTACCTTTAACATCGCGTTCGAACTCACGGCTTCTCCTGCTTTAAATGCCTTATCCTGCCGCGAGTACCCTTCATAGGTATTGATAAGTGAGATGCTGTTTACGCCGGCTCTGCGTAAAGCAACCAGCATTAACCATAGTTCTACAATGTCTACATTATTTTCTGTGGCATGCACCAGGACCACATTTTGGCCTGTGAGGCCATCCGGTAAAATCACCCTCCAGCCAGAAGGGTTTTGTGTATCTTTTATGATTTTAATTCTATCGCATGCGGCATTGATGCCGCCCGCTGCTTCCTGCGCATCGTTCTTAAACCTTGCGCGGTGGTATAAGACACGGTTGACCCAAAGAGGCGGCGTTTTCTTTTCTTTATCGGATACTTTATCGCGATAATTTCCCTTCATTACTTCTATTAATCCATTAGCCGCATCATATGGTTTGTCCAAAATAAAGTTGGTGTCTAGCGCGCCGTATCTTTTAAGCGTATCCGCTAATAAAACTATCCTTACCACGTCTTCGCAGGACTCAATCGAATAGGTAAGATTTACCCGCGCGCCGGAAGCCGCATCCGGGTTTAAGATCCTTAAATATAATTCTCCATCGGGGAACCGCCTGCTTTCTATTTTTAAACAGTTTTGCTCCAGGGTATTAACTGATCCATCAACGAGAGTGCCAAATTCCTGGAGTAAAACATTGCTATCCGGAAGCAGCCAGGGGAGAACCTCTATTTTGCCCAGATAATACCGGGTAAAGAAATTACGTAATACTTCGGTTGGGGAAATTCCAGGTTGAGTAAAATATTTTTGTAAAAATAGCCCTGTTTTTTCTGCGTCGCGGGCAGGCAAAAACCTCTGACAATATAATAAAGCTTCCCAATATCTCTTCCATTGCTTACGCGGAACGCCCAACTCTCCTAAATCGCCTTCTAGATTACCTGCCTTTATCAGATTCTTGGCCCAATTTAAAATGTCTTCAGTTTGTATTTGATCAAATTCTATTTCAGAAACCAGGTTGCCTCCGTAAACAACCGCGCCGCTTCCTAAGAGTAGCAGAGCAAGTCTTTTTGTAAGGCTAGCTTTTTTCTTAAAATCTTCCAAGTTACAAAAATCTACAGCTCCGCTTGGAATGCCCCATGGTAGAGATAAAACTCCTTGATAATTACCCTGCCCTCTAAAAATAACAAGTATATCCAGGTCCCTTGAGCTATCATTCTCCGGCCTCCAGAACCAGTCGCCAAAGAGAACCACATCTATATTTGCAATATCTTCCAGATTTGCCTTCACTGCGCCTTCTTCATTTAATCTGATCAGTTCATCCTTCAATAATCCAATCAAATTATGCTTAAATAAAACCTCGCACCTCTTTCTAAATTCCTCTCTTGCTTCGGGGTTATCCCTGATCGAAGCCCACAAGAGATTACGGGAAGAATCAAGATTACTGATTATTTCGTCCGGCGTAAGCTGCCCCTTTACGCAAGCCTTATTCCAAGGTTTTAACAAAACAGCTTCGCTGTTTTCGTCCGGAGGACGGCCAAAAACGCTGGAATCGCCTCTCCTCGCCGCGCCAAGGGTGGGGCCATTCTTAAGTTCTTCCGGCGCCGGCGGCCAGGTCAAATCTACGACGCTATCCAGCCTGTATCTCGCGGATGGCTCATTCATGGGGGTTACCAGTTTCAGATTTTCCAAACGGCATTTATTGCGACCGTCATAAAATGCGGCCATAAGATCAATATTCCATTGCCGCAAATAATAGCAATTGAGCGGAACATCGATATTCCATTTTCGAATCAAGTCATCCCTTATCGCGTCGGCTGCTTGCCTGCCTTTACCGAATACTTTTCCGCCGAAGACCATAGCTTGATACCGTACCAAAGCGTCTTTAGGGACCAACTGATTTAAACAATCAACGGCTTTCTGAATAAGTGTTTCATCGACTTGCTTCCTAAGCACATTGTATGCATTGACATGGGTTGCTGCATACGCGCACGGCTTGCCCCTGATATATGCCTGGATAATAACCGTCAAGCATCCAGCGAGAACATCTTTGCCTGTTGAAAGCCTATATCCGCTGTCTGTGGCAATTATCCCGCCTTCTCCCAGTTTGATTACTTTTTCAACAGGATCGATCTTATTTGGATGATCTTTTGCGCTCTCAGATATAATCCGCGAGCCCGACTCTAATATTCTAAGCTCGCCGTCAGCGATATTAGAACCCCATCCCGCCTTTTCAAAGTCATGGTCGCTGTAAAATACTTCTTTCTGGGATAGTTCTTCCGGTGCCACCCGATCTGCGTTCGACGCTTCGTCGGCTTTTCGCCTAGCCTCATTCTTCACCTTTTGCCTCGCCTGGCTGAGTCTCGCCTGCTCCGCGTCATCGATCCTCTCGTCGCCCGTCATGCGACGCTGCAGCTCCTCGCCGGGCCGAGGTTTCTCTGAGGGCGGAATGCCGCTTTCAGGGCCTGAAATCTCCTTCTCTACCTTGAAAGCGAATGTTGTAAGGCCTTTCCCATCCAGGTAGGTATTTAATTCCTCCAAGAGGATATCAATAAAAATTAAATCTATGTTGAGTCTCTCACCAGCTTCCTCTCTGGAAGACTCGATTACTCTTTTGCCTAAAGCCGGCTGGTAACGGCTCATTCCACTTAAAATCTTTTCAATCTCATCAAGGCCTACTCTTCTGAAGGCAGTTTTTATCCACCTGTCATATTTCGCCCTTCTTGCGGGGTCTCTTAGGCATCGCCAGGCCCTGATAATTCTTTTGGTTTCCTCTATTGCGCCACCTTTATCCGGGTGCCATCTTTTGATAAGTCTCCTGAATGCTCCCTCTATGGTATCGGCGTCTGCAGAAAACGGAATACCGAGTATCTTATAATGTGTTCCGGTAAGAAATACGAACTTCCTTCTGACAACGGTTTCAGGGGGTAGCTTTTCTTCTCTTCTCTGGCGGGCCTTCTCTTGGATTGTAACAATCTTATCTTTAAGGGTGCGTAATTCAAGAGTGGCTAAATCGCTATAGATTATGGCGTAAGGAACTTTGCATAAATCGGCAAGCTCTTTTATTGTCCTTGGGCCTTCCTGGAGAAGTTCTTTTATTCTTTGCCTTCTCTGGTGGCCTTTCTCTTCTTGTGGCATCTTTATTCTGATAATTGTATCCCTTAGGGTGTTTAATTCAGGAGTGGATAAGTCCTTACGGATTATTGGAGCAGAAACTTCGCATAAATCGGCAAGCTCTCTTATTGTCCTTGGGCCTTCCTGGAGAAGTTCTTTTATTCTTTGCCTTCTCTGTCGGGCTTTCTCTTGTTGCGACTTTTTTATTCTAATAATTCTATCCCTTAGGGTGCGTAATTCAAGAGTGGCTAAATCGCTATAGATTATGGCGTAAGGAACTTTGCATAAATCGGCAAGCTCTTTTATTGTCCTTGGGCTTTCTCGGAGAAGTTGCGCTGTCATTTGTCTGCGTGAAGAAACTGAACTATGCGACTGCCGTGCCCAGCTGGCGGCGGGCAGAGCACTTTCCGGACCGTCCCCTTTCTCTGCTTGCGCCATCTCCTCTTCCGGCGTGCCGAGATTATGACCGCCGGACGTAGTAATTGACATATCGTCGAACGGCGACCACTGCGCAAGCGGTTTCTGAGAAGGCAAACCTCGTGGCTTTGCTCCTATTTTAATTTCCGGCTGGGCCGGCGCCGCGGCGGGAGCCGACGGAATTGCCGAAATGGCCTTAATCAGGTTGTTTTTATCTGAAACATAGTGTAAGGTAACGTCCGGGTTTTGGTTCCCAGGCCCCTTTAGTTCTCCATTGTAATACACCTCTGATGTTAAATTGTGGAAGCGGAGGAGATAGAGTAAATCACCGTTAATATCATATGGTTCCATATCTTTCGGATAGGTAAGGTCAGCTCCTGGTAAATACAAATTTAGACGTACTGACCGGTCCTTGTTTTTCGATCTTACAACACCGCTGATCAAATCCATCACAGCTATCCGGTAGCAATGGTCAATGCCGCCGCCCAGCACCACTATATCCACTTCCTTCCTTGCTTGAAATAACTCTTCCAGCGCGTCGGGCGTAATTCTGCCAGCATCTGAATAAACCACTGTGAAATTTCCTGGCAGCGTTATGGTCTTCGTAAGAAAACCATCAATATCCAATTCTTCGCCCGTAAATCCTATCTTCTGCAAGCTTTTAAACTCTTCTGGCAACAATAATGGGAAGACCAATATGTATTTTTGCAATGCAACGCCTTCATCGAGTAGCCCTTTTTCTTTCAGGGCATTTTCAACAGTCGTTGCGCTATCGCCATGATTACTTGGGTGCACTTCTATTATAATCAAATTCTTAATCATTACCTCTTCGGCCTTGCCGGCGGGCGGTTGCGGTGCGGTAATTCCAGAAATGAATCTCAGATACCCTAAATTAATTCTATAGTGCAGTAACGAAACTATAAGGTAGATTAAAAGAGAAGGTACTGGGGCGGTATATAGCCACATGAGGGATAGCGTATTGATGATGGCAAGAATTGCGGGCGTAAGCTTTTGCATGGGCGGAGCGTTCGGCATGTTCTTTCTCGCCGTGAAGTGCAGTGCGAAGAACACCGCGCCCGTAAATACAGCCGGTAAATAATATCCCAACGCCGGGATAGCCACCAATCCGACTCTGCCCGCCAAGAATAATGCCTGCTCTATCCACCATTGATGCTTTAGTTTAATCCCGCGGTTCTCGAGTAAATCGCTCAATGCCGGTATCATCCCACCGCTAACAGTGTCGTCGCTTTCATCTATATCAAAGCTCTTATCATAATCTCCTACATCCGGTGTCTCTTCTGCCAAATCTCTTAAAGCTCCACTTCGTGGCATGCGCCATAAAGAGTCGTCATCCCCTTCAGGGGATTGGGACTGTTTATTATTTTCACGACGGGCTTCTTCTGTGTCTGACTCAGGCCTCACAGGCGTTCTTTTTGTAGGCATAACGCTATGAAGTTTGTCCATATAAGATTTGAGCTCTTCCTCCAACACGGCTTTGAGTTCTTTTCTTTTTGTTACCATTATGATAAATCCCAGCTCATGCAGCAGTTTTTCAGCTCTTAAGGCGGCGGAGATATTCGCACCGGCCGCTCCCACAGGGCCTTTTTCATCTTTTGCGTCCTTTTTGGCCTGGCCTTGCTGAGCTTTGATAAACTTGTAAACATTTAAGGCAAATTCTATATGTTTTGGAGTAACGTCGGGCCTGCCTTGTCCTGGCAATTTCTTAAGTTGCCTTGCAATACCTTTCGCAGCCTGAATCTTGATAGTTTCATTAACCTTCTTGAGCTTACACTGGTTTCCTTCTAATGACTTGAGAAGTTGCTCGTTAATTGCATCTGGAGACTTTTGTTTTTTTATTTTTATGCTCTTATAAAGCTTCAGCAATTCAGGGTGTCCAGCCATGTATCTTTTAATCGTGGGGTCCGATAAGTGAGGCATATCTTTTATCCCCGCATCTTTTACAGCCTTTCTTACGCTTTCTACAAACTCATCCTTTGTGAATCTCTTCCCGGCTTTTTCGTACCTTTCAAGAACGTTTCTTATGATATCTAATACCGCAGACGGGCGCTTGCCACGAACCTCAAGCGCGGCCATCACTGCAAGGCCCGCGCCGAACATTCCATATGCTAAGTACCTTTTGTCGAGATTACTGAATAAGGCGGACACACTTTGAACAAATTCCGGACTGAGGTTACGTGCAAGGAACAGACCACCCGCCAAGATACCAATGCCGAAGAACGTCAATAGGGCCGGTCCGGTTAGACGGCTGAAAAATTCCAGCGCACCTCTTGCAAACCAGCCGACGTAGCCGACTCCGAACAAGCTAGCCGTCGCGGTTGGGGCAGGGGCCACATGCGGCACGGTGGGAACGGCGGGCGGTTGGCCGGTTACAATCTTCACACCATTCTTCTCCGGCTCGAGGATGATAAATTTATTCTTGCCGTAAATGACCGGCAGACAATCCTGTTTATCCGTACTCAGCAACAGGCCGTTAGAAAAACGTATCCAGCGCCTTTGGAAAACGCGGGTTTCTCCAGAGCCCTGCCACTCTTCTTTTTCAATCAGGAAGCTTTCTTCCGGAACTTTAATGACCATTTTGCCGTCCCCTTCGAAGCGTCCGAAGACGGGCAGCAGGAAATAACTGAATGCCGCGACAGCAATGGCAGTTGCCGACAGGATATATCCAAGCGGCGTATTGCCGAAGTAAGGCGTTGTCAGGCCAAAGCTGTAGTAGAAGAAGAAAAGGGCTATCGGCAAGGCGATCAGGGCGACATTGATGGCTGTGCCTATATATAGGTAGATAAAGAAATTCTTCTGGTAGCCCTTATGAATAAGCCGCTCGTTATTCCTGACCAGATCTTCCAGGAATTTCCACCAGACCCGGCCCATCAGCGTAGAGCTTAGAGTTGATAGAAAACCAACTGCCAAACCTAATATTAAAAAGGTAGTGCCGGCATTGATACCGAGATACTCCGTGAAGCCCGAGAATACCGGTCTAAGCTGCAAAACCACCAGCCCCGCAACAACCGCGAAGATGAAAGCCGCCCATAACATTCCGCGGTTTAATTGATAGAAGCCCTTAAGCTTGCGGTCATAGCCGGCATCGCCGCGGCTCTCATGAGCGTCATTCTGGCTAGCTTCAAGCCGTGTGATCTTATCTACTTTTTCAGTGATCCAGCAGAGTAGGATTATCGGGATCAGAATAAATAGAGGCTGTTGATAGAATACTAAATTATCCAACTTTTTATAAATACTTTCTCCCATCTTGGAAAAGGCCAGGCCCACCGTAACCAAAATTACGCCCCAGGAGAGATTCTTGAGCATGTGGCCCCATTCGCCGTAACTTAAATTTTTCGCCGGCTGGTCGTCCGTGCGCTGGGCTTCCCGCCACATCAGGATGGAATCCAGAATAGAGTGTCTCTCTTTTTCAAAAACGACAAAATCTTTATCCCCGATGCCCTTATAAAAACCGGCCAGGGCTTTTCCTATTCCGGGGGCGGCTAGGCCTTTTTCAATCGATATCCGGTTAAGATGGCTCCTGTTCAGCAGGCGCTCTACCGGCAACTTGCTTAAATCCCCTTCAATTTTTTCTATTTTTGCCGAACCGCGGGAATAAGTAACGCGGATCCTGCCGTCATCTTTTCTGACGCCTTCGGAAAAGCCGTCCTGTTGTGCCGGCTGAGGCTGCGCTTCGAAGTGATATACCCGATATGCTTCTTCATTAGAGCCGCTCTCTAAAAGCTGGAATTCATATCGGCCTAATTCGCTTTCTTTAACCGGTGTTTCCCAAGCCGGAGTTTTTGCCGAAACAGCTCTTATCTCGATTATATTCTGGCTCAGTTCAAGGCCTATCTCATCTTCTCCGCTATATTGCCTGAACTCCAGACAAACCTTTTTCCTATACACCACTTGTTGAATTTTTTTTAAGGAACTGTTGTGCGAATATGTTTTCTTCGGGAAAGAAAATCCTTTTGGATCTAATTCCACTTTTATGCCCAGCTCCTGCGGGTCAACTATGATGTACGGCTCATCCACATATAAGACGCTTTGCTGGACCAAATTAACAAAAAACGGCGTAGACAAAATGCGGTCCAATGTCTCCGCCAGTCTCAGCGGCATGCCATACAGGTTACGCAGCCGGTAATCGCGCATCCTTTCCGGTTTAAAATACGGGTTTCCGGAAGAGACGGTAATGCCGATATCTTCAAAAGCGAATTTGTATTTACAAAGCCCTTGGTCATTGTAGTAGGCCTTTTTGTTAAATGGCCGGTCTGAGTAAATCACTAACCGCGCTTTGGCGTCCTCGCCATATATAAGCGCTAAGATACGCGTCAAGGGCTTGAAAACCAGGCCGATAGGAATAAATATCGCCCAGAATAACGCTGAAGTGATCGGGCCTATGCCGCAAAGATTCATAACCGCCAATGTGGAAAGTAAAGTCACAAGCATTATCACATTATTCACGTTTCCGGAAAACGCCCGCGCCCGCCAGAAATTTTCAGTTAACGCCTCTTTACCCGGTTCTTTAAAAGATCCTCTCGCAGCCGCCTTTTCACCTATTAAATAAGAATTCCTGTCTTCGGCCGGCTGAGTAATGCTGATGAAAAAGTGCCATACGAGATAGATACCAAAGAAGAGTGCCGCGCGTGTAGCCAGAGAATACCCCCCGAAAAAACTCTCGAAGAACATAGGATAGATCAGGATAAAGCACGCTCTCTGGGCGATGACCAACATCGGCCACCAGCCGCCGCACCAGCGCCGCATGCGCATATTTACTTCTTCCTTTGCGCCTTGAACCAAGCCGCCGCCGCGCTGCTTGGCGGCCTCGGTCTTGGCTAGAAGGCCTTCCATGCTGCTGGCGCGCCTGCCGGCGATCGCCTGAGCAAAAAGCGAAATACCGCTATTAACCAAAGTCAGGGCCAGCATCGTCACCGCAAGAATCCCAAATTTGCTCTGCGCCATATGAAGGATCTGCGGCATCATGACCGCGGTCAGGACGCCTCCGATACCTGCGGAGAAGAAGTCTGAGATGGTTGTCCATTTGTAAAGCTTATCCCGTCTGAAGATCTTCATGAACGCCCGGTATTTTTCACGGCTGAAAGGAAACACGGACCGGTTTTCCCTTTCCAGCACCACCCAATCATTGTTGTCGTTGCTTTCTAAAACATGATAATCGTAAAGCCGGGCCAGCGTATAGCGGTTGAAATTCTGTTTTCTGATAAATATGTATTTATCCGGTTTTTGCCCCAGTAGCTCATCCGCCCTTAAGGCGATATTCAACTTCTGCTTGCGCTCAAGCGCCTCGGTATCAACAATAACGCCTTTTAAGCGGCTGCCGCTGACCTCCAGGCTGCCACGCCTGACAACAATCATGCCGTCCACTACCGGAGTTCCCGATAAATGGTAGACATAAAAGATCTCTTCATTTTCTCCTCTTGCCCTTAAACGCTCGGCGAAGGCCTGCGCCGGCAGTCGATTGGCTAAGTTGCTGGAACAGGCAAGATAATGATATTCGCTCATTGGATCTGTCTTGGGCGCGGCAGGCGTAACGCTTCCTGCATCCTGTTGTTGCATTGTTATTCCGCGGGCCAGTAATCCATCCCGGCCGAAGAAAGCAGAGGCAAAGAAGTAGATAAAATTGATGACCGTACCGATCCCAAAGATCGCGGCCGTCCAATTCAGATATTCATTTGCGGATGCAGGCAATAAGCCGCTGACTGATAAAATAAAAGCGGTTGTTGCTAACAATAACTGTAACCCGGCGCCCTTAGCGCTCTTGACAATACCGGCTCTTGCCTGTTCTGCTGTCTGCGGCGCGCCGCTTTCATTCTCGACAAACATGCCTCTTACGCCAATATGCAATTTTCCGCCAAAGTTCAGGTGCGCGTCTTCATGGCTTTTGATTGCCTGCGCCGTTGACACTATTGTGGCGATCACTGCAATAGGCGCCGGCACCCACCCTGCCAGCACAAATGGCAGTATGAATAAAAACGCTAACACCGGCCCGGCAATAATGATCGGCCATTCCAAATGCGGCGTATCTTCCTTGCCGTCCGGCTGACCGAGGTTAGGCAGTTGAGCCCTTATAATTTTCCTGCATTCAATCACGATTTGAGAAATGCGTGAGCGTGACTTGCCAATTCTTCCGGCTATCTCCCATTGCTTCTCCGTGCCTCGAATGAATGACAAAAATATCTCGATTTTCTCACTCTTAGGTTTAACCTTTCCTTCTAAAATTCTCTTTATAGTCTTTGTGGATGGCACCAGAAGTTCAGGCGCTATTTTAGGCGATGGGCCTCCGGCATCTCTCGCCTCAACATTAGCCATGTAGCCGGTATGGCCTTCTTCCGAAGTCTCAAAATACTGAACTTCCTTTACCTTGCCTTTTCTCCTGGTCCCTCTCTTGTTCCTTAATAGATCCATCATGCTGTAATAAATACTGGGCCAGGCTAAAGTCGAAAAACTAAGGTTTCTTTTCGAATCAAAGCGCTCAACCGAGCGCTGCAAAGCCACCATGCCCGTCTCTTCAAACTCATCTTCGCTTATATCGGGATTTTTCGCATGGTATCTCTTAACATGCAACATAACCATCTTTCTGTGAATGATTACCATCGCCTCTCTCGCCGCAGAATTTCCTTCTTGCACTTCTCTTGCCAGCGCCAGATCTAACTCTTTTGAAAGCTGTAGGCCTCCGAGGAAGGCGCGGATATCGTGCCTTGGCACGTTAACACCGGTGATATCCTTTATTATACTGATTACGTAATCCCAGCTTTCGTATTTAGCCTTCCATCTTTTTTTCGGTTTCAATAAATCCTTTATGCCCAGCGCCTTCTTCAGTATTTTTAGAGCCTTTGATGCCGTACCTCTTCCACGATATTGCAAAAGCCCGTATAAGTATTTATTGCCGAATTGAGGTATGGGTCTTGAAAAATCTCCTGTATTTAATTCGCCTGGTTCCTTTCCTAAGGCCCCGGCGAGCATCTTAACAAATTCAAGCTGGATTTCGGGCGTGGTGGTTCTCTTCCATGATATATTACCTTTCCTGAAAGCCTTGAGCGCTTCAGCGAAGTTTTGGTATTTGGAAGCGGTTGTGTCCTCTATGCCCAAAGCGCGTTTTAATCGTTTTAATGCTGCTGTCGAAGACTGCGCGTTGTCGGAGTAGTACTGCAGAAGGCCTGCTAACCTCTTATTGTTGAATTGAGGTATGGGTATATTAAAGTTCTTGGTTGTTAATTCTCCCGGTTCCTTTCCTAAAGCCCTTGCGAGCATCTTAACAAATTCAAGTTGGATCTCGGGCGTGGTGGTTCTCTTCCATGATATATTACCTTTCCTGAAAGCCTTGAGCGCTTCAGCGAAGTTTTGGTATTTGGAAGCGGTTGTGTCCTCTATGCCCAAAGCGCGTTTTAATCGTTTTAATGCTGCTGTCGAAGACTGCGCGTTGTCGGAGTAGTACTGCAGAAGGCCTGCTAACCTCTTATTGTTGAATTGAGGTATGGGTATATTAAAGTTCTTGGTTGTTAATTCTCCCGGTTCCTTTCCTAAAGCCCTTGCGAGCATCTTAACAAATTCAAGTTGGATCTCGGGCGTGGTGGTTCTCTTCCATGATATATTACCTTTCCTGAAAGCCTTGAGCGCTTCAGCGAAGTTTTGGTATTTGGAAGCGGTTGTGTCCTCTATGCCCAAAGCGCGTTTTAATCGTTTTAATGCTGCTGTCGAAGACTGCGCGTTGTCGGAGTAGTACTGCAGAAGGCCTGCTAACCTCTTATTGTTGAATTGAGGTATGGGTATATTAAAGTTCTTGGTTGTTAATTCTCCCGGTTCCTTTCCTAAAGCCCTTGCGAGCATCTTAACAAATTCAAGTTGGATCTCGGGCGTGGTGGTTCTCTTCCATGATATATTACCTTTCCTGAAAGCCTTGAGCGCTTTAGCGAAGCTATGGTAAGTATAATGCGCTTCGGCCGCCTCTCTGGCTTTTCGCCTCGCCTCATTCATCGCCTTAGCCGCACGCTTCGCTTCATCTTCCGGCGTGCCGAGATTATAACCGCCGGACGTAGTAATTGACATATCGTCGAACGGTGACCACTGCGCAAGCTGTTTAACCGCAGGTGCAGGCGGCTGATACGATTTTAAAAATCTCAAAGCCGCTCTTAATTCATCCTCTTTGATCTCGTGTACGTCCTGTTTATTACCGATACCATCCAAAAGAGAGATTGTAAGGTCGCCGCCTAAATGCTGCCTGAAACCTTCCAGTCCCGGCCATAGATTTTTGAAAGTGGCGGCCTTGTCATATATAGGAAGGCCCGCTTTTCTGATTATACTGATAATACGATTAAATTCGTCTTCTGTTATATAATTTCTTCTTTTGCCGTTATGTTCTCCAAAACAGGAAATATAAGAATCTATCGCCATGCCTATCGCGACAGCCTGGCCGTGAGAAAGGCGGTAGCCAGTGATCTTTTCAAGCCGATGCGCCCATTCGTGGCCATAGTCAAGCGGCCTCGCCAATTCGTCCTCTTCCGGATCAAGTTTTATCTGTTCGGTATGGTTGTCAATAGATACCCATATCAGTTCTTCTACGTTTCTTAACGGATCCTCTATTTCTTTTTCTAATAATTCAAATCCTTTTTTATGCTTTAAAAGCGTAACCTTTATTATTTCGGCAAGCCCGTCACTTATCATCTTTGGCGTCGCTGTTTTCAGGAACACCAGGTCTATGATAACGGACTTCGGCACTTTAAGTGTGCCGAGTAAATTTTTATACCCGGCGAAATTGATGCCGTTCTTTACGCCGATACCCGCGTCATCCTGCGCGAGCAGCGTTGTGGGTATCTTTATCTGTGGCATGCCTCTATGAAAGATGCTTGCCGCTAAACCTGCCATGTCAAGCATTGCGCCGCCGCCGATGAGCACGACCGGCGATTTCTTGTCAAGACCTGCCCGCAGCATCCTATAGATCATTTTAAGCACATAGTAAAAGCCTAAAAATCCGTCCTTGACCCTTTCGCCGCCGCTTACCGTCATTATCTCAGGCCCAATACCCATCGCCTTGATATAATTTTTGAGCGCAGCTATCCTCTCTTCGCCGATACCTTCATCAACTGCAAAAAATACTTTTCTGTTTTTTGTCTTCTCCAATATTTTTTCGATCTCCTCAAACAAAAGGCCGTTATTGGTATCGAATACGTCCTTGGTAAGCAAAATGTCATACGACTTCCCGTTCGGCAGCGCGACATTCTTTGCCCTGTTTACTATTGCAGATTTGGCGGCCGCCTCCGCCGCACGCCTCGCTTCTTCTTTCGGTGTACCGAACGGGCGTAACCCGGTCTGACTAGAGGCCCTTAGTACACCGTCCTCGAACGGTGAGTGCTGCGCAAGCGATTTCGGACCTGACGCCGGCCCTGAAGCTGGCCCCAACTCGACAGCTCCCATGAAGAAAGGCGGTATCAGAAACGCCGCAAGCAACGGATGCACTCGGGTAAAGTCCCGGATAGACTCCTTGACAAATTCCAGTAGTCCTGAATACCATCTTTTGGCGCCGATTAGGCTTTCGTAATCGTCGAGTATCTTTTCTGCGGTGGCGAGTTTATCCCTCGTCACTTTTTCAAGCGTCCTCTTCTTTTCGCGTGGCCTGCCTTTAAGCTCCTTATTTTTTCTCAATTCTTTTAGGTCTTCCCTACTTCCGATAAGTATCAATATTACGTCAGGGTCATCGCCTTTTTTGGCTGCAGCCAACGCATCCTCGGATGTCTTAAATTTTTTATTCAATGCATCCACTCTTATAAGCATTACGTTGCCCTTGCGGTCGGTGACCCTCAGCCACTCGAGATTCTGGATATCTTTTGAAGTTATGCCTTTGTATTTAGTAAAGCTCGAGAGATCCATAAGAGTGTTAAGCGCCCACATTGTCATAAAGTTTTCGGGTAGGTCTTCGGGTCTGGTCGTATCGGCAGGGGTCATGCTTAGCATTGATTCGAATATGGGATGTATGGGCTGCATGGTCTCTTTTACAGTGCTAAAAAGCGAATCAAATAACTCGTCCAGTTCAGGCAACTGGCTCACATCAGCCATCGACAATATTTTGTCGATATGCTCGAGGATCTGGCTTGATACAAGTTCGACCCCCTTCTCACGCAGCTCCGCCCCCACCTGCCGCTCATGCGCTATCAAATCACGCGCCTTACGTATACTGTCTTCTACTCTGGTAGTGTCTATACGGCCTTTTTCGTCAGCGGCGTTCAATATATTCCATATCTCTTTAAGGATTATAAGGAGCCTCAAGCCGCGCCTGAGCTGTTCTCTGAATTCGCTCTCTATGCTTTCCAATGCATCGATGCCTTCGAGCCCGTAATGTTCATAAACATAGCCTTTCCCTAAAATCACATGCAGGTTATGATGTTTATCCACATCATGTACAAATTTAACATTTTCGATAAAGAAGTTGAGCATGTCCAAAAGCTTTGGATGAAATCTGTACCAGCTGGCCCAAAGATTCCTGTACTTGCCTCTCACGCCTTCATCGAGCTCGGCTTTCACCAGCTGATTCAGTTTTGTGAACGCAACCTTTACGTCGGTCGCGTCTCCGGAAATGGCTACATTCAAAATGTTGTTAGCCTCTTTTGCGGAATATTTATTATTGTAGGCATTTTCCTTGAGAAACTTCCTGAGCTCTTCTATTGTTGTCAGGCCCTTAGCTTCAAGACTTATGCTGCCCAGAAATTCGTCTAAGGCCTTTAATTCCCGGTATCTCCTGTTGGCTATTGATGCAAGCTGAAGCGTAAAATCTGTTGCTGCCGCTTTCTCGATCCCGGCAAAAACGCTGTTCGGTTTGGCTGGTTGACTACTTAAGATTCTTCTCAGCGAGTCCATTACAGCCGGACCTCCAAACACTCCGGTTTCAGTAACCCATAGATTTGAAGCCTGTTCGTGACCCATCATAGCCATTAAAAATAACAATTCTGTATAGCCCATTATTATTTTCGGTATAGGCCGGCTGCCGGACGTTATATGATCTCTCAAAACATCAAGCGCATCTATCCCGCGGTTTGCTCCGGCGCCTTTCCTGCCCAGAATATCGCCCATGAAATAAACATCGGCGTAGTCGTTTCTTTTTAGCCATTCGATAGCGGCGTTTTTCATTCTCTCTACCTGGCCGTGTGTTTCACACAATATGGCCTCGGGTTCTACCATTCCATGCTTTATCCGCCATAATCTGGCTTTGTAGAACGGGATCAGATTATTGCGCAACTTTGTAATATCATATTCTGTCGAACGTATGTCGGTTCTTGAGAGCATGGCTCTGGGCAAAGCGACATCGATAGCGCGCTTTACTTCATTTATTATGTCCTGGACGCGTTTACGCCTCTCCTCACGGCTTGCGCCATCGGGTCCGTTATCCGCGATTATGAGGGTAAATTCTTTTTTCGGGTGCTTTATGTTCGCTTTTAATAATGCCCCCATTAATTCATCAAAGTCTGTCTCGGTTTCTTTGGGGATCTCTCTCCCTGGCTTTTCTTCTCTGGACCTCAATGAAGCCTTGGCAACTATAATGCCTTTATCTGGGTGTTCAGGACATGTTATTACCTCAATGCGTTCCTTTTTATTAGCCTCTTTGATTATCTCTTTTTGTAAGGCTTCCGCGTCGCTACATCTGTCTATATTGATCTTATTTTTAATAAGTCCAAGCCTATCCTGGTAGTCGGCCAGGGCCAGCCATTTGATCACCCTGTCTTTAAATTCCGGCTCCTCCATGCTGCTTATGCCCGCATTCTTGGCAAGTTTGTATAGGTTAAGAAGGTGAGATTTTTCCCCAACAAGTTTTTTCTCATCTGATGCCACCAGAGAATCGAGAGCGTCCTTCAGTTCATTCGTATTCCTATAAGTACGGAAATTGTCTAAACCTACCCTGTTCATTACCCTGTTAAACTCAAGGTCAATGTAGAGGCCGAGGAGAATGGGTTTTATCTCAGCAAGATGTTTCCCATCCAATACTTCTTTATCAATGGCGCCTTCCAGTCCGTTCATATCCTTATAACTATGGAAATCGCTTAAGCCTAACCTGTGGGCTAATCTATTAAACCGGATCGCCGGATCATCTAACTCGGGGTTATCCCCCAAGGCATTCAGCAACATCTGTTTGCTGATATCCGATGCGTTGATCTTCGCGGCATATTCAGCTATATCTTGATTTTCGTTTTGGCTGCCGCGAAGCCAGTTACGCCAGTAGTTTACCCTGTGCAGGATGGCACCGCTGGCTGTATCGATGGCCAGTTTCCATGTTTTTGTGTGCGCATGGTTTGATATTATTTCATCTATCATTGAGTCATTTAGAGACTTCCACCCGCTATGCAATTCCTTATATCCGGCATCCGTTTCCCGCACCCCGTACAAAATTGCAAAAAGCCCGGTCGCTGCCGGAAGCAGAATGAGGTTGCTCGCCAATAGCAATGTAAGGAATACAATATAATCCGGTCCGCAACCTGATAAAGACGCGGCTGTTAAAAGCACGGAGTTTAAGGCGCTCCATGGCACGCTGTAAGTAGCGACTATGGCGGTTATCTCTATCCTTATATTGATCAGGCGGTGGACTAAGATCTCATGGACCCATATTATCCACTGGTAAAGCGGCGGCACATATTTCATCGCTTCTTTATTTATATACAATCCTTTTATTGACTCCGGCTTGTAGACAATATATGCGATCTTCCCCTTAGCTTCCGGATGCCGTAATTTTATGTCATTCCATGACTCTTCCAGGTCTTTCACCTCTTCTTTTGCGAATGCTTTTATGAGCCCGTACGTTTTACTTTTCCCTGGCCTGCGGCTCGTTCCGAGAGACAACGCATATCTGATATAACGCGCAGTCCATATAGGTAGTATCGTCATGAACAGTACATATGCAAGGCCGGTAAATAACATCAGATAATCTGCGTTATATAAAGACAGAGGAACTAATATCAGACCGGATATAACCCCTATCCATAAAGCGTGCTCTGTCTTATGCGCCTCGATCGCAGCGCCTTCAGGCGGCTTGGCGGGCTTTGGTTTTGCTTGGGGCGGCGTTGCCCGGGCTCTTATATATTCCTGGATATCGGGGTCAACGTTTGACTCAGTATCAAGGATAACGATAGCATCGGCGCCATCGAAGATCTCAGGATGCTCTAAAACAGCAAGCGCCGAAAGAGAGGTGGTGCCGCTCACAGTAGCATTTTCGCCATCTGCTTTTCGGAAATCTTTGTATAATATCGGGGCGGCCTTATCGAGGTTCTTTCTATCCTTCTCTACCAGCCCATAGTCTACATGCTTCTCCGCTGAATCTACGGCTTCCTGATCCGGCTTGCCAGCAGCTATTCCGTCCTCAAACACCCTGGGAACACCGTTAATAACTATAGTCGGCCCCGGATTCGGAGGGTTATCCTCCAGCTTGCCCGTCTGGAGGCTCCATACAAACGATGGATATTTGTCAGTCTGGACTATTACTCCCTCAGCATTCCTGCGCCTTCCTTTAAGAGCTTCTATCATGCCAATAGGTCCGCCCAGCGCAATCGCCGTAACAAAAATAACCTTTTTACTGTCGTCGATACCCGCCTTACGCAGTTGTCGGTCGATCTCTAGGCCGGCTGTGCCGTGGCCTTCCCGTATCATAGCCCCGCCGTGATCCATGTAGACAGCGTCACCCGGGTGCTCATTTATAAATTCTATTCTCTTAATGTCCGCCGCATCGTAATCAGCGCTTTCGGCGTATATATACTCTTTCTCATTCTTGCTGTCGCCTACAATTTTCTGATACTCGATAAGCTCGTCACGCATCGCATTATATTTATACTCCGGCAGGGTCGGAACTTTTGCTGAAAACATTATTGGCTCGATTATTTTTATGCCATCGACGAAACCCGGATACTTAGCCCTGTTGGCCTCCGTGCCGTATTCTTTAAGAAAATATTCTATCGAAAGTCTTACGGCGCGTATAAGCGCCCTGCCGTGATTTCCGGTTGTCTGGGTTACGAGATAGAATGGTTTGTTACGCAGGCTGGGATCGGTTTCCATGTCTTTGATGCGCTTCTCTATCGCTCTGAAGACCTGATATGATACGCCGCGCGCCTTAAAGGATCCGGCGGGCTGAGTTGATTCTTTCTTGCGGAAAATGAGCATTTCTTTACCGGCACGTTTTCCTATGAGATTGCTGAATAAAGGCATCTTTTCAAGGGGTGTTTCAATAATAGCGCCGATCTGGTCCAATGTTTTCGCCGCTTCCTCCACCCTTTCGACAAATTCCGTGGTAACCAGCTGCGGTTTTTGGTTTTTCCAGATATTTTTGGGTGTTTTTGGGGTGACGGGCGCGCCTTTTCTTCTTAATTCGATATTGCCCTCGCCGGGTGGTATTATAACTTCATAAATAATTTGCTGTGCCTTTGGCAAGCGCCGGCCTTTATGCTCTAAAAGCCAGCATGTTCCTGTAATTACGCCTGCTTTTTCTTGGGCTTTATTGCGGACAAAACCGAACTTTATATCGCCAATTTCAAGAAGTTGTCGTTCGGGGAAATCCTCTATGTTGCGCAACAAGGTGCGCATGATCGCCAGCCTTGTTTGCACTGCACTTTCTATAAACTGAGGGTCGAAGAAGGATGGAACTCCCAGCGTGCTAACCGCCGGTCTTATTTCGAACATGTCGGGATTGGCAAAGACTATATCCTGGGCGAGAAATGTCACTACCAGCACGCCTGAGATTATTTTTATGAATTTTTTATCCAGTATATTTATCATGATTTTATGCGTTGATCGCCACCTCAAGCGCCCTGCGGTACTCCTGCCAGGCTCTTTCGATATCTGCTTTTTCCACAGGCAGCAATTCTATGGCCCATAATTTCTCGGCAGGCGGCGTGGTGGCATTTCCGATTTCAATTAATGCGCGCACCGCATTGAGGAATGAATAAATTCCTTTATCTGATTTAAAATAAACAACCGGTGTGTGTTCAATGCGCGCAATCTCTTTTACTTTCTCTTCTATCATGCCATCCCGATCTTTATTCAGCGCGCCTCGTATGACTCCAAGCATGTCGCCATTAATCATGCCGTATTGTGTATATTTTTTACGAACGTGGGTGATAAGGAGCGATAGCTCTACGGCTTCGTTATCGATCTTAATTTCTTCGAATTTATTGGAGCCATTAAAATCATCGGGCGTGACTTCGAACAACCGTATTTTTTTATTGGTATCGGCAACGGTAATGATCTTTTTTAATAATTGGACTTTCTCGGGGTCCTTACCATATAAAATTATCTTTGTGTTATTGAGCGCTGTGGTCTCTCGCAGCATAAACACCAACTCTGCAATCGCATCCTGCTGCACATTGCCGGCCTGGTCAAGTTTCACCATATCGTCGGCGTATAACACTATCCCCTTGCCGCTTGTTTTCTGAGCAATATCTTCGAGCGGCGACATATTACCGCTCATAACTTTCCCGAATCCTATCGCCTTATCCACAAACTCACTAAGGGACGTTTTCAAATCTATGCTCAGACCTGTCCCCGCTGGGGACACGTCTGGGATGGATTTTGAAAGCGTCCCTGGAATTTTCTCCGCAGTCGGTGACGGAGCGGTTAATCTATTAAGCTCCTCGCGCAGTCTATCTATCGTGGTGTAGAAAGTGCGCGATAGATCCGGGTTTTTGCGGGCAGGAATGCCGGTATGCCTTTCCATTAACTTCCTCAAATCCTCGTCCTGAACTTTACCCGCTTTAAATTCATCAAGATGATCATCAAATCCCAATGGTTTCAACAGCCCAACTAATCTATCTACGGCGAACGGATCACGGCCGTAGTCCTCGATGCCGTTTTCAATGATGTAATATACGGAAACCCATTTGGCCGGTTTGAGCCCTTGCAGATGCCTTTCTTCCGAAGCGGCGATGAACGTCCTTACCAGTATTTCCGAGCCGAATCCCTGGTCTCTCATATTTGAAGATACCCAAAAGTTTCCACAAGAGAAGAGCTCTATCTTGTCATCGCCCACCTCTAAATGAACGCAACCTATGTACTCATCACCGATATAAAAGTTCAGGAAATAATAAAATCCGGATATATCAGGTGATCTTAAAACCTCTGCTTTCACATGTACCGGCCTGCCTTTAAACATAAAATCCTCGATCTTCATCTTGGGTTGAGATACGGCAAGTCCTTGGTTCCCGATCGCGGTGTCATCATGCGGCGCGGCGGCAGATTCTTTCCGAACCTCAGGACCGGGTATTTCTGTTTTAGATAGGCTTACACAAACCGTCGCCGCCTCAATCGTACCTATCCTATCTATATTCGTTATCGCTTTATTTAATATTCGCTTAAAAAGCGCGGGATTATAAAATTCCGGGAATTCATTATTTTTATCAAGCAAGACGGCGGTTGCTGGCTCCAGGCTATCTTCAGGATTATCCGATCTGTCATATATAGATATAAGATCGGCACTCCAACCGCATCTATAAAGGATTCTGCCCATTCGCGTATCGCCCCAACCTTTGCCGGAAGCGAGTTTCTTTAATGTCTCCACTTCCTCGACTGACCTTATATAAAGCTGCGAATTGTCGGGCATAATATCGCTTACTAACGATAAAACTCTCGGAAAGATACCCCTTCGCTGATAGCTTACCCCGTATATATCGCCATTAATATAAACGAGCCCTAAATCCAAAGTGCAAATCTTGTTTCGCCCTTCTCTGATATTAAATTGCAGAGTACCGATGACCACGCTATCTGTCCCTTTTTTGATTTGAAAGAATGGCGGGTATACGCTTCTTTTATCTTCAACGACATCTAATATAAAGCGTTCCCCTGCGTTATCGGTTATCGTCGCACCTTTTAATTTAAGAATCTCTTCATATATAGCTTGTCTATCACTGGAGGGCTTCGGCCCATTCAACGACACATTCGTCGCGTCGGGCTTGCCAGGAGCTTTGCGAAGGTTTTCCCGGTTTATGGCGAAGGCCTTGGCAAGCCCGAAGCGCTCGTCTTCAGACAGGCGGAAATCCTCTGCCATCGCCTTCACAAGTAGGATGCGGTCCGCTTTGTCCAGGTTCCCAATATATCGTTCTGATTTTAATAATGGTTCCAGCGCAGTAAATGATTTCAGCGCGGCAAACGTATTTTTAAGTTCAAGCTCCTTCAATCTTCTTACACTTATTATTCTTTTGATATCATTCACCTCGACCAGTATGCGCAATATGTTTATGGGCCTGAAAACCTGATCTTTCATTGAAATGAACGCTGCAAGATAGCAGAGCATCTGCAGCGATTTTACACGCGGCGAGCCCCTTATCAGTTGTTTGGATTTAACAAAATCTTCGAATATATTGATGAAGGTGTCTTCTTTCAAATAGGTGGCATTCGCGGTGAGTCTTCGTCGTATGTACTCGGTCCTGAATAGCGCCATGAACTCGTTCACTAACTGTGAATCTTCTATCTTCTGCCTTGCAAGCCCAAGCCAGAATTTTTGAGGCCACAACATCGACTCTACGCCATCAAAGTCCGGTTCATTTACATACGATCTTATCCTGCGCTTTAGGTTGCGAGCCTCGGTTCTTGCTTTTAAGTATCTGTTGCCCATGTCCACTAAACTTTCGATCCCGTCTATACTGGATATGAATTCCCTATCTTCTCCTGAAACAAGATCCTGCAGCTCTCTTGCCCTGCCACTCCTTAGGTACTTGAGGATACTTTCTATATTCTTTATCCTTAAATTAAGATACCGCGACGCTATCGGCAGAAGATATTTAACCTCTTTGCAGGCTTCAAGCTCCACCAGTTCCCTTACTGCCTCAAGCGTTATCCTGGCGAGGCGTTTTTCTTCGACTTGAACACCCTCCAGGCCTGCGAGTATATGGCTAATGTTTTCAGTTCTCATCGCGGAATGATCGCTTTCCGCGACAGCCTGATCCATGCCTATTCTATGTATGTAATCTTGCATCTCCTCCCTTTCGTCGAGATAGCCGTCTTCCTGTATATCCAAAGACCTCCCAGCCTCCCAGCGCATATCAAACGGTTTTTTTCCAGGAACCGGCATCAATGTTTTTGATTCAGGGGTTGGCTTGATATAAACCTGCTGCCGGATAACGATCTTGGAGACCTTTTTGGAGCCCTCTTTGAAGGTCTCTCTTGTCACTTTTATCACAGGCCGGCTTGCTTTTATCTTATCCTCTAATATCTTTTCGCGCGCCCTGGAGACTTCGTTTAAAGCGCCCACCAATGCCGCGCTGGCCGCCGATTCATTATTTGCCTTTATCAGGACCTGGGCCTTGGCGAATTGTTCTTTGGCGCGTTCATGGCTTGAAATCATGCGCGCATCCACGGGTAATTCCTTCAGCCTCTTATCAAAATCGGATATCTCGCGCTGTAATTTTTCAACGCATTCCTGGCTTTCTTTCTTAACGTCGGCCAGTGTTTTCTTACGTGAAAGACGTTTTGCCTTCATCCTCCTGGCTAATAGAACGAATAGTTTCATATTAAATTCAAATAGCGTTTCAAAATAATCCTTATCGACCGACGCGTCTTTTAGCAGTATCCTGCGGCGCGCTGCCGTATCGCGCGAGCCCGCCGGCATCGCTTTTATACCCGGCACCATTGCCATGTAGCGCGCCTTAGGGATCAGGCCGTGCAGTTTCGCTATTATTGATTTGGAATCCTTGAGCCTAAGCCCTGCCTGAATTATTTTATCCTCCAGAAAACCCTGATAATAGTGGCCTGACGGGAACTCAGGCTTAACCTCTTCGAAGAATTTTTTTATTTTTGCCTTCAACGCGCCATTATTTTGCAGGGCAAAATACATGGGGATATCACGTGTAAGTATTACGCGGAACTCTTCCATCCATTCGCGTTTCCAGTCCGCCTGCGAACGGATAATATTGGAATGGCCGAGTTCATGATTAAGACGCTCTGCCAGGAGGTAGCTGGTTACATTGCGGTAATTTTTGCGGCTTACCTTGTTTACGAGGGCGCAGACAAATCTTTTATCAAATATTATGCGTACGCGTAATTTTTTCGGATTAGTTTTGTCTCTATAAATATATTTTATGCAGTTGGAATCAAGTCCTTCCGCTACCGATATCTCTACGGGCGGGCTTCTCGGAGAAAAAAGTCCTACTAGCCAGGTGAGAATTTTTAATCTTGGCTGATCATTCACTATATACATTGCCTCTGTTAATACCTGCTTGAATTCTCTATATTCTGAACTCTCTTTATGGTGATGGGCGCGTTCTTCAATCCCGTCGTTTACAATGACCAGCCCATCGAATTCCTCGAGTTCGTTTATTTTATTTATCTGCGCAAATTTATTATCTGCTTTGCCGGTAGGATGCGGCTTCACGACGTCATTCGGAGATTCCGCATCCGTCGGGCCCGGCTTAGCATTTGAGCCTTTCTTCTTCGCGCCTTTGCCACCCTGCCGTTCCATGAACCAGTTGCGCAACCCATTCGCTATAACCTCCTCGCCCGCTTTTTCGGCAAGCTCTGATTCCTGCCGGACAAACTGTCCTTTGTCTTCCTGCAGCGATTCGATATGCCTATCAAGATAGCCCCTGACGCGTTCCCGCGAAAAAAGGAACTGCGCACGTTCGTTTAATGCATCAGGCGCATCAGATGCCTTAAATTCCTTATAAGCCTGTTCGACATCACGTCCATCTCTATCTTTCTCTATAAGCTGAGGAATGACGACGCTTGCCATCGGGACATCCGAGGGGTAGTCCTTATATTTCCCTATTGCGAGATATTCTTTTCCATCTTTTGTCTTAACTTCAAAATTGAATGCATACCGATGGCTTGGATTGATGATCGACGCAGCCGGATAACTCTTTGTCCATCTCGGAACAGTTACGGCATAGACGCCGCTTAAAGTAATCTGAAACATCTGGAATTTCTTATTGATGTCGATTGGGAGCGACGGATCGGTTATATCTTTTATCAGCGAAAACGTAACTTCGCTGCCGCGCTCCGCCGTTACCAAAAAGACCGTTGCTTCTTCATACGGCGAATTGTATACAAAATATTTTATTGCAAGCTCTTCGCGCTCTTTGTTCATATAGCCGGCGGATAGGGTGCCTGCGCCTTCGAAGACAATCGAAGCGGCGGAAACGGAAGATTCTGCCTTTAACTGGGAAGTATACAGGCGCAGATCGCGCACGCGTTCAAGACATTTAGACAGGCATCCCTTGATTTCTTGCATGATAGCTTCTTCACCGCGCAGTCTTTCAATATCTTTTTTAATGACCGGATACCTCGCGGCAAAAGTATCTTCCCATATTTTGTGGATAGTTTCATCCAGCGATTTTGTTAGATCTTCGCCGTCCGATATCAGCGTCTTGAGACCAAGTCTGCCTTTTCCGTCTATCGCCCTAATCTCGTTCTCATAAATGGCCATCCATGTATTCATATGAGATATCAAAAGCCGCGACGAACTATCGCTTTCTTGCGGCCATTTTTTCTCCAATGTAAGAAAATCAACCATAACGGGCTGTAAGACATGTGATATCCCTTCACGCAGTTCCTTCCATTTTCCAAATAGGGGGCCACGCTCGCCATTGAAACCATGCTTCAGTATGTCGTCACCGCTATATATCGTCGCCAGCAGCGGAACGAAAAGCCCGATAGTCCCCAGCGCTGCCGCCGCGGCCGGCCAGTTTGCCTTTATATACGCCAATATGTCCGGCGCGAAATTATACGCAAGCCAGCCCAACCCTGCGATTGCGCCTAAGATGCATATCGCTATCGCGCCGTACGCCTTCGCAGAGCCCTGTTCGTCCCGGTCCAAATCCGGCCAAGTCTCGTGGGTTTGATCAAGCAATTTTTCTATCTCTTCTATCGAATCCGCGCTTTTCTTATAGGCGAGTTCATATAACAATGCGCCATATATAAGTTCCAGCCTGCGATAACCTCCTATAAGCTCTGATTTTCTTTCCAGCAGGGTTTTTACAAAACCTGCCTTCTCTATCAACAGTTGCGCAACTTCTGCGCTTGGCATTTTATTCAGAAATATATCATAATTAGCCCAGAAACTTTCCTGGCCGATAATCATTGATTTATCATCGATGCTCTTTCCAAACTTTTTATCTCTTCTACACTCATCCCCAATCCACTCCAATAATCTCCTGGCCTTCTTATGCGAATCGTCTTCGCCCCTTGCAGCTTGTTTCCCCGGCCATTTGAGCCTGAATTCTTGCTCCAGACGTGACCTAAGAGTTTCTTCTGTCAAGTCTGCGGCTTTTTGAACAAATGATTCCTCGGGCGTAATGCCGGCCGACACCTCATCTGCAACGGCTTTAAAACCTGCCATAATCACACTGACATCGGAATCGAGAAAACCATTATCAAGCCAAAAACTACTGTCTAAAGATCTCTCCAGGACAGATCCTGTTCGAAATTTTTGACTTATTTCTAACGCAGCATAGAGCTGTGGTCTTAAAATGTCTATGTAAAATTCTGCACCCCTTGACGGCAGGATTAAAGATGGATAAACCAACGCATAAAATCCCCCGTTTGTATACTCTATGAAATCGGAGTAACTAATTTCTGTGTTGCTTCCCTTGTACCATAATATTCTATAAGCACAATATGTTAGCCTCCTCGTTTCTTCGGCCGACAGCATGTTTGAAGAAATTCCCATGATATGCGCGGCCCCTCTTACGGCCCTTGCGATCCTTTCGGATTCGCTCGGCCCGAACCCCCACAACACCCATGTCTTACGGCTTGTCAGAATGTTAAGCGTTCCTTCTTTCCTGTTTCTGAGATCGAAGAAAAACAACTTTCGCGACAATGCCAAGTCATCCAGGCCTGTATAATTTTTCACCAGGTCCTTCAGCGGCAGGCGGGGGTGCGCTATCAAGTGGCTCGCCATCATGATTATGTCGTAAGCGGTCATGCCGCGATCCTTATATCTGATATCTCTCTTGACAAAATCTATTATTTTGCTTATAGCCGCCCGGATTCTATTCAATTGACCGCTATCTAAATCATATATGTGCTCCTGCCAGAAAGTTGCGCCGGTTAAATCGCTTTCCAGTATTTCGTCTCTGCCGCGATATTTGTTTTCGTCAACAAATTTATTTGCAAATCTATATAATGTGCTCGACAATGCCCTATCTGAAGACAGGCCTCTCCAACCACCCTCCTCGCCAAATTCATCGCTGCTGCCGGGCACCCGCGCCATCATCGGCGCGTAAAGCGAGATGACGGCAAATAGCGCCACGATAACCCGCCACGACATACCGCCGCTAATAGCCAACAGACCAAGGCCCGCGCCCACACTCAACAAAGCGACCTTCATTACCACCCGCCTATCCTTGCGCCACATATCAATGTAAGCCTTTAGTTTTGCCAGCGCTTTGTCTCTCATATCATAGATGGCCGCTCTTGATATAACGCGTCCTTCGGCAATCTTGGCAACCCGAAGCGCCTTGGTTTTTTTCCTTAAACCATATAACATCTCCAGCGTTTCTATTTCTTTTTCTGTTAATATTTCACCTAAAGAAGACTTGTCCTTCCATAATTTTCTTATAAGACTTGCCAGTTCCGGAGTCACTTCGTCAGGCAATAGCGCTTCTACCTTAAGCATCTGGGACGTGGGTTCGTTATTTATAACTATGTCGCTTATTGCAGCTTTTATCTGCCTCGTGTCAGAAAACTTACGATGCAACGCGTCATAAAGCCTCGGATATTGACGCTGTATGTGTCCTGTGAACTTATCGACCATTTCCTGTGGGGCCATCGCCCTGCCGTCGAATTGCATGATAAATTCATTATATTCATTTCTGACTACCTGCTCGATCTTTTCAGCAGACCATTTCTTTTTTTCATATGACGGCATTATAGGCGGCTGTATTCCAATGCGCTCCGCTGTTTTTAATAATGTATAAGAATAATGAGCCAGCGTGGCCTTTGTCCATTTCTTCCCGGAGGCCTCTATCGCATTCCTTGCCTTAATGAGTTTTGCCGTTATCTCTTCTATTGTCATCTCCGATAACTTTTTTCTTCCAGGCACTTCAATCCCGAATCTCTTTGCGAGCTCTGCAAGCCTATGGTTTCTGTGCGACAGATTGCTGTGGTTCCATGGAAGCCCCTCTGCTTCAATTTGCTGTTTCGCTATACCAAGGCGCTTTTTTATCTCTGCGATAAATTGTTCCCGCGTCGTTACCTTAACCCTTCTTGCCTTATTTGCCAGATTATCGTATTTCGCCGAAAAGTCGCCTCTGATGGCTTTAGCTGCGGGGTTTTTACTTGGTGATTGGGTTCTTAAATCGATCTGCAGGGCGTCTGGGTGTGCCCAGACAATATCCTGGGCAAGGAATGCAACAATCAGGATAAAAGATACTATCCTGATTATTATTGGGAATTTCTTATAATTATCTTTTGGATTTATCGTATTCAACTTTGTATTTGGTTTACGCTCTCTATGTTTGTTCTTTTAACATTTTGACAATAAAAAAACCAGAGCGCCAAGCATTGCTTCTAGGCTATCTGGTCTTTTTAGATGAAAATATAGCTAGCTGTCAGTATTAGCAGCCGCTTTCATTCTTCAGACCCTTGATCCTTCCCCGAGTTACTATTAAAGAAACGGGGGTCCTAGAAAGTTACAGTGTCATAATTGTACCACGGAAGAATGAAAAGGCAAGAACTATTAACCAACTTTTTTGATACTTAACATAAACAAATACCTACTTATTGCTACAGAGATTTTTGGTAGCCCTTGCCCGTATCACTACGGCAAGGTATCTCTAATTTCTACAGGTGTATTATAGCTACAATACCCTATCATATCAAGAAATTTTCGAGTCTAGAGATAGAATCCCTCGGTGATTTTTGGCGTCCGAGCGGACAAAAATGGTCGAAATTATGTCCGCTTTGTCCGGTCATTTTTGACTCGAAATTGCATAACCTATTAAGCTATTGGGAGATAGCAATGTCCGCCTCTCCTGACCCGGACATTACCTTATCTGGCTTTCATCTTCTTTATCTTCTCAAGATTGCGCCACTAGGTCACTTCGACATTTGGGGCACGTGCATGTCTCCCTCATATCAATCAGTTGTAATCTACGGCTATTTCTACAAAATATAATTTGATTGATAAAGGGGTCCTTTCGAAAAAATTTAGCCCATTCAAAGAACCTGTTAATACGAGTAACTAAGTGAGAAAATGGTTTCTGGGGTTCGGATACCAAGGCAGGTAAAATATTCACTGTTATTTGTATCGGATTCGCTTTGTTTAGAATCACATGCAAGCCAACATCCTTGTTTCCGTCATTGCCATGTTCAAACGGAAGTAGTTGATACCCAAAGCGTTCTCTACTCAATTTATCCAGCCTTGTGGATATTGATTTTTTTAAAGATACTGGCGGAAAAGGATTGTTTCTCATAAAGCCTGTCTCGCAAAGATAGACATCCAACAATGACACATCGGGTGAACCATATTCCCTGTAAGCCCGTAGTTGTTTCATTATTTTCATCGTCTTCCCAGCTTTAAGGGAACGAGCTGTTCCATCCTTGCATAAAAGGCTGACTTTTACTTCCCAAGTTTTGTAAATCCGCTTTTTAGAACTGGAGAAGTCATGCAACCGCGCTAAAATATCTATGTCACTGGTAAATCTCCCCCCTTTCTCTATGTCCATAGGTATATTGATAGCAAACCATCTCCATGGCCAACCCCCAGTGAATTGAACATAAAGCGGAAGCAACGAAAAGATACGCCAAATAGTTGCCTTTTCTCTGTATTGTGAATTTGACTCAAAGAGTGTCAATGTCTTCAGGACCCTTTCAATCTATTCTTTCAGACATGCTAGATTTATATTATCTTTGAAAAATCAAG
>CAYSSS010000006.1:0-47749 GCA_964433975.1 uncultured Planctomycetia bacterium
CCAAGGCAGCTCTCCTAGATCAAGTTTATGAAGAAAAGATAAAACCAATCCTTGAAAGCAAAAATGTAAAAGATGCAAGAGAAGCTTTGAAGACACTTCCTCGGGAGTGGTACGAAAACGATCTAAAAGTTACTGAATTTATTGCAGGGCTATCATGCCTTTTGCAAATAGAGAATATTCTCGACCAAGATAAATCAACCTTCATCTTTTCAGAGAAGGTTACCTTCGATAATGGGTTAGGGGTGCTTCTGCCAAAGTTAGCAAAATCCGGCATGAGAGTCGCGGTAATAGCCACCAACGATAGGCAAAGGGCCTTAATAGACGAATTAAATCAAGGCAAGCCCGAGAATGAAAGAATTGTCTATGCCGACACAGTCGCTGATATAAGGACAAAAGTTCATACAGCAAGATATTATTATTTCAAGGTTACCGGCGACCCCGATACAGATCTGCAAGGCATTACCACTTTCGATATAACAGAGATAGTCAAAAAGATAATCGACGCCCTCGGTAAGATCTCGGGCATAGTCGAACGCGAGAGAATCGAGCTTCTCCACGAGGCAGCGCGTAAGTTCGCAGAAGCTGCGTAATCCAGATCAACATTACCCTGCCTTTTTTTTACGTCTTTTATTTTTAGAATACGCTCTCTTCCCCCGTTTTTCCTTTACTGTTTACCCCTTGTCCTGGTTTTTTTGTTTCAGAGTGGGTTTTGTGTGATTTTGTTTCTTTACGAGCATGCGGTAGCCTTCGTCAGAGTTGTTGACGAAATTACCCGAAGGCTTACCGCAACATATTAGCTTTAAGTGCTTGAGAGTAAAGAAGAGAAAACATGTTGACATGATTTATTATAGATGATATTATTTGTTTAGTCTACTATATGTATTTTTAGTAAACTAAACGATTTAATCTGAGAAAGATATGAAAATTACGAAAACACTAGATAAAATATTGAACACAGAGGTCAAGACGAAGATACTGCGTTTTTTATGCCGGACCGGCGCGGAGTGGAACGGCAGCCAGATAGCTAAAGAGATAGGGATAACCCCTGCCGCCTCACATAGCGCGCTTAATGCATTAACCAGACAGGGTGTTATCTCGATGCGCAATATGGGTAACACCCACGTTTATACTCTGAATGAAGAGAACTATATAGTTTCCGACCTTCTCAAGCCCCTGTATATTAGGGAAGACGCGGCCCTTAATAAAATTATCGGTATTGTAAGGCGTAATATATCGTCTTCGGAAATTAAGGGTAAAATTTTAAGCGTATCTCTCTTCGGCAGCGTTAATGCAAGACAGGACCATCCAACCAGTGATATTGATTTAGCGGTAATCGTAAGCGACGCCAAGACAAAATCAAAAGTCGAAAAGCTCTTTGAAAAAATCGACGGAAGTGTATCCAAAAAATTTGGTAATACCATCAGCCCATATATAAATACAAAATCAGAATTCAAAGTGAAGAGTAAAAAGAGGCTCGAAGTTGTTAAAAATATTCTAAAATCTCATACCTTGATATATGGAGAAAGATTGGAGAAGATCCTATGACGCCAAAGAATATAAAAACTACAGCCGTTAATAAAAGTGATTATATTATCTATCTTAAAAAAGCAAATGACTTTTATACGATTACACAGAAGGCTGGTGACTCAGGGCTTTGGGCGGCGGTCGGTTTAAATGCTGTTCATTGCGCCATCTCATGCTGCGACGCTCTTTTGGCTTTCTATCTGGGTATTCGTTCTGTAAGTGATAACCACATGGATGCCGCGGATCTACTCATGCGCATCCCGCAGGACAAGTCCAGCGGTGAAGCGAGCACATACAAAAGGATTATCGCAAAGAAGAATCTTATCGCGTATGACTGCCGGGAGTTTCGTCAAACCGAAGCTATTGATATATCGAAACAAGCAGAGCGATTTTATAACTGGACCCTATCGAATCTCCCTAAATAAAAATGAGTGAAAAGATAAGCAGCGGAAAGAAGACTAATTTTTAACTTCTCGCTCTCTGCTTAGCGGTATTTTTTATTTTCAGATGCAACTCGCGAATTTTTTTTAGATTTGCTTCCGACCTTCGTACTCGGGCTTCGTAAATTGATATTCGCCCTTGGAGTTTTCTATCCGCTTCAGCAGTATACTCGTTAGTCGTAAATTCTTTTTCGATTTCTCTAAATTCAGATTTTCGATAAGCATCCTCTTTTTTTACCTGCTTATAAACCAAAGGGTATTTCAATTTAAGATACATTCTAAATAGACCGGGTTCCGCAAGTAAATCAGTGATTTTTTTCATGATAGCAGGGGAGGGGAATTTATTATGTTTTTCAATCTGAGTAATGTAAACAGGATTCACGCCAACTTTTTTAGCAAGCTCGTAAACTTTAAGTCCGCACCCCACTCGATATCTTCGTATTTTCTGGCCCATGTTTTCCATGCCGGTAAGTCTACCACATAAAAAACTAACTAACAAGTTTATTTTGTAAAAAGCTTGACAAAGATTTGGTCATATGATAAACTAACAAAGTAGTTAGTTATCATATGAGGTCGAGCGATGCCTCGCAGATCTCCGGCACAGGATAGCTTAAGTCTCAAAGGATCCTATAGAACAAGTAAAGGAGAAATAAAACATGAGCCCGCAAGATAGAATGTCGATTAAGGAAGTTTCAGATTATGTAGGTATAGGAATAAACACGCTTCAAAGAAGATCCTCCAGAGAGAAATTAGGTATACCTCTCATAAAGATCGGCAGGAATTTAATCTCGTTTCGTCCTCTAATGGACAAATGGATAGAGAAAAAACTTAATGGCTAAAATCACCGGCATAGGTAAAGAGCGCATTATAAGCGGGAAGAAGTATTTTCCTGCTTACTTCCGATTCAATGGACAGCGGTATAACACGTCTGTTAAGGCCAAATCGAAGCTTGACGCCTATCGGCAATTACAGGCCTGGATGGCCGAGATTATGACGAAGCCGCGTCATGCTACGAATGGAGAAACTAACTATGACGTTATTAGGGAAGAACTTCGCAGAGATGTAAATTCTGATATTACGGCCAGGAAGACAAGAAACCTGTATATAAACATTTTTAATCGTGTGTTCGTTGACTTTAGGCAGAAGTATTATCCGGCGCTTTCGAGTCGCAGCGGCCTGCCTATGGGCTTTTTCAGGAAGTATAAGAGCTATGCCTGCGAGGAGCTTAAAAGGAATTGGCGGGCAGAGATCATATACGTTAAAGCAATAGTGAATCGATTAACAAGGCTTGGATACGTAACGGAAGACGACTTAAAACAGATCAGGTCTATTGCTACGCCCGAAGGATCACCCCGTCCAATGCCTAAGCATACTGATAAGCAAATATTGGATCTGCTCGAATATGCAAGAAAAGACAGACCGGACTTTTATAAGCCTATTAAGTTTATGCACCTGGTAGGTAGAAGGGCCGACGAAACCTGTTCTATACTGAAAGAAGATGTTTCTATGAATGGGTTCGATCCGCTTGTGATCCAAACAAGGCCGGAGACGGCAAAGATGAAGAAACAGATACCGCCTCCAATATACCTTGAAGATCCCGAGCTAAAGGCTCTCATAAAGAGCGCGCTGGCAAATAATAAGACACCATGGCTCTTTCCTCATAGGGATGGCGGTAAGATACACCCTAACTATTTATGGAAGTATTTATCGAAGACAAGCCTCCAGGCCACTGGCGTTAGGATCACACCTCACTTCTTCAGGAAGAAGTTTCTGACAGAATCAAACAGGGACGGCCTCAATAAAGACTCAATGGCTATGGCTAATATCAAGAATATTAGTGTAATGATGAAGCATTATGTAGAGACTACACCTGAAGGGCAGGCGAAACTTCTTGAAAAGAATAGGAGCCGGGTTTATAATGGCAACAGCTAATTTGGTTGTAAATTCAGTTGTAAATAATAGAAAATCGTCGGAGGGGAAAGTAAATCTCTCCCTCTCCGCCACGAACCATTCGCCATGGACCTGAACGAAAGTGAATGGTCCAGGGCTCAGGTTCATGGCGCAGCCGTTACACATAGCATGGATAGGTCGAGGAACACCTTTGATTTGAAATAGCTATAAGGTGTTTCTCTCCCTCTCCGCCATAGTAGTTCCAAGGCATTCTTGTTTAACGACGAGAGTGCCTTTTTTCTTTCATTTCCTCTTGGCAAAACACGAAAGGGCTATCACGAGTATTTAAACATATCGCCTCAACATCTCTTAATTGCATAGTTTGATATATAGGCGTCGTTCGTAAAGCAATTAAAGGTTTTACTTTTTCCCTCAAAAATCTCATTACGTAGGGCTTGTTATAGAGTTTTTGTATTAAGGCCCAGTGCACTCGTTCCTTACACAATTCAATCAGGTTAGGAATGAAAAAAGCTACTATCTTTCTATTGACTTAACATAATCCTGTGGTATGATCTATTCATTATGTTCAATTGCAAATCGAGATATAGCGTTATATCTAAAGCTATAGTGATAGTCTTGGTGTGCCTATTTATAGCTAATGATATAGCTTGGGCACAACCTGCTAGTGTCACTCCCTCAAGATCCACTCTTGCCGCAGAATCACGCTTCAAACCATTCTCCGATACTAATGAAATAAGTTTCCGCAATATTCTAACCACCGCTTATCTAGCCAGAGAAATAAGAGATGATGCCGTAAATCGCCAGCTAAGAGACAGCCATATCGTAAGATTTAATAAACGATTTCCGAAAGGTGAGGTGGTAATATATCCCAAGATTGAATATGGCAACTTACCGAGTGGCATAAAATATGCGGTTGCCGTTTTTCAATTTAAAGAAAAAAGCGAAAAGAAATGGGCGCACGTTCTATTTATTAAAGACTATGCCAATCTTTCTCCTGAAGACCTGGGAGAGTTAAAAAAGTTTGGGATTAATAATGTGACAGATGTAGAGCATCTGAGTTGTCCGGGGTTAGAAGGGGTATGGTTTACTAAGCTTGCCCCGGTATTTTTACCGCTTAATCAGGATGAGAATGGTTTTTTTGGCGAAGACCGGATAATTTTTTCAGAAGATGACAGGGTTAGTCTTAAGGCGCTTGCGGAAAAAGTTAATGCAGCAAAGCGAAACGGGGAATTTTCAAGAAGCATTTTTACGGTTATAACAGCCAGACGGGAAGATCGCGGAAATGCTTTTGTAGTTGCCAAAGAGGGAGATTATTATATCCTCTTGACCAACGCTCATCTCGTAGGATATAGGAAAAAAGTTCTTTTAAAAAATAATGTACCAAACGGGAAAGCTATCGAAGCCTCGGTAGCGTTGCGATTCCGTGATAGTCATAGCGGCGTTACCGGAGACCTTGCGGTTCTGGTAGTGCATGAAAAAAGATTGCAGGATTTACAACTTGTCCCTATTGATATAGCGATAGGTGATATAGCAGCAGGAACTTATGATAGAGCAATAGCAGCTCGCGTAAGTGCGTGCAATGATATTGTAACTAGCGGTATACTTCGATATTCAAGATTTTGGCCATGTCATCTGCCAGGCGAAGTAGATCTAAAAGAGCCTGTAGGAAATAATGGATCAGGAACAACAGCCAGAGGAGGAGACAGCGGTTCCCCATTGCTTGTTTTTAAAGATGGTAAATATATGGTAGTAGGGATAAATTGTAGAGTCGATGGTTCCGGCACGCTTCTTCATTTCCCCGTCATAAATAATATGCTCCAAGCTTTCAGATCTCCTCAAACAAAATCTCATTTTGTTATAACGAGTAGAAATAGGAAGGCAGTACGCACCGTAAAAACATTTTTGGATAAACTAGCCGCACATCTTGATGTGAAATCGCCCTCACCAGCCGCACTAGCCACATCACCTGTCAGCACGGCACAAGAATACTTGCCACCTGAAATGCGGGCTACAAATTTAGCACTAAATGCATCGCAAACACCCACATCCAGTGCAGGCACGGAAAATTATCCAAAAACCGGTTTCGAAATTGAGCAGGATCCGCAAAAACGCGAAGAGATAGTGCAGAGAAATATCGCTTATCTAAAATCGCATGACTGGTACGAACCAATAGAAAAGCTTCCATACGAAACCAAGTTTATTCTAAATGATCCCAAGCTGCCTGAATTTATAAACCAGATAATAGAACGTCATAATGTGATGAGCGGGAATTTATTGGAGATGACCGGATTAGATAAATTATTGAAGGATGTAGAGAGCTTGACTGGTAAAAGGATTCCTACGGAAGAGTACATACGCAAAGAAAAACCGGATGTCAATATTGTGATTAGGGATAATATGGAATCTTTTGCCCACCTTCTGCAAAGTGCTTATTATTTTGCCTGCTTTAAACCAGAAAAGGCGCAAGAAGCTTTTAACAATTATTTTGTGGCGAAAGAGAAAAGCGACAATCTGGCAATGACATTCGGCGGACCATCCAGCTTAACGCATGATCATATTTTCGGACTTGCGCATTTCATCTATCTACAAGGTATGCATGATTATGTGCGGGCTAACTTTCTGATGAGGGTTGCTTATATCTTATTCAAGCATCAGCGAAGGGTCTTTCTGACCAACTACACCAATTTTGCGAACGGATTCGGGGCAGTAAATGTCTGGTCTGGCAAGAAGAGGGGTATAGAAGCGCTAGGCGAAGCGCTTTACTTTTCTAACCAATATGCGACAACTGAATTGGCTGCGCTCGCTAGATCCGATACAGAAGCAGGTCGGGGACTCCAGGAACATTTTAAGCACGCCAAGGAAGAAACGATGAAAGCATCATCCTTTGTAAGCGAATCTGGAACAGCAGTTGTATTGGGATCGGGCAGCCTGATGATTACGCCTTTAGCAGAAATGCTTAAAGAGACACTCCCTAGTGGAGAATTTAAATATAATAGGATTATTTTGGTTGAGTTGGCAAAGGATTATACGGAACCTGCCATTAAAAAACTTATAGATAGCAAGGCGATCTCAGCCGAAGAAGCTAAGCGAGTTGAAATCGTTATCGACGACGCGTCTTTAGTGACGCATAATATAACAGAAGAGATCGACGCTATGATGCTGCGAGCCGAAAAATCAGAAAATGTCCATGAAGCGCTGGCAAAAGAGGAAGAAAAGTTTCTTCAAAAGATAAGTCATCCTGCGAATTTAATCAAATATGCAATGCCCAAAAAGCAGGCTTTCCTGAAAGAAGACGAAAAGGTAACATTTATTGTATTTAGTGCCGCACTCCAAGATTTTACCGGCTCGATAAAGCAGTATATCGAAATGTGGCTTGATGGATTTCTTCAATGGGAAAGCGATTGGATCAAATTTTACGACCAATGGGAAAAATACAATGATTTGATCGAGGTCGGCCTGGCCAATGTGGTTATGTGTAATGCGGCAGAGGTGCTGACGCCGGGAGGTATATTTTTATTTATCGATACCAAGGACATGGAACAGCCGGATAAGAAACATGGTACGAGAAAAATGGGATCACAAAAATATGATATCTTGGAAGATCTACCCTTTAAACTCATTCATTATAAAAACGGAAAACCCGCTTTTGAAAAAGTTCACTCAGAGTCATGGATAAGACCCGTCAATGATTCCAAATGGTCGGCTGAGACAGGTCAGCGATTCATAATGGGTTCACTCGTTGCAAAAAAGACCTCAAGCGGTCAGTCTGCCGTCAGCCAGCCCGAGCAAATCAAATTCCCGCCAAGCGGGAGGTTGCCACCTGGCAAAGAAGCGCATTTTTCCGCCACGCCACCCGAATTCGACGATCTTGTAAAAGAAACGCAGGCGAAAGCGGCGAAGGATAGGGTGCCCCCAAATGACATATCCAATATGACGCGGGAAAACATTGAACGCGTAGAAGTGGCAATAAGGAGCATGAAGCATGGTCTGTCGAAGATACTGGTTATAAGAGGAGGCTTGCCCGCAATAGTTTTTTTCCTTAAGAAAGATTTACCAGAACCTCAGTACGAATCTTGGATGAAGTTTACACAAGATTATAAAGATAGAATAGCAAGGTTTATAAGTCGGGGAGATAATTACAAATCCAGTAACCTTCCGAATCTCGAAGAAGCCAGCGCAGATATTATAGAATTACAACAACTCATAGAAATTATTAGGGAGAAACAAAGCGATGCAAAAAAACTCCATACTTCGTTCGCTGAAGAATATGCCGAAAGCGAAAAATTGGCGGAATTACAAAAAGAATTAGATAGAATTGCAAATAGCCTTCAGAGTCGTCTTGAACTTGCTACCGTTATAAAATGTAATGAAACAGTGTTATTGAGTGATGCTATTCATAAAGCATACGAAGAAAATGGTCTTAGCAGAGAGCCATGGTGGCCGCGAGTTGTAAAGATAGAAGCGCATCTACCTCCACAAACCCTCGTAAAAGGCAACATTCTTTCTATTGCCAATGCAATATACAATATCATAGAAAATGGTAAGGAAGCCATAGTAGAGAGACATAAAAAAGATGAAAGCGGGAAGGTTGTTATTAGTTTAGTTCAAGAAGGAGATGCGGTGAGAATAGTTATTGCTGATAATGGTAAAGGGATCCCTCCCGAATTGCTTGCCATCGATCCGGTCACGCAGCGACCGCGCTTATTTAATCTGAATATTTCACAGACAAAAGGAGGTACCGGCCTAGATACAACTGAGGCTTGGTACGCCATAAAGGATGCCGGAGGTACAATCTCTGTCCAATCCGAACTCGGCAAGGGCACGACATTCACGATACGGCTGCCGCTCGTGCAACCGCCCGCCGCGGAAAATCAAGGTATTGCATCAAGGATAAGAATTTATAACCTAGATTTAGAAACCCCAGACGAGTATCCCGAAGAGTCTATTTCTGGCGATGCAGTGATGGTTGCCGAAGAAGACTTGGCAATAGTTGAATTGCATGGCACAGAAAAGCTTTTTACAAAAGGGCTGGCCGGCTGTTCCGCTCTTATTGTACATGGAAAAAAGAAAAATGGAAAAGAAGTATTTATTCTTTCGCATCTTGTGCCTAGTTATATATTAAAAAATGCAAAAACTATCGGGAACATTTTGAAACAGGAGTCATTGCAAGAAATAGAGATCTATATTGACGGGTTCAAAGCCGATGAACAAGCATTAGAAATGACCTTGAATATGATAATGCTTGATATGGCATCGGTTGGCATTGAAGCCGTAATAGATCTATCCAAAAATACCTGGCGAGCACGGTATGAAATTGGCAAGGTAGAAGTTGATAGAGAGGGCATTACAACGGTGCATGAAAATACCCCACAAGGCATGCAAGCTTTTCCTAAAATGTTGTGGGCAATAACTCCTGCACCGCCCGTCACCGAAGAAGCGAAGGCCGATGGAGTTGCGCCAGAAGCACCGTCTCCGGAAACGCTTGTAAAAAGTATTTGGCCTGAAGATAAATATTTGGAAAGAAGGGATGAAATTGCCGGCAAGACATTCCTGACGATCCACGGTAATAACTTCGTCCTAGCAGGAAATCTTATTTTTGTTGATAAGAAAGAATGGGAAAAGAAGAAGTCACAGCTCGAAAAGTATAAAGACCGGGTGATCATATGCTACCTTACGCATGCAAATGGCCGCGCATATTTTGAATATCGTTATCATGCGTTACTTACGATACTTTTCATGCAGGCATATTCGCATCTTATTAAAGACAGGGTTGTTATGGATGCCGGAAGCGGCAGGGATGCTATACTGGCAATCGTTGCGGCCAGACTCGGGGCGAAAAAAGTCTTAGCCATAGAAGCAGACCCAAATCTTGCGAATGAATCGCGCAGCTATTTGGATGACAATGATATAACCAATATAGATATTACCGCTCAATATTTTCAACGACTTACTATAGCTGAAAAGCTCGATGTCATAGTAGCAAACATTTCAGCCGCCGACGAGTCATATATACTTGAAGATGGATATTATCATAATTGGCACCATTATTTGCTTTCTAAATTTAAGCCTTTCTGGTATTTCATGTGTGGCGTACGTGGCGACGAAAGATTGTTGGACAGAGCTAAATATATAATACAAATAACCGGTTACGAGACCATGCTCAAGAAAAGAATGGTGATAGGCGACCGTCGTTCCTGGGCATATCTTATACAGGCAAAACCTACTATTTCGCAGGCGACTGCCGCTGAAGCAGCAGTAGCCGAAGTCGATAGAATCCACACCGAAAACCTTAAGCCAGAATATATGCCGACTATCCAGGATAAGACTATACTATGCCATATCATCACAGATTCGATAATCCCAGTCGAACAGCGTAATATTCTGAAAGTAGAGCTTGAACAGGCCATAGAGAAGGAAAATAAGCACATTGAAAGGATAGTCTGTCTATCAAGTGCCAATGCGGGTAATCCTGATGAATATATCAAGGATCTTCAAAGTCTAATACAAAGAAAACGGGATGAGTACAGAGCTTTAGGCTACGCCGATGTCCGGTTCGATGTTGCCTGCCCGAATAAAGGACTTGTTAGCACGATCCTCGGGAAGAACCTTGGAGTAAAAGCCCTTGCCTTTGAACCATGTAAAGAGGCTGATTTTAATCTTATGCAGATTGAAGGTATCATGCTGGCCTTGAGAGCATTGGATTCCGGTGATATAGAGAAACTCAGAAGCGTATTCGCTTTCCTTGCAGGAAATAATAAACTATCCCCAGAGCAATTGGCCATAACTGATATTGATACATTCATAAAGACTGTATCCTTTATTCTACCAGTCGCAAAAATAGAAGATTATAATGAGCGTAGAAAAGCAAACGATCTTATTACGAATAATATCAAGCAAGCCGCATAATAACCTCAACATATTCAAAATATTATAAATCCTGCAAACACAAGGCTTCTTGGCTGTTTCTGAACAGGTACGGTAAGAAGTGTAGCCAGACTCGCATACGCAACTATCTAAAGGAATTCAGCCTGAAGATTACAGGGGCTGAGATCACACCTCACTACTTTAGGCATAGGTTCTTTACAGAGTGTGGTAAAAATAATTTACCCTTGATTGACGTCATGGCTATATCCGGCCTCAAGGATGTAAAGGTTATGACGGCATACTATAGCCATAGCACCGTCGAAGGCAGGGCAAATATTCTTGAAAAGACGACGCTTTAGTGATAACATCTAGTTTAACAAAAGGATACATTGGTGGTGGTTTTGGTGGTGAGAGGCACATTTTGTGCTTAATTGGTAAAGTGTCTCTCCCTCTCCGCCAGTATTTGTGGTATAATGCCGATATTATAAATTTCAGATGAAAGGAGGTGTTTAACAAATGAAGAAGTTATTATTAGTGGTGCTTGCTCTTATGTTAGTCTCCTCGGTATCTTTTGCACAGGGCGCTAGCAAAGGGGCTCCGTCTCCGGCTAAGGAGATCGCCAAAGGGGTAGAGAGCGTGGGCGCATTTGTAGGCAAGATCGTCTCTGTTACAGTTGCCGATCCGGCTAAAGGTGTCATGGACGGCACCGTAAAAGTCGCCGATGATATGGGTAACCCCGTCTCCTACACGGTAAACTCAACAGCGATGATATTGGACGCTTCCTTAAACGTGGTCACTCTTAATCAGCTTAAAGCTGGCGAGACCGTCAAAGTGAAGGCCGGCAAGACAAAAGGAGAAGCAAAGGCAATAGCCGTACAGTAGTCTTTGCCCTATATAGATTAAAGGCGGCAGGTTTTATAAAAAAATCTGCCGTCTTTCTTTTGGTCCGCCAAAAGAAAAAGTCCCTTCTAATTTACTTGTCAAAAAGTCAGTTTTAGTGTAGAATACCGCTTGATAAAGAAAGGAGGCTAATACGATGAAGAAGATTCTAATCGTTCTAATAGCCTTAACATTTGTAACGTCGCTCGTTCTTGCCGCTCCGGCAAGCCAGGCAGCCAAGAGCACGAAAGAGCTGAAGACTTTTGTGGGCAAAGTTGCGTCGCTGGAGTATGCGGATCCTACCAAGGGACTCGATGCCAATAATATGAAGGTAGTCGGCCCGGATGGTAACCCGCTTTCATTCACGGTAAGCGCGGGTGTCACCGTTCTTGATGCCGCGACGAGAGTCATCACTCTCAACCAGCTGAAGATCGGAGATTCCGTAAGGATCGAAAAGGTCAATAAAGGCGGCAAAGAAGAAGTAAAGTCGATACAGAAGATAAAGTAGCTCGATCAAGATTCGGTTAGTGCCTAACGGCGTGTATCTTAACAGATGCGCGCCGTTTCGCTTTAATGGACTTTGTCACCAAAATATGATAAGATTACCCGAATGAGACGATTAATAAAGATAATAGCCATAATGGTCCTGGCGGCCTCAGTCTACTCCATTCTGCCGGCTATATCCTTATATCTGGCCAAGGATCCGACTCTGCCTACAAACGACCAGATCGTTGAGAATCTAAAGGCAAATAAGGGCGATGCCTTCTCTTTCATAGCCTTTGGCGACAATCACGCCGGATTCATATTCGACGACAGCGCCTTCTTAAAGATAATCCGCCGCATGAACAGGGAAGACAGGTTCAAAAAGTTTAAGATAGACTTTGCGGTGAATCTGGGCGATATAGCCTTTATAAAGGGAACGAGGTGGGATTATAATATATACAACAGGCTCCGTTCGAGGATAAAGTTCCCGGTTATAAGCGTGATGGGCAATCATGACGATGACCGGCACGGCGAACACCTATTCAAGCAATATCTTGGCAGAAGAGAGTTCTCGTTCACAAACCGCAACTCGTACTTCATCGTACTGGATAACAAGATCACCGATCTTAACGAAGAGCAGTGCGAGTGGCTTGAGGAGGAGCTCGAGAAGTCCCAAGGCTATAAGAACAGGTTCATCTTCATGCATAAACAGCCGTTCTCACCGTACCAGCAGTCATGGTTCCGCCCCGAGCTTGGCAAATGGTCGTACCGCTTCATGAAGATGTGCGAGGATTATAACGTCGATATAGTATTCGCCGGCCATGAGCATATGTTCCAGGAGGGAGCTTACGGCGGCGTGCGCTATGTTACTTCGGGTGGCGCCGGTATGTTTATCCAGATACCCGAGTCAGACGGAGGGTATCTCAACTACGTGGTAGTGCGTGTCTACGGCAACTATGTAGATTATGAAGTCCGCAAGGTATTTCCTCCGCTATGGGAATATTTCACATACTATATGTGGAAAGAGCTTTTCTATTCCGTGAAGGACAAAGTTTTTTAACCCCAAGATCGATGCGTATATTAAGAAACTACATACTGAAGGAGTTCCTCCACTCGTTCCTGATCTCGCTGGTCGTCTTCACGTTCGCTTTTCTCATAGGCAATATCATTCAGATAGCCAATCTAGTCATAAATAAGGGTGTAAGCATAATAGCAGTATTCAAGCTCCTCTTCTTCATGGTGCCGTGGCTCTTAAGCTTCACATTTCCCATGGCGTCGCTCACATCCGTGATACTCACCTTCGGGCGCTTCTCGAGCGACGGGGAGCTGACGGCCATGAGGGCCAGTGGCGTAAGCCTGTACCGTATAGCGTTTCCGGTGCTGATGCTGGGCGCGTTAATAAGCGCCTCGACGTTCATACTGAACGACCAGATATCATCCAACGCCTCTTATGCCTCAAGGCGCATCGTGAAGGAGATAGGTATAAAAAACCCGGTTGCGTATCTGGAGGCCGGGACATTCATAAGAGGTTTCGAGAATTACGTGATATTCATCTACGAGGTGAAGGGCAATAAGTTCAAAAATATCAGGATATACCAGCCGCAGGAAGGCAAGCCCACCAGGACGATAATAGCGGAGTCGGGCGAGATCAATACCATCCCTGAGAAGAATATTCTCGAGTTGAAGCTCTTCAACGGCACCAGCGAAGAGCCCGCGCCGACCGATCCGGAGAACTTCTACAAACTGAATTTCAAGACCTACTACATGACGGTGGACCTCTCAAAGATAATGAAGAAGGAGAAGGTGGAGAAGAAGACGAGAGAGATGACGATGAAGGAGCTGCGCGCCGAGGTTGCAAGATCGGTTTTGCAGAAGATAGACCCGACGCCGATATTTGTGGAGATCTACAAGAAGATCAATATGTCGATAGCTTCGTTCGTCCTTATACTCATAGGCATCCCTTTAGGTATAAGGGCGCACAGGAGCGAGAAGTCGATAGGTTTCGGGATAAGCCTAATACTATTCGCGATATATTGGGGTGTATTCCTGGGCGGTATAGCGCTGGCACTTGAAGGAGTCCTCCCGCCCTGGATGGGGGTATCTTTACCGAATATTACTTTCTTCGTAGCGGGCACGGCGATATTAATTGCCACAGCCAGGAGGTGAGGAGATAATGAGCGACGTCAAAGATATAATAATAATAGGCGGGGGGCCGGCCGGGCTCACCGCGGGAATATACTCTGCGCGCGCCAGGATGAAGACGCTCCTATTGGAAAAGATGGTCCCGGGCGGGCAGGTTCTGATGGCCGACGTGATAGAGAACTTTCCGGGGTTTCCGCAGGGCACCGGAGGGCAGAAGCTTGCCGATCTGATGCTTAAACAGGCCGAAGCCGTCGGCCTTGAAATATCGAACCGCGATGTGAACAAGATAGTATTAAAGAAGAACGAAAAAGATCCCTTTGTTATTGAGACGGCCGAAGGCGATACCTTCAAGGCCCTCTCCCTCATAATATGTACCGGTGCGATTTGGAACGCCCTTGGCGTTCCGGGCGAGGATAAGCTGAAGGGAAGAGGCGTCTCTTACTGCGCGACCTGCGACGGCCCGCTCTTCAAGAATAAAGATATAGTCGTTGTGGGCGGCGGCGATACCGCTTTGGGGGACGCGATATTCCTGACGCGTTTCGCCAATAAGGTGACGGTGGTTCACAGACGGGACAAGCTGAGAGCCACCCAAATAATACAGGAGAGGGCGTTTAATAATAAGAAGATAGAGCTCTGCCTGAAGTCGGTCGTCACCGAGGTAACCGGCAATGCCAAAGTTGAGGGGATAAAGGTGAAGAACGTCTCTACAAACGAGGAGAAGACCATTAAGGCGGACGGGGTATTCGTGCTTATAGGGGTATCGCCCAATTCGGGCATATTTAAAGGGCTGCTCAAGCTTGATGAAAAGGGCTATATAGTATCCGATGAAGATATGCGCGCATCGGTTGACGGGATATTCGCGTGCGGGGATGTAAGGAAGAAGTCTTTGAGGCAGATAGTCACGGCTGCCGGTGAGGGCGCTACGGCCGCTGTCAGCGCCGAGCACTACGTCGAGAAGCTCAAGGGCACCGCATATCCCCGCCCGTGACCATCTAACCGACTTGCGGCGGGGTCCCGCCGACAGGCCTATAGACGGTCTCAGGCGGGAGAATAGCCTTGACTAAGCTAATATTTCGTGTTAACTTATTTTTCACATAAATTTATTTGAACGTGCCGAGGTAGCTCAGTGGTAGAGCGCCGCGCTGAAAACGCGGGCGTGGGCAGTCCGATTCTGCCCCTCGGCACCACCTTTTCTGGGGACCTCGGGGCAGGATGGCAAGCGATAGGCCGTTTATATCTGCCCCTCGGCACCACTTTTTTCTAACACTTCATTACTCCCCACACTATGCAAAACAAGATCATCACCTTAAGGACCGGCAAAAAAGGCAAGCTGAAGCCCGGCCACCCCTGGATATTCAGGGGACAGGCCCTGAAGACCCCTGCGGGCATCAAGGCAGGCGACATAGTGACCATAGTCAACGGTCAGGGTGAGTTTGTTGGCCGGGGTTACTACAATCCCGCCTCGGAGATAACCATCCGGCTGCTCACGTTCAAAGATGAGCCTATAGACGCGGCTTTTCTGCAGAAGAGGGTAGAGGATGCTGTGGCTAGAAGAAGTTTCTTATCCGGGCTTACCGATGCCAGGCGGCTTGTATTCAGCGAAGCGGATGGCCTGCCCGGGCTGATCGTGGACCAGTATAAAGATACTATCGTCTTCCAGGTCTCGACCCTCGGCATGGAGCGGATGAAGGAGGGCGTCCTAAAGGCCCTGGCGGATACTGTTTGCCCTGAGTTCATATACGAGAAGAGCGATTCGCCTTTCAGGAAGATAGAGGGCCTTAAAACCATAAAGAAATGGTGGCTCTACGACGGAGAAACTAACGTCGAGATCCATGAAGGCGCCGCAAAGTTCATAGTAGACATAGCGAACGGCCACAAGACTGGCTTCTATCTGGACCAGCGCAGGTCAAGAGCCGCCTTAAAAGAGATCTCCCGCGGCAAAACGGTGCTGGATCTATTCTGTTATACGGGAGGTTTTTCCGTCAATGCCGCGCTTGGCGGCGCCAAGACCGTGGTAGGCGTGGATATAAAACCAGAATGGCTCGCCCTGGCGGGCAAGAACGCGGCGCTTAACGGAGTATCGGATAAGATAGAGTGGAGAGAGGGAGATGTCTTTGATATATTAAATGATATCCCTGTTTCAGGAGAAAAATTTGACATCATAGTGCTCGATCCGCCTTCATTTGTTAAAGAGAAGAAGTCCGTGATAAGCGCGGCCAAAGGCTACAAAGAGCTGAATACGCTCGCCATGAGATCATTAAGCGAAGGCGGGACGCTCTGTACGTTCTCGTGCTCTTACAACATGTCCAACGATATATTCTCCGACGTCATAAAAGCCTCGGCCGCCGAGTCAGGCAAGAACCTGGCTGTATTGAAGAGATGCCACCAGGATAAAGATCACCCGATAGTAAGATCTATACCACAGACAGAATATCTGAAAGGGTATTTTTTAAAAGTAGGATCTTCCCCGCAAGCAGGCACAGTCTTTTAAATTTGACCTGCCTGCAACAAAGTGGTATCATTTATCCATAAGCCACGGAGGGGTATTTGTGGATGTAGGTATAAAAATATAAGAAATGGCAACTCCCGGAAGGGGTTGCTTTTTTATTTTAAGGAGAGACGGGATGAAGAAGATATCCGGTATCGTTATTATAGGAGGTCTTATCGTAGCCCTTCTTGCCGGCTATTATCTTGTTATATACAGGCCGAAACTTGCCGAAAAGAAGAAACTGACATCCCCGGATTATATAACCGACGTCATCGAGATGAAGAGCGGGAATAATATGATGGGCAAGATATTGAAAGAGGCGCCGGGCTACGTTCTTATACGAAACGCGGCCGGGACCGTCGAGATCTCCGTCCCGAGAAGACAGATCAGGAATATAAGAAAAACGACGGCCGACGATATAAAAGCTGTTGAGGATGAATTGGCGGGCGCTCCGGAAGCGGCAAGGAAGGCGATCCTTTTCGAAAAGGAGAGGGAGGCCAGGCTCAAGGAGTACTACGAGGAGCGCGATAAAAGAGAGATCGCTGCCGCGTCAAAAGGAAAAGGTCGTACCGGCTCGGTTGACGCCATAAGGGCCGCTAAAGAGAGCGGTAAGATAGTCAAAGGGATGACCGAGAGCGACGTTATCGAAGTCTATGGCACCCCCGACAGCAAAGAGCGCGATGTCAAAGGAAACGCCGAACGGGAAAAATGGAATTATTGCTCGGGTATAAAAAAGGCCACCGTCAATTTCTATAGAGGAGTAGTGGAATAATGCCCTTCAAAAAGGGGTGCCTGAGATTAAAAAGAAAATAACGTTTAAAAACAGGAAAGGAGTAATAATATGAAGCCGATCAAGCCCATATACATAAATCTATTGATCATCACCGGTGTAATATGGATCGTCAGCATGACGTTTTATATAAGCAGCCTTTATCAAAAAGTAGGAGAGATAGAACATACTTTAGTTCATGCTACATTCGGTAGGACCAATAAATAATACCGGCTTCAAGCCCGCCAACAAGCCCACGGGCTATTCTGCCGCGGGGCGTCCCGTGAGATCTCAGGAGATGTAACGCAAAAAAAAGAGAGGACAAGGAGAGAAGATATGAGAAAGATCTTTATAACGATAGCGGTCTTTATCTATGTCGCCGGGTTATCCATCGCGGGGTATTGCCAGGACGATAACGCTGATAACGCGGTCGATCAATACGCATCCCAGGAGGATCAAGGCCTCGATTCCGAGATAAGTAGCGAAGAGACTGAGAGCGCGGACGATGCCGACCGGGCGAACATGGCATTCAACGCGGGAGAGCGGATACCCCTTTAAGTTTTAAGCAAAGTTTAACTGCGACAGGAAAGGAGCTCTTGAACGAAGATGGTTCGATAAAAGTTCACGGTTCCCAACTGTTATTTAAAAAGGACATATATTATTCTCCCCGGGTACTGGAGATAATCAAGAATAGAGACCCCGATTTTTACGATAAGCTTATTCAGGCAAAGTCCGCTAAGAAATAAGCCGCGCCTCAAAAGAGGCAAATAATAAATAACATCTTGCCTTTTGGCGCTTTACTGCTATAATCAAAGCAGCAGAAATTCAATCAATTTTCATCGGGTCCGGATAGAGATATCCGGAGGGGAGTACGATGGCCGGGCCGCCATCTGATAAAATATCAGATGGTTTTTTATTTTAAAGGAGGTTATGTATGGAATGGAAAGAGGTTCCCACGCCGGAAGAGATAATAAATGTAGGCAAAAAAAAGTTCAACGATTATTGGAAATTAGCGCCGCTGGTGATTCTGGCATTATTTATTATAATGGGTCTGAAGGGGCTCATCTATTCTATCGGGCCGGACGAGGTGGGCGTGCTTCAGCGGTTTGGCAAATATATAGGCCTCAGCTCTCCCGGGCTGCACGCGAAGATACCGCTAGGTATCGATAAGGTTACGCCGGTGAAAGTGGAGAAGGTATTTAAGGAAGAGTTCGGGATGAGGACGATATTGCCTGGAGTAAAAACGCGTTACTCCTCCCACCAGTATCCCGACGAAACATTGATGCTCACAGGGGACCTTAATATACTCGACGTGCGCTGGATAGTGCAGTTCAGGATAAAAGACCCGGTCAAGACGCTCTTCGCCATCCGCGATCCCATAGATACGATACGCGACATATCCGAAGTCGTTATGAGGCGTTTTGTTGGCGACTACACCGTGGATGAAGTACTGACGACCAAGAGAGAAGAGATAGACCATCTGGGCCAGCTGGAGATGCAGAGGATCCTGGATGAGTACAACACGGGTATTCAGATAGTGACAGTTAAATTGCTCGACGTTAATCCTCCGGAGACGGTTAAGCCGGCCTTCAACGAAGTAAATGAGGCAAAGCAGGAGAGAGAGAAGATGATCAACCAGGCATGGGAAGCATACAATAAGGTTATACCCAAAGCCAAGGGCACTGCGGAAAAGACGATACGTGAGGCGGAGGGATACGCGCTAGATAAGATAAATCGCGCCAAGGGAGAGTCCGATAAATTCACCGTTACCCTCACCGAGTATAAAAAATACCCGGAGATAACACAGAAGAGGCTCTACCTGGAGACGTTGAGCGAAGTCTTGCCGAAATCACAACATAAGTACATAATAGATCCGAAACAATCATCGATTCTGCCACTCTTGAGGATAGGTGAGAAAGGAGCCGGAGAATGAAAGAAGGACTCGCAGGAACCATTGTCGGATCATTTGTCGTTGTAATTATTTTGATAATGGCCGCCTTCTTGAGCGGCGCACTCTACATTGTAGACGAGACCAAGCAGGTCGTCATCACGCAATTCGGCAAGCCCGTGGGTGAGCCGATAACATCAACGGGCCTGCATCTTAAGGTCCCGTTTATACAGGAAGTCCATTATTTTGAGAAACGCCTTCTTGACTGGGACGGCGACCCCAACCAGATACCTACCAAGGATAAAAAGTATATATGGGTGGATACGATCGCCCGCTGGAAGATAATCGATCCGCTCAAGTTTTTGCAGTCGGTAGGTAACGAAACAGGCGCGCACAGCCGGCTTGACGATATCATAAATTCAGCCACCAGGGATGCCGTTACGAGCCATCTTTTGGTCGAGGCGGTGAGGAACACGAACCGTATTCTGGAAACTAAGCCGGAAGAAGGCGAAGATATAATCTTTTCCGACGAGGCGCTTGAACGTATCGATGTGGGCAGGCAGCAGCTGACGCGAGCGATTCTTGACAAAGCGAGGGTGCTTGCGCCCCAATACGGCATCGAGATCGCGGATGTGCGTATCAAACGCATTAACTACGTCGAAGATGTGCGTAATAAGGTGTATGACAGGATGATCGCCGAGAGGAAACGGGCGGCCGAAAAATACCGGTCGGAAGGCCATGGTAAATCCGCCGAGATCGAAGGCCAGACCGCTAAGGAGTTGAAACTGATAACCTCTGAAGCTTACCGCCAGGCTCAGATACTCATGGGAAAGGCGGACGCGGAAGCCATCGGTATATATGCCGACGCCTATACAAAAGATCCGCTCTTCTACTCGTTTGTAAAGACGCTCGACACGTATAGAACTACTATCGACGAGAATTCCACTATCATATTGACGACCGACGCCGATTACTATAAGTACCTGAAAGGGATGAAGCAGTAATAGCCAAAAGAGATGCGGATGACAGGAGGGTTCTTATGAAAAAAGCGATTGTAATTTCAGTGTCTCTTGTATTTGCGGCGGGGTCTCTTCTCTGCGGCAACGTTTTCGCCCAAAGAAGCGTTAATAGCGCCCAGGACGCGGCCAAAGCCGCCAAGGCAAGCCTTACAAATAGATCCGGTAATAGTTCTTCGCAGATAGAGTGGCTCGATCAGGTGATCCACGCGGTCAATATGGACGGGCCTGCAGCCAAAGATACTTCTACCCAAAAGGGTAAATCCGGGAGAGCCGGTCAGTAATTTTTTCTAACCGACCTGCCCCTTAGAACAAGAGCCTCTCGTTTTGTTATCTCATTTTTTGTGATATAATATCCTTATGAAATTCCTGGCTCTATTGTTTATCCTTATCATTGCCGCGCCCTTAATGGCGTATCCAATCGTAGGCAGCTTCGATATAACTTACGCGGAGTATCTATTACTTCCTCTCCCTCTCGCGATAACATTCATAAGCGAATACTGCGATTCAAAAAATGTTACCCTTGACGATGTTAATATGACGGATATAAATAGGTTCATAAGAGACTACGCCGATAAGAACGGGCGCGACATACTGATGCCCGAGATACTCGATAAAATGATCGAGATCTACGGAAAACCAAGTCTTCGGAGGGCCGTATCATAAAAAGACTTATTGCGGTATTAGCGTGTATAGTTTGTTTTTTATCGGCATCCGGCTGCGCCATGATCGGGCCCAGGATAACGGAAGATACCATAATAAAGATATATGCGGACGAAAAGGCTAAGCCGAAGATTCATCCGCTTATATTTATACCAGGTATTTTTGGCACCGTCCTCGAAGAGGGTGATACCGGCAAAGTGATATGGGGCAGGGTTCCCAAGGGACTAATCTGGGAGCTCGAACTCCCCATAGACAGTATTGAAATGTCTGAGAACAGGGACCAGGTTGTGCCCGCAAAGACTATTACTGAATTTTCGGTAATACCGGGCATTATCGAAAAAGATATTTACGGCAGAACCAAGCGTATAGCTCTAAAGGCCGCCGGTTATGAAATGGGTAAAACGGCTTTTTCGCTATCATATGATTGGAGGCGCGATCTAGTTGAAGGGGCCCGTAAGCTGGGCGAGCTCATAGACGGGATAAAGCGTGAAAAAGGGATACAGGACCTGAAGTTCGATATCGTCTGCCATTCCGCGGGCGGCCTCATAGCAAGGTACTACGCGAAGTATGGTACCGAGGATGTGCTGGACCGCAACCCTATCCCGGAGCCGACATACGCGGGAGCTAAGAACATCAATAAGATAATCATGATGGGGACGCCAAATTATGGCTCCCTACAATCGTTTAGCTCTCTACATAAAGGCCTGAATGTTCCCGGCATAGGCAATGTGACAAAAGAGATAACGTTTAGCATGCCGTCCGCTTATGAATTGATGCCCTTTTATGGCAAAGCCGCCTTTATAGACGCTATGGGAATAGATCTTGACGTAAGCCTCTACGACCCGGTTAGTTGGGAAAAATACGGCTGGTCAGTATTCGGAAGTTCCACGACCGACAGTGAGCTAAGAGCCAGGCAGCGTAAGTTCCTTGCCGCGGTATTAAAAAGGGCGGCCGCTTTCCAGGAGGCTCTGTGGAAAGGCTCTCTCGAAGACGAGGTCAAACATGTCACATATATATTGCTCGGTTCCGATGCGAACCCAACATCCGACAAGGCGCTCCTGCAGAAGACGGATTCGGGCTGGAGAACGCGTTTCAACCCCCACGACGACACCATAAATGATTTGGCCCTTGCGCCGGGCGATAATACTGTTACCCGCAGGAGCCTTCTTGGCAGACATATCAAAAAAGGAAGAGAAGAGGAGTTCCCGTCCGCATATGAGATATTCCTCGCTCAGGACCATGTTGACCTGCCGGGCGATCCTACTTTTCTTGATAACGTTCTGCATTCCCTGCTCGACAGGACCAAAAAGTAACAAGCGCTTTTCAGGATGAGCATTTTGAGGTTTCGCAAAAACATATAGGAGGCGAGAAGTGATTAAGTATATGAATGAAAGATTAAAGAGATTGACGTTTTGGGATATAGCATTAGTTAAATGGTCGGTCTTATTTGCAACTATCATCATCGTCAAATTCTTTCCGCAATTACTTGATATAAGCTACCCCATTCTCATAATACTTATGGTAGCTTGTATGGCAAGACCGATTTACAATATTTGGATTAAGAAGTAGTTTTGAGATCATGAAAAACAAAACAAAAGCGCGAGAATGACAGAGAATATAGCCTGTGAGTATAGATGTACCCGCTGCTCTTACATATATATTCTCCGAGACGGAGACGCTTCGCAGGGCATAAGTCCTGATACGCCGTTTGAAGCTCTGCCCGACACTTGGAGATGCCCTACTTGCGGCGCGACAAAAGACAAATTTAAAAAAAGTGGGTGACGGCGCACATTGAAGATCATAAATGAAAAGATAAGACTGCACACCAAAGGAGCCACAGACCTGGTGGATATAACGGGTAAGGTCGCCGGCGCCTTAAGCGGCTCCGGACTCAAGAAGGGAAATGTCACCGTATTTGTCGTGGGCTCAACCGCCGCCATAACGACATTTGAGTACGAACCGGGCATGATAAAGGATGTGCGGGAACTGTGCGAGAAGCTTGTGCCGTCAAATAAGCACTATAGTCATGACGAGACATGGGGTGACGCGAACGGATTCAGCCACCTGAGGGCCGCCCTATTCGGCCCGTCGATCGTAGTGCCTTTTGAGTCCGGGAAGCTCTCCCTCGGAACATGGCAGCAGGTTGTGCTGGCGGAATTCGATAACAGGCCACGCGACCGCGAGGTGGTAGTCCAGGTTATGGGTGAATAGTATAATTAGATGGTGATGACATGATGAAAAAACCTTCCCCAAAAAAGATCGTTATTATTTTATCGCTAATTTTGGCCGTCGCCGCGTCGTCCTATGCGGCGAATATAATCGATAAGGTGCTATGCAAACAGGTCGTCCTGCGTAATAACAACGGCGTAACCGTATCGGTAAACCGTCTGACCGGACGGGTTGAATCCGTACTTAGCAACGGCCAGAGCGTCCCTCTTTCGAAAGAGCTTAAAAGACAGTTCCAGGCGGTATATGATGCCCAGGAAAATCCGCCAAGAAGATAATTTAACGCTTTACGTATTATGGAAAGATCACGGAGGTGCCGGATGAGAAAGGCCGTTTTGTTGCTATTGGCGTTAGTTGTATTTACCACGCCTTCATACGCGCTGAATATACTGGATAGGCTTATATACAAAGAAGTCAGGGTCGGCAATGAGAAGGTTCTGGTGAATAAGCTCTCGGGCAAAGTCGAGAAAAAATTGGTCGACGCTAAATACGAGCCCATATCCTCGACTAAGGGATGGGGAGGGATACCTTCGGAGCAGGATATGTACCAGGCCCGATATGATAGAAAATAAAAATCGAGTATAAAAGTACCAACAAAGGAGAGAAAAGATGAAGAAGGTGGCGAAGTTGCTGGTGGGACTGATATTTATTGCCGCTCTTGTTATTTGCCAAAATGCTCTTGCGCAGGGATGCGGCGGTGGTTCTGGTAAATCGGCTGAAGGACCGGGGTCAAGCGAAGCGACGGAAGCGGATGAGCCGCTTATTCCTTACTCGGCTCCATACGATTCTCCTGATACTGGCGCAGACAGAGCGGACGTCGACGAAGACGCCGAATAGTTCCAGCAAAAGATCTAATCAGATTAGAATAATCAGATTAGAATAATCAGATTAGACTAGCCTAAACTAGCTTTATGGTAAGTATGGAATAGCGGAGGTGCGGGATGAATGTTAAAAAGGTCGGAGAGAAATATCATTGTAATGTCTGCGGCAACGAAGTGGTAGTGACAAAAGTCGGCGGCGGAGAACTTGTCTGCTGCGGCCAGCCGATGGTAAAAATGGAAGATAAAGCTCACGAGGATTCTCTGCCTGAGTCTAATCCGCCCCAATACATAACCGGAGACCCGGAAATACCCGAAGAGCAGATGTAGCGAATGGGCCTTGAGATTCCGGATCCCAACATCGGAGAAATGAGATGTTCGAACAGATAATAAGGCATAAATATTTCTTCCATTTTGCGATAGTCCTGGTCCTTATAACCGTGACTATCTTATTCATAATATTTAACTGATGGTAGTGTAGTCTTGGGATTTAGGATTACACGCCACCCTTGAAAGGAGAATGAGATGATAAAAGAGATCATAAGGCATAAATACTTTGCTGTTATCGCAATAACCGTCTTTCTTATAATCGTAGTCACGCTCTTCATTATTTATAGTTAATAACCAGGTTAATCTGATTATTCTAATCTGATTAGGTTAAAGGAGATTTCGGAAATAACGGGGGTGCAAGAATGGATGAAACTACGTTTAAAATAGTTGTAGGGATATTACTTATCTGTCTTCTTATAACCCCTATTGCTATTATAGTAACAATTTTTAAGTTCGCAAACAAACACAAAAAGAAGAAGCCTTGATATTTTGGCAAACATAACATAAAGGAGGTAATTATGGAATTGTTAGTGTTACTAAATTGGGGGGTGTGTGCAAAAATAGCATTATTGATTATATTTTTTCACATTTCAGGGAATATGATTAAGGGGCTACAAGAGAAATATTGCCCTCTATGCAAGCCAGATTCTTGTAATAAATAGCTTTGAGATTTCGGAAAACATAACAAAGGAGGAGCAAGTGGGTGATAAAGGCAAGAAAGATAAGGATAAACACAACAAACAAGTAGATATAGCAAAAAACGAAGCAAACAAGAAAAAACAAGGGCAAATACCCAAGCACCCCTGAGTTTCAAAAAAGCTAAAATCAAGAAAATCATAGCGAGAGAGGAATGCGAATGTTAATCATGCGACTTATTTCTATAGGGTTTCTGCTTGGCATTGGGATATATCTTGGGTTTATTTTTATTAGGATAATACTCTCGTTGTTTAACGATAAAAGGAAAATGAGATGAAGAAAAAACAAGTATCTCTTCCTCTATTGATAACAGGGGCGATTATAGCTTTGAACGGTATTTATTTACATAAAACTTTTCCTGACTCGGCTGGTTTTAGTATAATACAGGTAGTCTTTTTGATAGTTGGTGCATTCATCTGTTTTAGGTCTCGAAAATAAGAATTAAGCCTTGAGATTTCGGAAAAGATAACAAAAACATTATCCTTAACACCCCTCGTAAAATCTGCTGTAATCTCATTCGTATACAGCTTAAAGCTTATAACTTATAGCCGAAAATGCTGGCGTAGCTTCCCGCCATGGCAATTAAACGGACGGGGCGGGACCCCGCCCCAGTAGATAAAGATGCTTGGCGGGGCAGTTGGTAGAGCAGCGGTTTCACATGCCGACTAGTTATTGACAGCATGTGGGACCTCTCTAAGTGTAAAGTCGGGTGTATGCGAGGTCTCGTAACAACAAATGGGCTGTTTTCATAACCCTCGCAATAGCAAGCACTTCCGCATATTCCCCGACGAGTAAGCAGAATTTCAATCTATCTGTATCTATCGGACTTACGGTGCAATTTAGCTGTCTTCTCAGCACAAAAACAGCACAAAATAGAGACCCTAAAATATCCGATATTTGCCATTTCCTGGGTTATGGGGTATAGTTGTAGAAGATATTAACATTAGAGTAATAACTTCTGCAAAGCTGATAGAATAACGAAGGCGTAAGATGAAAAAGATATTTGACACAACGGATTGGGTTTTGTTTATAAAATGTTTTGCTTGGATTGGAATATTGGGACATTCTTGGGATTTAATACAATTAATTCCTCTTACTTTGTCGGAAAAAAACTTAGATTTATTTCTTAGTATTTGGACATATAACTGGAAGATAGATAATCCTGCTCTTGGTATAAAAGTTTTACTTTCTACCGTTATTATTGATATATGTGCGATAACTTTCTGGATTGCTATTTTGAATATGAGAAATTGGGCACGTATAGGAATAATGCTATTGCGTATAATAATGAACTCAAAGAGCCTTATTATAGGTTATTTAATTGTTCTTTTTTCTTTAGAGACGGTATTAATTTACAATTTCATTACGGTCAGTGTTACGGTTGTCATAATTTATTTCTTCACCCGTCCCAAAGTAAAGGAGCAGCTCAAGTAGCCTTGAGACTTCGGAAAACATAACAAAAACTTTATCCTTAACACCCCCTCCAAAATCTGCTATAATCGCATAAACGAAGACGATAGTTCCCCCTCGCATAAGCATGTGAAAATTCTCTTCGATAATTTTCACATATGCTTCGGGGCAAAAAAATTTACGAAGTAAATTTTTTAGGCTGGCGTAGCTCTCCGCCTTCGCAATCAATGAGCGATAGAGAAGATGCTTCGGCGGATTCGCCAACAATTTGTAGTTATTCATAGATGTTAATCAGTGCTGGCGTAGCTCAGTTGGTAGAGCAGCGGTTTCGTAAACCGCAGGTCGATGGTTCAACTCCATTCGCCAGCTCCATTTTTTTCTTTCTTAATCGCGGAGGTTGATATGGCTGACAAAAACGAGAACATAATTACGTGGTTGGTGATCAATAAAGTGCTGACAGATATCGTCTCGAAATCGAAGCCTAAAAATAAAGATAGCGCCAGTCGCTAAGACGGGATCATGTCGATAAAGAAGATCAAGGCGGCATTACGGCGTCATAAGGATGTAAAAAAAGCGAAGGTGCTTAAGGGGTTCTTTAAGACCGGAGCCGGTGAGTACGCCGAAGGCGATCTTTTCCTGGGGGTCACCGTCCCGGTACTAAGAAAGCTCGCAAGAGAGTTCAAGGATATAGAGCTAAGATCGTCGGTCGAACTATTAAGATCTCCCATTCACGAGGAGAGGCTGCTTGCTCTCCTCATCCTCATTCTTAAATACCGCGCTTCAGACAAAGAGGGCAAAGAAAAGATCTACCGGATATATATCGGGAACACCAGGTACATAAATAACTGGGACCTGGTGGATGTTACGGCGAAACATATCGTGGGGGACTACCTCCGCGACAGAGACAAGAGTATACTGTACAAGTTTGCGCGATCACCTATCTTATGGAATAGAAGAATAGCGATCCTTTCGACGTTCCATTTTATCGAGCGTCACCAGTTTGAGGACACGATAAAGATCGCCAGGATATTACTCCCGGACCGTCATGATCTTATACATAAGGCTGTAGGGTGGATGCTCAGAGAAGTAGGTAAGCGTAGCCCCAAAAAAGAGGAAGATTTCCTGAACGCTCACCATAGATCGATGCCCAGGACGATGCTCAGGTACGCGATAGAAAAATTCCCGGAAGCTAAAAGGTTAAGATACCTCAATAAGGGATGATGAAGAAGATCATAATACTGATAGCGATAGTAGGCTTCACCGCGCTCGGCGTCTATACCGCGTGGCGGACGCATAATGGCTCGACGGACTTCGATACATTCTACTACGCGGCAAGGCATGTGATCGACGGCGTGCCGCTCTACGCGCCGGTAAAAGACGTGAGCCCGTATATCTATCCTCCGTTCTTCGCCTGCCTTATATCCCCGTTGGCACTGTTTGGCCTGGAAGTCGCCTCTTTCCTGTGGTATCTCTTGAGCCTGGCGCTATTCGCTATGTCAATGGCGGTAAGCGCTACTTTGATATTCGGCCATACCGACATCCGCAGGATGTGGGATAACGCTTTATTCCTGCCAAAGGCGCTATTTCTTGTGCTTGCAGGGGCAATATTCATAGATAACATATCGCTGCTACAGTCTAATATTCTCCTATTTTTTGCGGTCGTGACGGGCCTTTACTATTTCAAAAAGGGGCGACTCATGATCGGAGGGCTGCTATTCGGCCTCGCCATATCCATAAAGTTGTTACCGGCGCTATTCCTGGCGTATTTTATCGTGAAGCGGAAGTTCAAGATGGCCGCCTGGTGCCTTATATGGATAGCGGTCTTTACACTGGTGGTGCCGTCACTATTTTTGGGCCCCAAAGGAACTCTCGACTCTCTCTCGTCGTGGAATAAGAGCATGTTCACCAAGTCCATATCCAGTGTCCCTAATGACGACATGATGGGGCAGATGTTCAATCCGGTCAATCAATCGATAACAGCATCTTTATCGAGGTGGCTGATAAAAAATGACGGTCCGATACTCTTCTGGAAGAACAACTGTTATAAGAAATATCCGCGACTTTTGGCTAACTTCCAGGGCCCTTTATCAAGGTCTTCAGCGCTCGCCATATCCTATTCAATAGAGTTCTTACTTGTAGCTTTTACGCTCCTTTATTGCATGAGAAGAAAGAAGGGCGAGGAGAATTCCGCGCCCAACAGCGAATTTGCGCTCATATTCATAGCGTCCCTCTTTCTCGATCCTTTTCTCAAGACGCCCCACCTTATCTTCATTATATTCCCGACCATGTTTATCGTCTCCTGCATAAAAGGCCGGCATATGAAGTACTTTGCCTTTACGGCTGCGGTCATCCTCTACCTTTCCCTGGGCGTAAAACTCTTCAGGATATTCGGTTTCGGGACGCTCTCTCTTTTGCTGCTATGGCTCTCGGTGCCGGCAGGCAGGAAAGATTTACTTGTCTAAGTCTCGCGCGTTCGGTACAATAATTTCATGACACGCTTCAGGGACGTATTAAAAGACCGGAATTTTTTATGTCTGTGGATAGCGCAGATCATATCTAACTTCGGCGACAGGCTTACGCAGATGGCGCTCGTCGCTCTCATTTACCAGCAAGCGCCCGGCTCCGCGATAGCCCTGGCAAAACTCATCTCGTTCACGATAATACCCGTATTCCTGATCGGCCCTATAGCGGGCGCGTGGGTCGACAGGCTCAACAAGCGGAACGTAATGATAATATCGGACCTGCTGAGAGGGGTGCTGGTACTCACCATCCCTCTCTTCATCATGCTGCACCAGATACTCCTGGTCTATCTGGCGGTATTTATCGTATTCTCACTCTCGCGCTTCTTCATTCCCTCCAGGATGGCCATAATACCCGATATAGTTTCAAAGGATAAGCTGCTCGTAGCCAATACTCTGGCGGATACGACACACATGCTAGGCAATGTCATGGGGCTGGTCGTGGCCGGCATGCTCGTCAATATAAAATTTATCGGTGCTATCGGCGGGTTCTATATAGACGGGGTCACTTTCTTCGCGTCCGCCGCTCTCATAGGTATGATGGTGCAGAGGTCTTTTGTGAAAGAGGTCCGCGAGGACCTTAAAGTCACAAAGGAAGCTCTCTCGGATTCCATACGCACGTCGATATTTGCCGAGATAAAAGAAGGCATAAGGTATTTCAAGCGGTATACCCAGATGCACTTCATAATATATGTATTCTTTCTTTTGATGGCGGGGCTCGGCGCGATATCCTGCGTAGTGATAGTCTTCATCCAGGAATCTTTCGGGACGGCAACGCTCGATCTCGGCCTCATAGGGATGTTCCTCGTGGTCGGGCTTCTCTTGGGGACTCTTTTATACGGCAGGCTCGGGCAGAAGATGGAAAAGCCCCGCATGATAATGCTGAGCTTTGTTGCCACGGGCATATCTGTGATACTATTCACCTTGTTTGTAAGGAGATATCCGAATATACTCGTGAGCGGGCTTCTCGCGTGGCTCATCGGCATGGCTATAAGCCCAATAATGGTCTCGGTCAACACCATGACACATGAGACGATGCCGGAAGAGGCCAGGGGGAGGACCTTCAGCTCGCTCGAAGCTATAATACATCTGGCCTTCCTGGTATTTATGTTTTTGGCTGCCTATGCGGCGAAATATATTGAGAGGTTCTGGATACTGATAGCGGTAGGAGCTATATTTGCATTCTGCGGATTGATCGGGATCACTTTAAAAAGGAACGTGAAGAGCTGACAGGCAAAAGGCTACTTCGCCTTCGGGTCCTTATCCTTCTTTGACATTTCCGCTGTGCAAACTTTGAAGTAGTTGCATACAGGACAGCAGGCGTTCTCTTCTCCCTTTTCCCCGCGATACCATTTGGTCTCGCAGGTCCAATATACCTGGCATGTCTCACAGCAGTTCATCTTTGAGTGATGCATAAGGTTCCTCTTTTATCAGCTTTTAAAATACATCATATCGATATTGTTGTCAATATAATTGTTCTATGGTAAAATCAATACAATGCGAGAGATAGTGGATCGGATACTACAGGAAGAACAATCCGCGCGCTCGAGTGTGGAGCGGGCACAAAACCAATCACAAGAGATAGTCCTCAGGGCAAAAGAAGAAGCAAGATCCCTGGTAAAAGACGCTGTCGATAAAGCCGAAGGCCTGGCCCGTAAGAGCAAGGAAGATGCCCAGATGGGTTTTCTTGCCGAAAGGGAGAGGATGCTCAGCGAGGCTAGAGAGAGCGCGGATCTTTCGAGAAGCCGCAAAGAGCAAGATATAGCAAAAACAGCCAGAGACATCTTTTTAGAGATCATAAAAGTAAAAGGTTAACCATGCGCCAGCTGGCCACATACGCTTTTACAAACGCCAAAGTAAGAGCGATGCTATCCTTCCTGATAGATCCTTCGACCTTCACCGGGCTCCTGGACGCCGGGAGCATCTACGAGATAATCGATATTCTTAAAAAAACAGATTACCGGGAGGTCTTTGCCGATATAAAGGCCGAATCGCTTGACCTTCTTTCGATCGAGAGAAAGCTTCTCTTAAACGATATCTCGGTATACAAAAAAGTGCGCGACGCGCTGTCAGGAAAGAAGGAGAAGGAGTTCGTCGCCATGCTCATGCAGAGGTATGAGATAGAGGATCTCAAGGTCATTTTACGATTATGGCATAGCAGAGAGCCGGTCCGGTTCGAAGACTATGTGCTGGGAGAGAAGATAAAGTACGACATAGACTACAAAAAAATAGTCGCCGCTGAAACTATCGAAGAAGTGATCGTGCTTCTCGATAAGACCGATTATAAGGAGCCGCTACTCTTCGCGCGCGCCAAATTCAAGTCTACGAAGTCACTCTTTTATCTCGAAGCCTCGCTCGACATCGACTACTATAACAGGTTGATAGCGAGTATAGCCAAATTATCGGCCACCGACAGAAAGGTGGCGTCGAAGATACTCGCCGTAGAGGTAGACAGTGAAAATATACAGTGGATCATAAAGATACGCAAATACTACGACCTCGCTTTAGGCGATATGCTTGAATGGTTCATGCCCGGCGGCTCTATGATAAACAAGAACGCCCTGAGAAATCTCTATACCTCGGACGGAATAACCAAGATCATAGAATCCGTAGCGCTCGGCCCTTATCTGCCGGTAAAGGACCTGGCCGAGGGGAATATCCATCTGATAGAGAACTTTCTTCACGAAGTACTGCTGAAGGAAGTGAAGTCCGCGCTTGGCGGCGATCCCTTTACAATAGGAACAGTATTCGGATATCTTATCCTGAAGAGAAGAGAGACCAGGAATATAATATCCCTCTTGTATGCAAAGGCGTGCGGTGTGAAAAAAGAAGAACTCTCCAGATTGATAAACATATAGGAGACAGGATGTTTACGGCCGAAGCGATGGAACTTGTCACTATAACTGTGCTGAAAGAGCGGGCTGAGGAAGTTGTCTCGCGCCTTTTGAAGTCGGGCGTATTTCATCCGGTCGACATACGCGGCATCGAGCAGGAGATGGAGGGCGTTTCGCAATTCCAGATCGATAAGGAGTATTCGTTATGTGAATCGCTTCAATTGCGCCTCGGTGATATAGTAAGGAAGGCCGGGATAACTCTATCGCCAGGAAAAGAGCTGAAGGGTTTCTCCTACGATGAGGCCGACAAGAACCTGAGTAAGGCCGAAGAAGCGATCAAGCCTTTGGTAGCCCAGAGAGAGGACCTGAACGTCCGGTTGAGTACTAAGGAGGCGATGTTATCGCGTCTGGAAGAGTATACTCCGTTCTCCATTAACACCCCGCCGTCCTCCCGCTCTTTTTTGAAGGCGGAGATGGGGAGCATCGAAGAGAAGAACCTGCCGATTCTTGAGAGGAGCCTGAAGGATATACCGCATATAATCTATCCTTTTAAGAAAGAAGGTTCAAGGGCGGTGCTTCTATTCATAGGGTTGAGGCGGGACAGGGAATTACTGGAGAAGGTCTTGAGGGATCTCGGGTGGATCAAGCTCGATCAAAGCAATGAGCCGAAGGAGCTTTCCAAAGAAGTGGTCAAGAAGATAAAAGATGAAATAGACGTCTGCAAAAAAAATATCGAGACCGTCACCTCAAGCCTGGGGAAGTTAAAAGACGAATTACGGGAGGGCCTTTCCGAAACCGAGTCCTACGTAGCGGTGAAGAGATCCCTGCTCGAAGTGAAGAAGTATTCGTGCGTTACTGAAAAGACGGCGCTGATATCCGGCTGGGTGCCGAGACCGGAGAAGGACAGGATATTGAACGAGGTCAGAAAGTTCGACCCCTCATCCTGCATAGAGGAGAGAAGGGCCGAGGAGCTGGATATACCCAAAGAGGAGATACCGGTAAAGCTTCAGCATACCAAAATCTTCAAGCCGTTCGAGCTCCTGGTAGACGCCTACGGCATTCCGCGCTATGGCAGCGTCGACCCGACGATATTTGTCGCGATAAGCTTTCTCATAATGTTCGGCGCCATGTTCGGTGACATGGGCCACGGGCTTGTACTGTCGTTGGCGAGCATATTTTTTTGGAAGAGCAAGATCGAGAAGGTACGTCAGGCCGGCACGCTTATATTTTATTGCGGTATCAGCTCGGGGCTCTTCGGCGCGCTGTACGGGAGCTTCTTCGGATACGAGTTTCCGTCGCTATGGATAAAGCCGATGCACAACATTGTAGAGATATTTAAATTGAGCATACTCTTCGGCATAGTGATGATCACCGCGGGTATCCTCTTAAATGTTGTGAACGCGTTCAAGGACAAGGACTACCTCAAGGCCTTTTTTGATAAAGGCGGACTTATAGCCGGCGTGATATACTGGACGGGCATAGCTTTAGTAAGCAAGATGCTCGTTTCGAGAGCCGGGTTTCAGCCGGTATATATAGTGGTATTTTTGTCATGCATAGGGCTCTTGTTTCTTAAGCCTCTTGTCGAATTGATCGTTAAAAAGAAGCGCGAGAGCGTATTAACGGCATTCATGGAGAGCACGATAGATATACTGGAGATAGTGATGGGCTATCTCGCTAATACCGTATCATTCATACGTATAGCCGCGTTCGCTTTAGCGCACGCGGGACTCTTCCTGTCGATATTTGAGTTGTCGCGTATAATGAAAAATATCGGAGGCGCCGCGGCGTATTTGATAGTGATCGTGCTCGGCAATATACTTATAATACTTCTTGAAGGACTGGTGGTGAGCATACAGAGCCTGCGTCTAAACTACTACGAATTCTTTTCGAAATTTTTTATGAGCGGAAAGCGTTTTTATAAACCACTAACGATGCAGTAAAAAAAGGAGGTAAAGGATGGATCCTAATACGGTCAAATGGGCTTTTCTGTCGGCCGCTATGGCCACGGGCTTGAGCGCGATCGCCGCGGGCGTGGCGGTGGCTTATGTCGGGGCGGCAGCCGTCGGAGCGATGAGCGAGAAGCCGGAGATAGCCGGCAAGGCTCTGATCTATGTGGGCCTGGCCGAAGGTATAGCCATTTACGGGCTCATAATTTCGATAATGATACTGGGCAGAGTATAGATGGTCTACTTCGCCATTCAAATCATAAAATTCGGATATGGCTTCGTAGGACCTATTCCTACGGAGCCCTACCTCGGTCTAACTAGTTGGAGGGCGTAGTAGAATGCGCTTTTTATGTATCGCCGACAGCGCGAGCAGCCTGGGGTTTAAGCTCGCGGGCGTAGAGACGCGCGAGGTATCGGCCCGCAGCGAGGCGCTGGAAGCGCTCAAAGTGGCCGCTTCGTCGGAAGGCGTCGGCGTTATTCTCGTCACGCAGAAGGCCGCATCCTTGATAGAGGCAGAGCTGGATGAGATGTTGTACAGGAAGTCGCTCCCGCTGGTGTTAGAGATCCCGTCGCGCGGCATAGAGATGAGGACAAAGAGCGTGAGCGAAGTGCTGAAGAAGGCGATAGGAATAACCATATGACGAAGAAGGTCGAAAAGGACGCTTCGAAGATAAGGAGCGAAAACGCCGAGAAGATATGCTCCGAGATCAGCAAGGAGTCGTCCGAAGAGGCCGAGCTCCTGCTCGGCAAGGCCCGTAAGGAGGGTGAGCGTATTTTGTCGGAAGCCTCCAGGGCTGCCAAGCGGCGTACCGACGCCATTCTTTTGGACGCGGAAAAAGAGACGGCCGGTATGAAGACGAGGACATTCTCCACCGTTACCATGGAGAAGAGGAGAATAAGCCTCGAGATGAAGAGCCTGTACATAGCTGATGTCATGGCGGCCGTGAAGAGAGAGGCTGAAAACTTCCGTGGCCAGAAGGATTACGCGAAGTTTTTAAGAGAAGCGATCCTTGAGGGGGTCAAGATAGTAGACGACAAAAAGGCGCAGGTATTTTATTCCCATTTCGACGAAGAGGCGATATCGCAGATAAAAGATCTGGGCGTGGAGTTCAAGAAGAGCGATTCGGGCGATATAGGTCTGATCGTGCAGTCACAGGATGGCAGATTATTATTCGATAACAGGTTTTCCGCGAGGCTCAAGAGAGCTTATGACGGGATCTATATGAAATTAATCAAAGAGGTTTTTTAATATATGTCGAGCGTAGCCGGCAAAGTTTATAGAGTCGTGGGTCCTGTCGTGGAGGCCGAAGAGGTCGCCTCTTTAAGGATGCTCGATATGGCCGAGGTCGGCGAAGATCATCTCATAGGAGAGGTGGTCAGGATAAAGGGCGACAAGGCCTTTATACAGGTATATGAGGATACCACGTCGTTGAAGGCCGGTGACCTTATATATACCGAGGGCACTCCTTTATATGTGGAGCTCGGGCCGGGACTTTTAGGCAATATATACGATGGTATACAGCGGCCCCTCGAGGCGATAAGGGAAAAGGAAGGCTTCTATATCAAAAAGGGCGTGCATATGGCGGCGCTCGACAGGAAGAAACAGTGGCACTTCATCCCCCGCCAGGCAGTGGGCGGCAATGTAAAGGGCGGCGAGAGCTTAGGCGAGGTAAAAGAGACAGATCTCATAACCCATAAGATATTGATCGGTCCGGCTGTCAGCGGATCGCTGAAGTGGGTGGCTCCGGAAGGCGATTATTCTATCTCGGAAAAGGTAGCCGTCGTTACGAAAGACGGTATCGATACCGATATCTTCATGTACCAGCGGTGGTCGATCCGCAAGTCCAGGCCGTATGGTGAGAGGCTGGGCGTCAACGAGCCTCTCATAACGGGCCAACGCGTCATAGATACGCTCTTTCCCGTGGCCAAGGGAGGGTGCGTTGCCATTCCCGGCGGGTTCGGTACCGGTAAGACCGTAGTGCAGCACCAGATAGCCAAGTGGAGCGATGCCGAGATAGTGATATTCGTGGGATGTGGTGAGCGCGGCAATGAGATGACAGACGTCTTATTGAACTTTCCCAAGCTTATCGACCCCAAGACCGGCAGGCCGCTCTCCGAAAGAACTATATTCATAGCGAATACTTCGAATATGCCGGTCGCGGCGCGCGAAGCGAGCATATATACAGGGATCACTATGGCCGAGTACTACCGCGACATGGGATATAACGTCGCGTTGATGGCCGACTCCACATCGAGATGGGCTGAAGCGTTGAGGGAGCTTTCGGGACGGCTGGAAGAGATGCCGCTCGAGGAGGGCTTCCCGGCATATCTTCCTTCGAGGCTGGCGGAGTTCTATGAAAGAGCCGGTAAGGTGCGTACGTTGAACGACGAAAACGGCTCCATCACTATCATAGCGTCCGTCTCTCCGCAGGGCGGGGACTTTTCCGAGCCAGTAACGTCGCATACAAAAAGATTTGTCCGCTGTTTCTGGGCGCTGGACAGGGATTTAGCCAACGCCAGGCATTATCCTTCGATAGGATGGATCGAGAGCTATTCCGAATATCTCGACGATGTGAAGGGGTGGTGGCACGATCATATAAGCGCGCAGTGGCTGGAGCTGCGCTACACGATGATGGAGCTCCTGCAGAAAGAGCAGAAGCTCCTGCAGGTGGTGAAGCTCGTGGGGCCTGAGATCTTGCCGCAGACACAGCGGCTCGTGCTCGAAGTCTGTTATATATTCAAGAACGCTTTTTTACAGCAGAACGCCTTCGATAAGGTAGACACATACTCATCCGCGAGGAAGCAGTTCCTGATGCTGAAAGCGATAGTCACTTTCTATCAGTCGGGCGAGGGGCTCGTCAAGAAGGGCATTACAGTCAGTGAGCTGAAGGCGCTTCCGGTTTATCAGGGGCTGATGAGGATGAAGACTACTTATACTGAAGACGACCTCGACAGGCTTGAGAAGATGCCCGGGGAGGTCAGTGAGGCGTTCAAGGAGCTCGATTTTTAATGAATGAATACAGCTTAAGAGAATACCTGGCCTTAAACGAGATCGTCGGACCGCTATTCATAATACGGAATATCCACAATGTCGGTTATAACGAGGTCGTGGAGGTCGTCGACAATGAAGGGCATTCCCGCTTCGGCATAACGCTCGAAGTCGGGCGGGGTTACGCGGTCGTCCAGGTATTGGGCGGAACCAGCGGCATGAGCCTGAAGAACTGCAAAGTGAGGTTCAAAGAGACGCCGCTAGAGATAGGCGTATCAGAGGATATGCTCGGCAGGGTTTTTGACGGCATCGGCAACCCGTTGGACGGCATGCCAAGGCCCGCGTACGATGAAGAGCTCGATGTTAACGGCTTGCCCATCAATCCAACCGCCAGGGATTATCCGAAAAATATAATAGAGACTGGACTCTCTTCCATAGACGTTATGAATACGCTTGTGCGCGGGCAGAAACTTCCGATATTCTCCGGGTCCGGCCTGCCGCACGATATGATAGCCGCGCAGATAGCGAGACAGGCGCGGGTGAAGAACGAAAGCTTCTGCGTGGTCTTCGCGGCCATGGGCGTGAAATACGATACGGCGCGCTTCTTCATAAAGAGCTTCGAGGAGTCCGGGGTTCTCGACAGGGTATCCATGTTCCTGAGCCTTGCCGACGCCCCGTCAATAGAAAGGCTCATGACGCCGAAACTGGCGCTCACATGCGCCGAGTACCTGGCGTTCAGAAAAGGGATGCATGTACTTGTCATAATGACTGATATGTCGAACTATTGCGAGGCCTTGAGAGAGCTCTCCACCGTGCGAGGAGAGATCCCAGCGCGAAAAGGCTATCCCGGGTATCTTTACAGCGATCTGGCGAGCCTTTATGAAAGGGCCGGCATGATAAAGGGGCTGCCCGGATCCATTACCCAATTGCCGATACTCACGATGCCCAACGACGACATAACGCACCCTATTCCCGACCTGACCGGATACATAACGGAAGGGCAGATAGTCTTGGACAGAGAGCTCTATTCCAGGGGCGTATATCCTCCGATAGCGGGCTTGCCCTCGCTTTCGAGGCTGATGAAGGACAATATCGGTAAAGGCATGACGCGCGAAGATCACCCGGCGCTTGCCAGCCAATTATTTGCGGCCTACGCGCATGTCAAAGATATAAGGGCGCTGGCGTCGATCATAGGAGAGGAAGAGCTTACACCGCTCGACCTTAAGTATATCAAGTTCGGGAACGAATTCGAAAAGAGGCTGCTGACCCAGGGCAGCCATGAGAGGCGCACTATAGAAGAGGGCCTCGATCTTGGATGGGAGGCGCTCTCCCTACTTCCTAAGGACCAGCTCGTCAGGATCAAAGAGGAAGAGATAGAAAAGCACTATAAAGACGGTTTATGAAAGGACGGGCGTATTGCATCTCAATATAGCCGCCACCAAGACCAATCTTTTGAAAGTAAAGAAGTCGCTTGCCCTGACGAGAGAAGGGCACGAGCTTCTCGATGAGAAACGCAAGATATTGATCACCGAGCTCAACGCCCTTGTCAATGTCACGGATAAGCTCGAAAAGGACGTGGGCCTGAAACTGCGGGAAGCGTACGAAGTTGCGGACAAGACTCTCATAACAATGGGCAGGAGGAATGCGCTGGCGCTCGGACTCTCTACGGATATAAAGAGCGACATCTCTATAACACAGCGCAGGGTCATGGGCGTAGACGTCCCGGCCATAACGCTCACTATGGTCGATAATCCGCCTTACCAAAGCCCGCACGACGTAAATTTTTACGCGGATGAGACTAGACTAAAATTCAAGGAAGTGTTAAAATTGCTCGCCGAACTTGCCGAGAAGAAGATAGCTCTTCTGCGCATAGCGGAAGAGGCCTTTAAGACAATACGCAAGGTAAACGCGCTCGAGAAGATCTACATACCGGATTACGAAGACACCTTTAAATATATAAGCGAAAGGCTGGATGAAGGGGACAGGGAGTCTTTCTCGATGCTGAAGATGATAAAATCGAGACTAAGGGGATGAGGGGAAAATAAAAATGGCCATAAAAAATATAGCAGCCAGCGTGGCGGGAGGAGGCATCTCCCTTATAACGGTGAAGTACGCGATAGCTTTGGCCAAACTGCTCTCGGCAAAATTGACGGCCATGTATGTGGTGAATGAAAAGCTCCTGGCCGAACTCCTGAAGAGCAGAGTCCTGGTCGAGGTGGAGGCGCAATCATACGAGAAGGACCTCGAGGACCAGGGCAAGAGGTTCCTGGAACGGATAAAGTCGATGAGCGACAAGAAGGGCATAGAGTGCGAATGCATGCTGCTGCGCGGAGTTGTCCATGAAGAGATATTCAAGCATACGAAGGAGATCAACGCCGACCTGCTGGTCATGGGAGAGCTGAAAGAGGTCCTGTCGCGTAAAGATACTTTCTATGACGAGGCTGAGAGAATATTCCGCGAAGCGCCGTGTCCGGTCGTGGTGGTGAAGAACCTGCCCGAAGTTGAAAAAATGTACGATGAGGTATAAAATATCATAAATGCCTTATTCATTTTATGGAGGTGTCCATCCGCCGTCGTTTAAAAGTCTTACATCGGATGGAGCGTTAAAAAAAGTCTACGTATCGAAGAGAGTAGTCCTGCCGCTTTCGCAGCATACGGGCAGTCCGGCCGAACCTGTAGTCAAGCCAGGGGATACCGTAACGGTGGGACAGCTGATCGCTAAAGCCACCGGATTCGTCTCGAGCCCCATACACGCCACGATAAGCGGCAAAGTAACAAAGATAAGTTATTCCCCCTCACCAACGTCACCTCGAGCCCTCTCCATTTTCATAGAGTCACAGGGCGACGAGGACCAGGAGTTTAAGTCGAAGGAGCGCGGCAATATTGGATCGCTTTCCGGGGATGAGTTGTTGGTTATAATAAGGGACTCCGGAGTAGTCGGCCTCGGCGGCGCGGCTTTTCCCACGCACGTAAAGCTCTCCCCTCCTAAGAATAAATCTATAGATACGGTGATATTGAACGGCGCGGAGTGCGAACCTTATCTCACCTGCGATCAGCGCCTGATGATGGACCGCCCGGATGAGATACTTAAGGGGCTGGAGGTAATACTAAAGATATTGGGCGCCAGGAAAGCGTATATAGCCATAGAGGATAATAAACTGCCCGCCATCTACGCGATGGAGAAAGCCTTGTCTGGCCGCACTTTTCACGACGCGGCCGCCGTAAAGATATCGGTCCTGCATACGCGCTATCCGCAGGGCGCCGAAAAACAGATGATAAAATCGGTCTTGAATAGAGTGGTCCCTGCCGGAGGACTTCCGATGGACGTAGGCTGCATCGTCCAGAACGTCGGCACGGTATTCGCCATTTACGAAGCGGTCTATCTCTCCAGGCCGTTAATAAAGAGGGCGATAACCCTCACCGGCTCGTGCCTGAACGAACCCATGAACGTGCAGGTGAGAATAGGGACGATACTGAAAGATATAGCCGAGGCGACCGGCGGATTTAAAAGAGACCCTAAAAAGATAATCATGGGCGGTCCCATGATGGGTGTGGCGCAGTACACTATGGAGGTGCCGATCGTAAAGGGTACGAGCGGGGCCCTCTTTCTTTCCAAAGAAGAGCTTTGCGAAGCGCGGGAGTCGGTCTGCATACGCTGCGGCAAGTGTATAGAGGCCTGTCCAATGGGCCTGGTGCCGACGACATTGATGTACAGGGTGAAGAAGGAGTCTTTCGCAGAGGCCAAAGATCTGGGGATAATGAATTGTTTTGAATGCGGCGCGTGCGCCTACGAATGCCCGGCCAAGATCCCTCTTTTGGACTATATGAAATACGGGAAGGCGAAAGTATGAAGAATCCGTTGACAGTCTCAATAGGGCCTCATATACGCGCCAAAGTTTCGACAAGCCGCATCATGTGGGGGGTGAATCTGGCCCTGATACCCGCCGGAGCGGCAGGCGTATTCATATTCGGCGTTTACTCGCTTTACGTGATAATGGCGTCCGTCATCTCCGCGGTAGTTACCGAATGGGCGATCCTCGCTTTGAGGAAAAAAGAGTTCGCCATTTTTGACGGCAGCGCCATTCTTACGGGACTCTTACTGGCATATAATCTTCCGCCCGATGTTCCTCTATGGCTTCCTGTAGCCGGATCATTCTTCGCGATAGCGATAGGTAAACAAGTCTTCGGCGGACTGGGCCACAATATCTTTAACCCGGCCCTGACAGGAAGAGCGTTCCTTATGATCTCCTGGCCCGTCCACATGACTACATGGCAGAACCCGAGATGGCAGGTGGACGCTATAACTACGGCTACGCCCCTGGAGCTGCTTAAACATAACAAGTCCATACTTTTAAAAGGCACTACGTATATGGACCTCTTCATGGGCAACCGCGGCGGGTGCATAGGAGAGGTCTGCGTAGTCGCCCTCTTGATAGGCGCCGCATATCTCATCTTAAAAAAATATATCAGCTGGCATATCCCGGTAACTTTCGTGGCGTCGGTGGCTCTCTTTAGCTGGGTATTCAACGGTTTCAACGGTTTCTTTACCGGTGACGCGCTCTTCTATTGTCTTTCCGGCGGGCTCGTCCTCGGCGCTTTCTTCATGGCTACAGATTATGTCACCAGCCCGTTGAGCGCGAAGGGGAAGATAATATTCGGCATCGGATGCGGCGTCCTCACCTTTCTTATAAGAAAATATTCCGGCTATCCGGAAGGGGTATCTTACGCCATACTTATCATGAACGCGGCGACTCCTATTATAGACAGGTATTCGTTCCCTAGGTGGTTTGGATGGAGGAAAGCATGAAACAGTTATTTAAATTCGGATTGATCTTGTGTCTCATATGTTTGGTGTCGACGCTCGTTCTCGCGGTAACCTATGAGGTCACGAAACCGAAGATCGAAGAGCAGTTGAAACTCGAAGAGGAGGCCGCTTTTAAAGCCATATTACCGGAGGCCGATTCGTTTACGAAAAAGGAGTCAAACGGCATCGAATATTATGAAGCTCTGAAAGGCGGCGCTCTCGCCGGATATTGTGTGAAGGTAGCCGCCAATGGCTACGGCGGATATATACATATGATAGTAGGGATAGATCCGGCGGGCACTATAGAGGGACTGGAAGTCATTCAGCACCAGGAGACTCCCGGGCTCGGCTCCAAAATAGAGGAGATAAGGCCGGGAGAGAAAGAGGCGTGGTTCCTGAAACAGTTTAGGGGCAAGCCCGCGTCCGGGATAGGATTAAAGAAGAATATAGACGCGATAACCGGCGCCACGATATCGAGCAGGGCGGTCACCGATTCCGTGCGCGCCACGATAGATAAGTTCCTGGCGGAGATCAAGAAGTGAACCCATTCGACGGGCTCAGGGTTCATCCTGAGCGATCGGCAGGGGCCGAAGGATGAAGATGCTGCACGAATTCACCAAAGGCATATGGAAAGAGAACCCGACGTTCAAGATGGCGCTCGGGCTCTGCCCCACGCTCGCGATATCGACGAGCGTATCGAACGGTTTCGGCATGGGAGTGGCCGCTACTTTCGTCCTGGTGGGCGCGAATATATTCATATCGCTCGTGCGCAATATCGTGCCGGAGAAGGTACGAATACCGTGCTTTGTAGTAATAATCGCGACGTTTGTCACGATAGTCGAGCTTGTGATGAAGGCGTACGCTCCTCTCTTGTCGAGGTCGCTCGGCATATACGTGCCGCTGATAGTGGTCAATTGCATAGTCTTAGGGCGCGCCGAGGCCTTCTCGTCGAAGAATTCACCCATAAGGTCCATACTCGATTCGCTGGGAATGGGATTAGGGTTTACGTGGGCGCTTGTAGTCATATCCTTGATAAGGGAGTCAATAGGCAACGGCACCATATTCGGTTTTTCAATACATAAGTCATTCGAGCCGGCGCTCTTTATGATACTGGCGCCGGGCGCGCTGCTCACTATAGGGCTCTTAGTCGGCGCGATCAACCACTTTATGGATAAGAGGAAATAATGGAGCTATCCACGTACATAACGATAATAATCAGCACCGCATTCATTAATAATTTCATCTTGTCCAGGTTCCTGGGGCTCTGTCCTTTTATAGGGGTCTCAAAGCATACGGGCCCTGCCGTCTCGATGGGCATCGCGGTCACATTCGTTACGACGATGGCCTCCGCCATAACATGGCTGCTCTATAAATTTGTACTTCTTCCCTACGATCTCCAGTACCTGCGAACATTGAGCTTCATCCTGGTGATAGCCGCGTTCGTACAGTTCGCCGAGATCATAATACAGAAGAAGTCCCCGGCGCTATATAAGATGCTCGGCATCTACCTGGCGCTTATAACCACGAACTGCGCTGTATTTGGAGTGGCGATATTGAATACGGATATGTTCTTCCTCAACAACAAGGCCGTGGCCGGAAGTTTTTACATGTCGTTGCTTCAGGGTTTCGGGGCCGGAGTAGGATTTACCCTGGCGATGTTCCTGATGTCCGGTATCAGGGAGAGGCTCGAGTTCGCGGATGTTCCGAAATGTTTTAAGGACGCGCCCATTACGTTTGTAATAGCGAGCCTCATGTCGCTCGCGTTTCTGGGCTTCAGTGGTTTTAAGGTATAACTATGGACTATGGAGTTAGATTAATCACACCTGTCGTAACGATGGCCGCCCTCGGGCTCTTCTTCGGGGTGGGCCTCGCTTATGTGCTGAAGATCTTCGGAGTAAAGGTCGATCCGGAGGTAGCGCTCATAATAACGAAGCTTCCCGGGACGAATTGCGGCGCTTGCGGCAAGGCCGGATGTACCGCGTTTGCCGAGGCCCTGAAAAAAGGAGAGGCCGTGCCGTCGGACTGCGTAGTAAGCGGTGACGAATCCAGAAAACTTGTTGCGCAAATCCTGGGAATAGATTATAATTCGAAAGTCAAAACTATCGCTACGCTGCTTTGTAACGGCGGCAGGAGAGCGAAGGATAAATATTTTTATAACGGCATAAGAAGCTGCAAGGCGGCCTCGCTCGTCTTCAACGGGCAAAAGGCCTGCGCTTTTGGGTGCCTCGGATTCGGCGATTGCGTTGATGACTGCCCATTCGGCGCGATCATTATGGGCGAAGACGGACTTCCGGCGGTGGACGCCGCCAAATGCACGTCTTGCGGCAAATGCGTAAAAGCGTGCCCGAAGCGATTATTCGAGATCACTCCCGCCGAGAAACATTACTACGTGAAGTGCAGCTCCAGGGAACCGGGAGCCGTAGTGATGAAGGTCTGCAGCGCTGGCTGCATCGGCTGCAGGAAATGCGAAAAGGCCTGCCCTTCGGCGGCAGTGAAAATAGAGGACAATTTAGCAAAAATTGATTACGGGAAGTGTCAGAACATGGGGAAATGTTTTGAAGTCTGCCCGACTAAAGTAGTCCGCCTACGCAATCAATAAGATATAGAGAAGGTGCTTCGGCGGATATATTCGCCGAAGCATTAAGCCTATTACGAGTTGAATGCGAAGGCGAATGGTAAAGAGGTCTACTTCGCCATCTAACCCGAAAAGCTCGGTTATGGCTTCGTAGGACCTTATAGACAATTCCTGCGAAGCCCTACCGGCTATTGGTAGTTGAAGGGCGAAGCAGAAAAGAGGTAGAGGTATTATATGGTAGAGATAAACAGCGGTAATTTTAGTAAAGAGGTCTTGGGTTCGGACAGGCTCGTGCTCGTCGATTTCTGGGCGCCGTGGTGCGTGCCGTGCAAGGTGATAGCCCCGGCGGTCGAGAGGATAGCCGAGGAGCGCAGGACCAGCGTAAAGGTCGCGAAGGCCAATGTAGACGATAGCCCGGAGCTGGCAACGGAATTATCCATATTTAATATTCCGACGATAGTATTCTTTAAGTCCGGCAAAGAGCACTCCCGTCTCGTCGGCGTGAATACCAAAGAGGCGATAGACGCCAAGATAGAGAAGATAGCAAGCGAGGAGTAATTGATAAGCATAGCGGTTCTCTGTTCCGGGAACGGGACGAATCTCCAGGCGATAATCGACAGTATCGGTAAGGGCCATATACCCGCAAAGATAGCCCTCGTCCTTAGCGACGAAAAGGAAGCGTTCGCTCTGGAGCGCGCCAGGAAGGCCGGTATCGAGGCGATTGTACTCGACAAGGCCGGATACAAAACGAGAGAAGATTTTGACAGAGAGATAGTAAAGCGTTTAAGAGAGAAGAATGTCGAGCTGGTGGTCTTGGCGGGCTTCATGCGGCTACTGAGCCCCTACTTTATCACCGAATACAGGGACAGGATAATGAATATCCATCCGGCGCTTCTTCCGTCGTTTAAAGGGGCTCGTGGGATAAAAGACGCCATAGATCACGGGGTCAAGGTGACGGGAGTTACGGTCCACTTTGTCGACGAGAATCTCGATAACGGGCCGATAATTTTACAGAAGACGGTGGAGATAAAACAAGACGATACGGAAGTGACTTTGCTGGAGCGGATCCACGAAGAGGAGCACAAAATATACCCCGAGGCGATAAAGCTCTTTGTCGAAGGGAAGATAAAGATAGAGGGAAGGAAGGTAGTGAAGGGATGAAGACCGGAATTTCGGACGTAAAGGCGAGACAGATACTTGATTCAAGAGGAAATCCAACCGTGGAAGTCGATGTGATTTTGGAAGACGGCTCTTTCGGCAGGGCGGCCGTGCCGAGCGGCGCCTCCACGGGCGAACATGAGGCCGTCGAATTGAGAGACGGCGATAAGTCCAAATACGGCGGCAAGGGAGTCTTAAAGGCCGTCGCGAACGTTAACGGCGAGATAAAAAAAGCCATCAAGGGCAAAGACGCGCTGATGCAGGGCGAGCTCGATCAGTGCCTGATAGACCTGGACGGCACGCCGAATAAAGCGAGGCTGGGCGCGAACGCGACGCTCGGGGTATCCCTGGCGGTCGCGAAAGCGGCAGCGGTCTCGAAAGATATGCTTTTATACAGGTATATAGGCGGAGACAAGGCGAAGGTCCTGCCGATACCGATGATGAATATACTGAACGGCGGTGCTCATGCCGACAACAATGTGGATCTCCAGGAGTTCATGGTAATGCCGATAGGCGCCAAATCATTTGCCGAGGCTCTCAGATGGGGCGCCGAGACATTCCATTCTTTAAAGAAGATACTGCACGATAAAAAATTGTCTACCGCGGTCGGGGATGAAGGCGGATTCGCCCCCGATCTTAAATCGAACGAAGAGGCCGTGGAGGTGATACTGGCGGCTATAGATAAGGCGGGATACAAGGCCGGCAAGGATATCTCGATAGCGCTCGATCCAGCGTCGAGCTCATTCTTCGAGAAGGGCAAATATATCCTGGAGGCGGAGCCCAAGAAAGAGAATTCAAGCCTCGACATGATAGAGTTCTATTCCAGATGGGTATCGAAGTACCCGATAGTCTCGATAGAGGACGGACTCGCGGAGGATGACTGGGAAGGCTGGAGGAAGATGACCGAGAAGCTGGGCAAGTCGATCCAGATCGTCGGGGACGACCTCTTCGTTACGAACGTCAAAAGACTGAGAATGGGCATAGATAAAAAAGTGGCCAATTCTATCCTGATAAAATTGAACCAGATAGGAACGCTTACCGAGACGCTCGATACCATGGACCTGGCAAAGAAGCACGGCTATACGGCCGTTGTGTCACACAGGTCAGGTGAGACGGAAGACACTACGATAGCGCATCTTGTGGTGGCCATGAATACGGGCCAGATAAAGACCGGCTCCGTTTGCAGGACGGACAGGATATGTAAGTATAATGAATTGCTGCGAATAGAAGAGTCCTTGGGCAAGAAGGCCGTTTACGGCCTGCCTACCGGCGCATGGAAATAAGACGGGCAGTCAGGCAGGTAAGGCTATATGGGGCAAAAGAGCAGAGTAAAGACGGTCGTATTTGTTATCATATTGCTTGCCGCGTTCCTGCCGCCCTTCATAAAATATCAGCAGATACAATACAAGAGTAGAGCTCTAGACCGGCAGCTTAAGAGCCTTAAGGAAGAGATCAAGGCGCTGGAAGAGGAGAAGAGGCGGCTCGAAACCGACATCATATACGTAGAGAAGAAGGCCCGCGACAGGATAGGCGTGGCCAAAAAGGGCGAGATCATACTCAAGTCATACCCCGCAAAAAAGTGATCAATAAGCCATTGAGAGAAGTATAGGTTCACCCCCAGAATAATAATCCTTGCAAATAGCCGGATCTTTAGTTATAATGACCCTACATTGCGGGGTGGAGCAGCCTGGTAGCTCGTCGGGCTCAGTATGGACACAAAGCTCAAAGCAGATATTGCAGAGTCTGCCGTTATAACCGCGCTCTTAAAAAGAGGCTTTAAGGTGCTGAAGCCCATAGGTGATAGACTTCCCTATGACTTGGCTCTTGATGTAAACGGGAAGCTTCTTAAGATTCAAGTTAAGAGCGCCTGGTATTATAATGGCAACTATACGGTTGATAGCCGTAGGACAAAGACAAATCGTCGTCGCATGTTAAGGTCGCGTTACGGCGATAAAGACTTTGATTTTGCAATAATCTACATTGACCGATTGGAAATATTTTACGTGATGCCAATCTCGGCATTTTCCACTTACAAAAGTGGAATAAGTCTGGTGGAGACCGAGAAAAGACAGCGTAAACCACAGTCGGCCGTTTATAGAGAGCGATGGGATTTGTTGTCCGCAAGGGGCTGTTCAGTCAGAAACGACTGAATGAAAACCTGTCAAACTCGGTGAAGCCTGAAATGGTAATACCGAGCCAAGCCCAGAACCAAATAGAGTTCTGGGAAGGTGTAGAGACTAGACGGCAGGCATCCTAACTCGCTTCATGCGAGAAGGATGAAGGTATAGTCCAGACTACAAAGCCTAAGAGGCGCGGTGAAAACCGTAGTAGTAAGCATAACCCGAAGGTCGTCCGTTCGAATCGGACCCCCGCTACC
>CAYSSS010000007.1:0-44688 GCA_964433975.1 uncultured Planctomycetia bacterium
TCATAAAGAATATCAAATTCACCGACCACGACAGGCCGAACTCCATAATAATAACGGGTGGATTCCATACGGAGAACCTGCGCGAACTCTTCAAAGACGAGAAGGTGTCCTATATTTCGATAATGCCCAAGTTCAAGAACGAGAAGGGTTATAAGAGCCCCTACATGGAGCGACTTGCAGGCCAGCGAACTCCGCTCGAAAATGTCATAGATACTGCCATACCCGCCGTCCTTAACCTGCAGGTGGTCGAGATATTGTCGAAACTTGCCGATATGGTAGAAGGTAAGTTAAAGGTAGAGACGTTTAAACGCATCCAGGTACCGATGATTGCCGCCCTTATGAGAGGCAAGAGTTTTATCCTTAAGGTTGATAGAGGTATTCCGGTCAAAGATGCCAAACCGGAAGAAGAAAGATTCATCACTTTCCCAAGGGGCGAGGGTGCGGATATAGTGGGGACCCCAACCGTTTCAGCGACGATAAGTCCCAATAAAAAGGTGGACGCGCTCCTTGTAAGAGCGGCTTCCGGAGATCTCGAATTTGAAACGATAGAATATCCTACACAGGATTCTGCCTCCGAACCTCCGTTCGTAGCTGTATTACCGGGCACCACCCCTTCTCCGTCTCAGGAACCGGCGTCAGGCAAGGAGGATATACCTCCGTCACTCATGAACAAATTGGGCAAAGGCGGAGAAACTTATACAGAGGCATTGGAACCCGCGATGATCGGGGTCAAGTATTTGAGACAGGGAGCGACGCGTATTATCGCTCCGATAAATAATTACGGCGATAGGGCCTTCGCAGAATCTCTCAAACCTATAATAAGAGAGAAGCTGAGTGAAGACGTTCATCTGGAAACATATCTTGCCGATGAAAAGTCTGATTGGAGTGAAGGCTTCTATAAATTGTTGCAATCGGAATTGACGCGATTCGTGCAAGAAGATATCGGTGGGAATAAGTTTGCGCCTCGTATGCTGGTGAGCGTAAAGACGGAGCCGGGAAAAGATATTTATCAGGATACCATCAATTTTATAAACGAACAACTTCTGGATTTACTCAAAGATAAGCCCGATGCCGCAGATAAGGCAAGGGCCATATTCGAAGAGAACGTCAGGGTCATCCAGGTTACAGCCAAAGGAGGGCAGTATTTTAATATATCCCTCGACTTCTTCAGAGATATGGATATGCTGGAGATAGACCGGTACTTGAATGGCGCCTATGGTGAGAGCGATGAACAGAGAACGCCGCCGTCTAATTTACAAAACAGTTTTATAAGGTTGTTCAATCTATCGGTAGAGAATACAAATGACTTTGAGAGCTACAGAACCGCTGAAGAGATACTCAAGGCGATATTTAGCGGCAAGACTATGGAAGCAAAGGCTGTAGATTACCGTAGCTTTGACGAGTATAGACAGGCCAACCGCGCTCTCATGCAGTCCGTATAAAGGATGTCAACAGACGGAAAACTAGGGGACGTTTCACTATCTCCTAACCCTTCACCTTACAATATCTTATGACGGCACCAAACCCACATTCAGAATTATTTAATCATCTGTTTTTCATGTTTCGGTATGGATCGACAGCAATTTTAACCTATTCAGGTACGGTGGGTTAGGGCAAAGTGAAACGTCCCCTTTTTTTTGTTGACAAATGGGACTAATATGGTATCATTATAGCTCGAGGTTAGTTAGAATGAATCCCGCACCTTCTTAAAGGCGTGGGGTTTATAAAAAAAGGTGCGGGATGAAGCTGATATCGAGAAATACGGATTACGCGGTCAGGGCCGTCTGCCATATCGCCGGACAGAAAGAGCGGGTCGTATCTGTTACAGATCTTGTAAAAGCTCTTAAGATCCCCAGGCCATTTTTAAGAAAGATACTGCAGACGCTTAATAAAAAAGGTGTGCTGATATCATATAGAGGTAAAGGTGGCGGATTTATGCTGGGGCGGCCCTCAGGCAGGATATATCTACTGGAAATGGTCGAGGCGTTCCAGGGGCCGTTCAAGTTGAATGAATGCACGTTTAAGAAAGATATTTGCCCGAACAGAAAGAAGTGCTTTCTCAAAAAGAAGATAGATTCGATAGAAGATTATGTCTATTCGCAATTGAGATCGGTTACGGTGGAATCCATATTAAAAGGAGAGTGAAGATGTCCAAAAGAAAGATAATAAAGATAGAAGAAGAAAAGTGCAATGGCTGTGGTTTGTGCATACCGAATTGCCCCGAAGGCGCGCTCCAGATCATAGACGGGAAAGCGCGATTGATAAGCGACTTATTCTGTGACGGGCTCGGTGCCTGTATTGGCCATTGCCCGCAGGGCGCCATCAATATAGAGGAGAGAGAGGCCGAAAAGTATGATGAGAAGAAGGTCATGGATAATATAGTGAAGCAGGGCAAGAATACGATCATAGCGCACCTGAAGCACCTGAAAGAGCACAATGAGTTCGCCTATCTTAAAGTTGCGATGGACTATCTCGTCACTAAAGGTATAAGGATAAGGCCCGGTGACCTTACAGATACGGTCGCCTCAGGCCCGTGCGGTTGTCCCGGTTCAAAGGTCATCGATTCGAGGAAGAAGGTGAGCGCAAAAGAAGATAAGATATCAGGCCGCAAGAATATATCACAATTGGAGACCTGGCCGGTGCAGTTAAAACTGGTACCGGCGTTCGCGCCATTCTTGAACGGAGCTGATATCCTTATAGCGGCCGATTGCGTGCCGTTCGCCTACGCCGATTTTCATGAGGATCTTTTAAAGGGTAAAATTTTACTTGTAGGGTGTCCAAAGCTGGACGATATCGACTACTACAAAGAAAAGATAACTCAGATCGTAAACAATAACGATATCAAGTCTATGACTTACGCTCATATGGAAGTTCCATGCTGTTTTGGACTTCTGCCGGTCATCAAAGAAGCGATACTCAGCTCCGGAAAGAAGGTGCCGTTTACCGACGTAACGATAAGCACAAAAGGTGAGAGGCTAAAATGATCTTTCAATGTCCCGGCGCCGGCAGGTTCAAAGAGCCTTATCCGGAAGCTATAATATGCGGCGCATGCGGCCGCGAGGCCGAGATCTGGAGCGACGAGATCAGGGCGACTTGCTTCAACTGCGGGGTCAATGACCTGCCGATCTCTTTTGTTCTATCATGGTTTGAGTAAAAAGCCGTAGTGATCCTATTAACGCTCTTGTCTCTGGGCATAAAAGGGATCAGGATAGGCCCCACGCCTTCCGGCATTCATAACGCCCAATGTCTTCAACGTGTTGAAGGAGAATTTCGACCTTAAGCTTATAAAGACGCCCGAGGAAGACCTCAAGGATATATTGAAATAACGATATAAAATATGGTAGTATATTAACCCCAAGGAGGATATATGAAGGATAAGGTAGAGGCTGCGTTAAAGAAGATACGTCCGATGCTTCAGGCTGACGGAGGAGATATAGAGCTTGTCGATGTCAGCAAAGACGGCGTCGTAAAGGTTAAGTTGACCGGCGCCTGCGGGTGCTGCCCTATGAGCCAGATCACGTTGAAGAACGCCGTAGAGCAGAAGCTGAAGAAAGAGGTCCCGGGGGTGAAAGAGGTCATCTCTGCTTAAAAAGCTTAAGAGGAGGAGGTGATATGGATAAGTATAAATGTCTGATATGCGGGTATATTTACGATCCGGCTTTGGGCGATCCGGATAACGGCGTAAAACCCGGAACGAGCTTCCAGGCTATACCGGACAGCTGGGTATGCCCCGAGTGCGGCGCTCCGAAGAGCGAGTTTGAAAAAATATAAAAAAAGGAGTCGTGATAATGAAAGTAAAAGTAGATGCGGATGCGTGCATAGGCTGCGGACTTTGTGAAGGAACTTGTCCGGAAGTATTTAAGATGGAAGGCGATAAGGCTATCGTCATAGGCTCCGCGGTTCCCAAGACAGCGGAAGAGACCTGCAAAAAAGCGACCGAGGAGTGCCCGGTTACAGCGATCATACTAAGCTGAACACAGGCTGCAACATAAGAAGAGATAATGGACTTGAATGTACTTCATAATATAAGCTGCGGAATGTTCATAGTATCTTCGAGCAGGGATGGCGCCCTGAACGGCCAGATAGCCAATACCGTATTCCAGATAACGAGTGAGCCCGTCACCCTGGCCATCAGCATAAATAGCAAGAACCTGACACACGAATTTATTCTGGACAGCGGCGTATTCGGCATATCCATATTAAGCGAAGAGGCGCCGCTCCCTTTTATAGGGAAGTTCGGTTTTAAATCCGGGAGGAACGAAGATAAGTTCAAGGATGTGAATTACAAGGTTTTACCGTCCGGGTGTCCGGTAGTGACAGATTATTCTCTGGCGTATATCGAGGCAAAGGTGATAAATTCCTTCGACTGCCTTACGCATACGCTATTTTTGGGCGAGATGACCGATTCGGCTATGCTGAAAGATGGTAAGCCCATGACCTACGATTATTACCACCAGGTAAAGCGCGGCTTTACCCCGCCGTCGGCGCCCACATTCATAAGAGGGGAGAAGAAGTAGATATATGAAACCATCTGAGATAAAAAAAAGCATCTACTGGGTAGGCGTTGTGGACTGGACCGTGAAATCTTTTCATGGCCATACATACACGACGCAGCGCGGTTCCACATATAACTCTTACCTCATCGTGGACGAGAAGATAGCTCTCGTCGATACCGTATACGGCCCTTTCGCCGACGAATTGATAAAGAAGATCCGCGATATAGTCCCTCCGGAGAAGATAGATTATGTGATAGCGAATCACGTAGAGACGGACCACTCGGGAGCGATGCCGGCCCTGATGAAGCTCTGCCCCAAGGCCAAGGTGTACGGCACGGCCAAATGCAAAGAGGGCCTCTATAAAAACTATTATGAGAACTGGGACTTTCAGGTAGTCAAGACCGGCGATGTCTTGAAGCTCGGGAAGAGGACCCTCACATTTTTAGAGGCGCCGATGATCCACTGGCCCGACAGCATGTTCACATATTGCCCCGAAGAGAAGCTCCTCCTCCCGAACGACGCCTTCGGACAGCACTACGCTTCAAGCGAAAGGTTCGATGATGAGGTCGACCAGGCAGGGCTCATGGATGAAGCGACGAAATATTACGCCAACATTTTATGGCCGCTCAGTTCGATGATATTGAGAAAGCTGGAGGAAGTGATCAAGATGGGTATTCCCATCGATATGATAGCCCCCAGCCACGGCATAATATGGCGCAAGGATCCCATGAAGATAGTGAACGCTTATCTCTCGTGGGCGAAGAACGAGAGCGCGAAGAAGGTTGTCATCGTATATGAAACTATGTGGGGGGCCACCGCCAAGATGGCGAGGTCGATAGCCGCGGGCATTGCAGATTCCGGAGTGAGCGTGAAGATATTCGATGTAAATCAGTCGGACAGGACCGAGGTTATCGGCCATATGCTCGGAGCAAAAGGCTATCTCGTAGGTTCATCTACGCACGATAATGGTATGCTTCCCACGATGGCAGGTTTCATGGATTTCCTGAATGGATTGAAGCCGAAGCAGAGGATGGCCGCGGCTTTTGGCTCTTACGGTTGGGCAGGCGGGGCGGCCGCCAATATCGAAAAGATAATTAAAGACGCGGGCATCGCGCTGGCGATGCCTTCCATCTCATTCAAATATCTTCCCGATGAGAGCGAGATGAGAAAGTGCTATGAGTTCGGGAAGGAATTTGCCGCAAAACTATAACAGGGGGAGATCATGGCGGAATTAAAGGACCTTCTCCAGTCCGCGGACTGGAAGAAGGAGAAGCATGTTCCCGTGATCGATTCGCCCGAAAAGATCAAAAAAGGCGATCTTGTAAAGGCGACGTTCACGGTAGGTAAAGAGATAGCGCATCCCAACACGACGGAACACCATATCAGGTGGATATCCGTCTTCTTTCTGCCGGACGGGGAGAAGTTCCCCCTGCAGATAGCGAGGATTGAATTCGACGCCCACGGCGAGTCGGCCGGCGGACCGAATATGAGCACCGTCTACACTCATCCGGAAGCTACCGCGAACTTTAAGACCGATAAGACGGGCACGATCCTGGCATCCAGCTACTGCAATATACACGGGCTATGGCAGAACTCAAAAAGACTGGAGATAACATGAGTAAAAATGTGAAGGTATATTCCACTCCCACTTGTCCCTTCTGTGTAAGGGCGAAGCAATTCCTGAAAGAGAGCGCGGTGAGCTTTGAAGATATCGACGTCTCCACGAACCATGAGGCTGCCCAGGAGATGATAAAGAGGTCCGGGCAGATGGGCGTGCCCGTGATCGATATCGAAGGCGAGCTTATCGTCGGCTTCGACAAGGACAAGATAAAGAAGGCATTAGGAACGTAAGGCCTTTTACGAATAACGGAAAACGAATAACGAACGACGAATTATGTATGACCTGATAATCATCGGCGCCGGTCCAGCAGGGATAACCGCGACGGTCTACGCCGCCAGGAAGAAGATGAATTTTCTCGTGATTTCCGGCGATATAGGCGGCCAGGCGGCATGGAGCGGAGATATCGAGAATTACACCGGGTATCAATTCATCACCGGCCCGGAGCTCGTATCGAAGTTTGAAGAGCATATGCGCAAGTACGGCGTTACCATGAAAGAGGGCGAGAGCGTTCTGGACCTTAAGAAGAGAGACGACAAGATCGTCGTGAAGACCGATAAGGGCGAGTACGAGTCGAAGACCGCGATAGTAGCTTCGGGAAAGAGGTCGAGAGAGCTTTCCGTGCCCGGAGAGAAAGAGTTCAAAAATAAAGGGCTGACTTACTGCGCGACATGCGACGGTCCGCTATTTGCCGGCAAGGACGTCGCGGTCATAGGCGGCGGCAACTCCGCTCTCGACGCCGTGCTACAGCTGATCAAGATAGCCAGACGCATCTATCTCGTCAATGTAGTTTCTCATCTGACGGGCGATCCCATCATGATAGAGAAGGTGCATGAGAGCGATATCGTGACCGTAATGAACAATGCGAGGGTTCTCGAGATAACTGGCAGCGAGATGGTAAGCGGCATCAGAGTCAGATGCGACGGCGAGGAGAAGTCCCTTCCTGTCGGCGGCGTCTTCGTGGAGATCGGCCTTATACCGAACTCTCGCTTCGCGCCGGATCTGGAGAAGAACGCTCTGGGCGAGATAAAGGTGGACCGCCATAACCGTACGAATGTCCCCGGAATATTCGCCGCCGGAGACGTTACGGATGTTCCCGAAAAACAGATAATAATAGCCGCGGGCGAAGGCTCAAAGGCAAGCCTGTCGGCGTTCAAGTATTTGAATCAGCAGAGATAAACCGCAAGCCATAAAGTAATGCAAGACTACAGAGATCTGCTAAAAGAGTACAAGGCTAAAAAATCATTAATAAAGAGAAGACTTAAAGAGTTCCGCCTCCTTCAGAATGCCCGGGATGAAGAGATCTTTTCTGAACTATGTTTTTGTATCCTCACGCCGCAGTCCAATGCCCGCCAGTGCGACAAGGCTATCCAGGAGCTCAAGAAAAAGAGAATGCTCTTCAAGGCCACGGCCGGTGCGATAGGGCCGGTCCTAAAAGGCAGGGCTAGATTTCATAACAAAAAGGCTCTATACCTGGTCGATGCCCGCCGGTCTTTTGACAGGGATATCCTCTCCTCGAGCGATATTCTCGATGTGCGTAAAAGTATAGTGGAGACGATAAAGGGCGTCGGATACAAGGAGGCGAGCCATTTTTTAAGGAATATCGGTTTAGGCAAGGATATAGCTATCCTCGACAGGCACATACTTAAGAATTTAAGGAGATACGGCGCAATAGAGAGAGTGCCGTCGTCCATTTCGGCGAAGTCTTACCTCGATATAGAGGAGCGCGCCCGCCTCTTCGCTGAAAGAATAGGCTTGCGCCTGGAAGAGCTCGACCTCTTATTCTGGTCGCGCGAGACCGGCGAGATATTCAAGTGATATTTTACTATCGATCCTTCGACACCTGAGCCTGCCGAAGAGCCGAATCTGCTTGACAGAAAATCCGGTAAGGGATTATAATCCGAGATTGACGATTTCGAACGAAAAAAGGAGGAGTAGATGAAGAGAAGTTTTATGATGGTTTTCGCAGCAGTTCTGTTGCTCGTGCCCATCGCTGTAGTCGGCTGCAAGGGTAGAGTGGATAAAGAAGCCGATATGGCCAGTTTTGAGACGACTGAGGCGTTTGTTCCGATGGAAGACGTTGTGGTGACCCAGTCTCCGCTTATGGATTCCAATGAAATGCAGATCGTGGGCGAGGAGACGATCCCTCCGACAGCGGCAGTGCCGCCGGTCTCCGGAACCTCTACGACGGCCGGGCAGGACAATTTCAGCAGAAATAAAGAGATGCAGACCGCTCTCAAGGCCGCGGGTTTCTACACCGGGAGTATCGACGGTAAAGTCGGCCCCAAAACTAAGAGAGCGATAATAGAGTTTCAGAAAGCGAAGGGTTTGAAGCCGGATGGCAAGGTCGGCCCGAAGACATGGGTGGAGCTTGAAAAGTACTTAACAACTCAGTAGTAAAAGGGGGAAAGTTTTTTATGAAATTATCGAAGTTGACAGCTCTCCTAGTCCTCATCGCGGTAGCCTCGCTTTCGCTAACGGGATGCAGCGTAGCCAAGAATAAATACGAGGCGCTTCTAAATGAAAAGATAGCGCTTGAGGAGAAGTTGAACCTGCTTACCAAGTCGAGGGACGCCTTGAGGGGCGAATACGAGAACGCGGTGAAAGAGAAGATGACTCTTGCATCAAAGGTGGAGATATTGACGAACGAGAAGAGGGCGCTTAAGGGCGAGTACGATAAGCTTCTCGACGAGAAGATAGCCTTGAAGGCGGCTTACGACAAGGTATTTCCGCAGCAAGATAACGCGGCCGCGGAAATAAAGGGCGCTAAGAGATAAGCCCGGATTCCGTTGATCTTCGTCAGGTCCGCAAAAGATTGACATTTACGGTATCGCTGTGATAGCATTTAATCGTAACGCTCAAGGAGGTGTGGGATGAAGAAGTATTTCGTGTGCATAGCGGTTATAGTCGCGATAATAGCGCTGCCTGCCATATCTGCATTTTCTCAAGATCCCGAGGCTCCCGCCAAAGATGAGACGGTTCAAGCCACCCCGGAGGCTGCCCCTGAAGCGGCCGATAAGACGAGCGAGCTCTCCATTTACGGCGAAGTTCAAGCCGTCAATGTCCATGCCGCCTCGATCTCCGTACAGTATTATGATTACGATAACGACGAAGAGAAGACGCTCGAAGTCTCTCTCAATAAAGATTCCAAGCTGGAAAACGTGAAAGCGATCGATGAGGTCAAGAAAGGTGATTGGGTCGATGTCACGTACGCCGCAATCGGCGGCAAGAACATAGCGAGCATGGTCAGCGTAGAGGCCGAAGAGCCAGCCGAGGAAGAGGACACTCCGGTAGATACCGCTGAAGAATAGCATTTCAAGGAGGCCCTTTGCGTACAAAGGAAAGAAGGCGGTTCAGTTTTCCTCAAGGATACGGTGACCACAAGATAGTCATACTTGTGCGAGATCCGTGGTGGGTATTCGCGTACTGGGAGATACGCCGCGAAAGAGAAGAAGAGATAATAGGCAAGATCAAGAGCGACGGCGACTCACCTGTCAAAACGATCCTGCGTGTCTACGATGTTACCGATGTAAATTTCAACGGAAAGAATGCCCATTCCCATTTCGACATAGAGCTGAAGGGCCTTGCCAGCAATTGGTATATCAACGTCGGCTCTCCCGAGAGGTCCTGGGTAGTCGATATAGGCATAGTCACTCGAAAAGGCTCCTTCTACCTTCTAGCCAGGTCGAACATAATAAAGACCCCTAGGTACGGGATGTCCGATAAACTGGACGCCGAATGGATGATGCCGGAAGATGAGTACTGGAAGATGTTCGGGCTATCCGGCGGATTCGGCGTGGGCAAGGGCTCCCTGGAAGTCAGGGAGATGGTGAAGAAGAGGCTTGAGGAGCAGATCACCTCCGCTCAAATATCGAGCGGCGCTTCATTCTACAGAAAGATGCAAGAGAGGAAGTTCTGGCTCGTCGTCAACACCGAGCTGATAGTTTATGGGGCGACCGAGCCCGACGCCAAACTTACCGTGCAGGGCAAGGAGATAAAGCTCTCCCCGGACGGGACATTCACGCTAAGATTCGCTTTGCCGGACGGGAAACAGGTCATACCGGTCGAAGCCACCTCCTCGGATGGGATTGACCGTCGTAAGATCACCCCTGTAATCACCAGAAAGACGGAATAGCCCATTATGCCCAAAGGATATCTCTCGATAGTTCTTCACGCGCACCTTCCTTATATACGACATCCCGAATATGAAAATTTCCTGGAAGAGGACTGGTTCTTCGAAGCGATAACGGAGACATATATACCCCTGATAAAGGCGTTCGACGCTCTCGTCAGGGATAACGTAGATTTCAGGCTCACCATCTCTATCTCTCCCACACTAATGTCCATGTTCATGGACGGGCACCTGCAGGATAAATACATAAAGCACATAGATAAACTCATCGAGCTTTCCTTGAAAGAGATAGAGCGTACCAAGTGGGACCCGGCATTCAACAGGCTTGCCCATATGTACCACAATACCTTCGTCGAATCGAAGCGCGTATTCGTGGACCAATATAATAAGGATCTCAACCTGGCGTTCAAACGGTTTCAGGACCTTGGCAGGCTCGAGGTCATCACGTGCTGTGCGACACACGGGTATCTGCCGCTTATGGAGGTCGAGAGGAAGGCTTCAGTAAGGGCCCAGGTGAAAGTGGCGGCCGATCTTTACCAGAAAGTTTACGGGAGGCGCACGCTAGGCATGTGGCTGCCCGAGTGCGGATACAATCCGGGGGATGAGGATATGCTCAAGGACGAGGGCATCAAATACTTCTTTGTCGATACTCACGGCGTACTCTTCGGTACTCCTCGCCCGAGGTTCGGGGTATTTAATCCGTACATGTGCAAGAACGGAGTGGCGGTATACGGACGCGATATGGAGTCGTCGAAGGCTGTCTGGAGCGCCATCGAGGGCTATCCCGGAGATTATGCTTACAGGGAATTTTACAGGGATATAGGTTTTGACCTGGAGTACGAATATATAAAGCCTTACATAAATCCGGACGGGGTAAGAATAAATACGGGCATAAAATATTACAAGATAACCGGCCCCGGAGGCAATAAGGAGCCCTATGATCCGGATGCCGCCAGGGAGAAGGCCGCATACCACGCCGGAAATTTCATGTTCAACAGGGAGAAGCAGGTCGAGTTCCTGAAAGGGCAGATGGGGGACAGGCTTCCGATACTCGTCTCTCCTTACGATGCCGAACTTTACGGGCACTGGTGGTATGAAGGGCCCGAGTGGCTCGAATTCCTTGTGCGCAAGATCAGGTATGACCAGGATGCCATTGCGCTTGCCACTCCCGGCGACTATCTTAAGATGTACAAAAAATTTCAGGTCCTCGCCCCGGCTTTCTCAAGCTGGGGATGGAAAGGTTACTCCGAGGTGTGGCTCGAAGGCTCCAACGACTGGACCTACCGGCATGTCCACAAGATGACCGAGAGGATGGTGGAGCTTGCCGGGACGATCAAGAACGCCAAGGGGCTTCTGCGCCGCGCTCTGAACCAGATGGCCAGGGAGCTCCTCCTGGCGCAATCGAGCGACTGGGCCTTCATAATGAAGACCGGCTCGCACGTGCCTTATGCGGTTGAGAGGCTAAGGGATCATGCCGAGCATTTTACAGAAATTTACGAAGAGGTCAAAGAGGACTCCCTCGATGAAGTATATATAAGAGAGTGCGAAGATAAATATAATATCTTTCCCGACATAGACTATTCCATATACTGTCCTAAATAATGAGCCGCTTTAAAAGATTATCCATAGCTTTCCTCTGGCACATGCATCAGCCGTGCTATAAAGACACCGTTACCGGCAAGTATCTCCTGCCCTGGGTGCGTTTTCATGCGGTGAAAGACTATTATCCCATGGCGGCACTTCTCAAGGGGTTCGATAACGTCCGGGCGACGTTTAACCTCGTCCCGTGTTTATTGGAGCAGATAAACGACTACGCTCTCAATGGCGCGACCGACATATTACTTGATCTCGCGGCAAAGAAGGCCTCCTCGCTCACCCTCGACGACAGGCTCGATATACTGGAGAATTTTTTCAGGGCGAACTTCAAGCATTTTATAGAACCCAACGAGAGATACGTGGAGCTTCTCATAAAGAAGGGGCTTCATAATACTTCCGACAAGTCTTTAAGAAAAGTGGTTGACGCTTTTTCGGACCAGGATATGCTGGATTTGCAGGTGCTATTTAATCTCGTCTGGTTCCATTCGATCAGTATAGACGAGGATATAAACTTAAAGGACCTTATCAGAAAAGGATCCTCCTATACCGAAAAAGATAAGGAGTATCTTCTCTTCAAGCAGAAGGAGATAATCTCCCAGGTCATACCTCTCTACAGAGAGCTCCAGGACGCCGGGAAGATAGAGATATCGACCACACCCTTTTATCACCCCATTATGCCCCTCCTTTGCGATACATCGATAGCAAGGGTATCGACTCCCGGTACCGACCTCCCGAAAAAGAGGTTCTCTCATCCCGAAGACGCACAGTGGCATGTCGCGGAGGCGATCAAATATCACCAGAAGCAGTTTGGCTGTACTCCCCGCGGCATGTGGCCTTCCGAAGGGAGCGTATCCGACGAAGCACTGGAGATCATGGCTTCGAACGGCATAAAGTGGGCCGCCACGGATGAAGAGATACTCTTCAAGAGCTTGAGCCTAAAGGGCTCTAAAAGTAAAATGGCCGGCCGACCGGATAGGCGGCTCGTATATGAGCCGTATAGATTCAAAAGGGGCTCAAAGTCTTTGTCGCTGATATTCAGGGACAAGAACCTCTCCGACACAATAAGTTTTAATTACAATTCGTGGAACCAGCGGGCGGCTGCCGAAGACCTTATGGGGCATTTCAGAAGGATCGCCGAGAATATTAAGCCCGGGTCCGGTAAGCCTTTAGTCACGATAGCGATGGACGGGGAGAACGCTTGGGAATTTTTTTCGGACAACGGCAGAACCTTCTTTGAGACCCTGTATGGACACCTTGATGATGACGATGAGCTGGAGACCGTTACGATAAGCGACTATCTTGGCCTGGGCGGCCCTAAAGAGAAGGCGCTTGATAACGTATTTCCGGCATCGTGGATAAACCATAACTTTAAGATATGGATAGGTGAGGAGCAGGATAACGTGTCGTGGGATTACCTCTCCAGGGTGAGGAGCGACCTGGTAAAATACACCAAAGGGCTCCAGGATAAACCCGGCAGTAACGGTGAATCCGCGCGCAAAGCCTGGCGGGAGTTTTACATAGCCGAAGGCAGCGATTGGAACTGGTGGTATAGCGGCAAGGCGCACATGGGGTCCGACAATCCGTTCGATAAATTGTACAGAACGCACCTCGAGAACGTATACAGGTACCTCAAAAAGGAGATCCCGGACTTCTTGAAGATTTCTATTGCGTAATCCGTGGAAAGTTGTATAATTAATCCAAGATGGAAAGGGGGGGGCATAGTTATGGCAAGAATATCAACTATGAAGCTTGGCAGATCTTCAAATCCGTCCATGTCGACAGAAGATTTGAATAAGCTGGTGGCGAAGAAGGCGTATGAGCTTTACGAGAAGAGAGGCCGCAAGGCCGGCCATTCGCTCAACGACTGGTTGGAAGCGGAGAGGATAGTAAGAGGCAAGTTCTCCGGCAAGTAGGTCTTCAGGCATACTAAATTTACAAAGGCAGGGTGTAATTCACCCTGCCTTTCTTGTCCTTTGCCGGTTTCTGTGATATAATCACATACTAATAGTTATGGATAAGTTCCTGCTTTCATTCATACCCATATTCGTAGCGATGGACGCCATAGGGATACTCCCTATGTTCATCGGGTTCACCGAACATCTCAAAAAAAGAGAGAGACAGCGCACAATAATCCAGTCGATCATAACCGCTTTTGTAATAGGCATAGTATTCCTATTCCTGGGCAGATGGATATTCAAGATACTTGGCGTGCAGGTATCTGACTTTAAGATTGCCGGGGGCGCGGTCCTGCTGGCGATATCATTGAGAGATATACTGTCGCATGAAAAGACGCGTAAACTTCCCAGCGACACGATGGGAGCGGTTCCTATAGGCACCCCGCTGGTAGTGGGCCCGGCCGTTCTCACCACCATAATCATACTGCTCGATGTTTACGGCCCATACATGACGGTACTTTCATTCGTAATAAATCTCATGATCACCTGGTTGACGTTCTATTATGCCGCAAACATATCGAGATTTCTGGGCAAGACGGGCTCGAAGGCGTTTTCCAAGATAGCGAGCCTTCTTCTGGCCGCAATAGCCGTGATGATGATGCGCAAAGGGGTTATAGATACCGTCACGCTCTTCTGTATGAAGAGCTGAAGAATAAAAAGAGAAGGAGAGTTTAAGATGGCTTGGTTATTGATCAAGGGCGGCCCCGTGATGTACGCGATACTGTTGGGGTCGGTCCTGGGGCTTGCGATAATAATAGAGAAGCTGTGGTGCCTATTCAGCATAAGGCTCAATGTGCAGAAATTCTCCAGGGAGGTATTCGCAGCGCTCGCGAAACATGAATTCGAAAAGGCGTTAAAGCTTTGTGAAAAGAGATCGAGACACCCTATAGCCGTATTGTTCAAGGCCGGCATAGAGAAGAGGGCTCTGCCGGTGAACGAGCTCGACAGACTGCTGGAGAGGGCCGGTAACGGCGAAATGAACAAGCTCGAGAAGCATATAGGGGGATTGATATCGGTAATAGGCATAGAGCCGCTGCTCGGATTTTTGGGTACGATCACCGGTCTCATACGCGCCTTCATGGCCTGGGAGACTGCCGGCTCCAATATAACGGTTTCGGCGCTTGCCTCCGGCATCTACGAGGCTATGATAACTACCGCCGCCGGGCTTTCTGTGGCCGTGCCGTACTACCTGATCTGTAACTTCATAATCAGCAGAAATAAGTACATTTCATACGAACTCAGCAACTATTCGATGCAGCTGGTAGAGGTCTTGAACGCTGGAAAAAAGGTAAAACGTGATAAAGATACGGCAGCAGAATAATTATCTCGTCGCATTAGAGTCGGTGGCGATGACGGATATAGTGATGAGTATGTTCATATTCTTCTTCATATCCTTCAGCATACTATATACGTTCAACCCGGTTAGGGTATCCAAAGTGGATGTGAGGCTGCCCAAGGCGTCGAGCGCGGTCTCCCTCGAGGGCTCCGAAAAGACGGTCCTCGCCATAACGAAGAACGGTGAATATCTGATCAATGACGAGAAGAAAGACGCCAAGAGCCTGAGGGCGTATCTGGCCGAGAGGGCGAAACGCGACCCCTCCATGAGCCTCTTATTGAAGGTCGACAGCCGGACGAAGTTTTCAAATGTGGTGAACGTTCTCGATATTATAAACGAGCTGCATATAGAGAGAGTCAGTGTGGCTGCTATAAAGAAACAATAGTGATCTAACCAGGTTAAAGAGTGCCGTTAATCCGGTTAGATTAACCTGGTTAGATTTGAGGAGGTATGTAATGAATATAATGATCGTCGGGTGCGGCAGGGTGGGCTCACAGCTGGCGGTGCTTCTCTCCCAGGAAGGGCATAATGTAACTATAATCGACAAGAGCTCCGATTCGTTCAAGAAGCTCGGAGGGATATTCAACGGAGTGACCGCGGTCGGCAACGCTTTTGATGAAAAGCTGCTGCGCGAACTTAAAATAGAGAAACAGGACGCTTTCGTTTCGGTCACAAGCGGCGATAATACCAACCTGATGGCGAGCCAGATAGCCAGGAAGATGTTCAAGGTGCCCAGGGTGATAGCCAGGGTTTACGATCCCGGGAAAGCCGATATCTACAAAAAATTCGATCTCGACATCATAAGCGGTACTGTGCTTGTGGCGGCAATGATAAGGGACAAGATAATCGAGAACCGCTTTACGGGCTATCTTGTAGAGACCGGAGAACTGGGCGTAATAGAGATAGTGGCGGACAAGGATCTGGTCGGCAAACGCGTCAGCGATCTGAATATACCGGACGAATTCTCAGTCGTCGTCATAGAGAGAAAGAAGAGAGTTATAATAACCGAAACCTTCACCAAGATAGAGCTCGGTGATAAGATAATGGGCCTAGTAAGGACGACGAGCCTTGATAGGGTCAAGCAAATTTTTAAGTTATAAGCTACATAAGGAGACTCTTCATGTATATAGTTATCGTCGGAGCGGGAAGGATAGGGTTCCACTTGGCCCAGCAACTTATACAGGACAAGCACGCCGTTACTATGATAGAGAAGGATAAGGCCCGCGCCGAGGGTATATCGCAGAATCTCGACGCCATGGTCATACAGGGTGACGGCTGCGAACCGAGATACCTCGAGGACGCTCAAGTCCGGCGGGCTGACGTTATTGCCGCCGTGACCGCGGACGATGAGGACAATCTAATAATATGCCAGCTGGCAAAAGAGGTATTCGGCGTCAGAAGAACTGTAGCCAGGGTCAATAATCCCAGAAACGAACATGTCTTTAACGAGCTCGGTGTGGACGTGCCGGTGAATGCCACCACGATAATCGCCAAGATAATCGAGGAGGAGGTGTCATTCGAGGATGTCATAAACCTCATGACCTTCAAACGCGGAAAGCTTGCTTTAGTACGCGTGGATCTTACAAGCGATTCCCCGGTCATCGGCAGATATGTGAAAGATATCAAGATCCCGGAGAACTCCGTGCTTGTCTCGATAGTGAGAGGGGATTCGGTTATAGTCCCCAAGGGAGAGACGGTCATGGAGAAGGGCGATGACGTCATAGCCCTTACTACAATAGAGAACGAACAGCAGCTTCTCTATGCGCTGATGGGCAATGTGGAATGAAGAGCATGAAGAGCACGAAGACGCCGTTTAAAACTATCTGGAACGCCGCAATAGGCATATCGCTCGAACTGGCGCTAGTTTACTTATTCATCCTCACGGGGCTGGCGGTATGTTTCATATGGTGGACCGCACTTAAATGATATTAAGACCGCACCTGGACGACTACAAGATAATAGGATACTATCTCGGCAAGATCACCATCAGCATAGGTATAGCGATGGTGATCCCTCTGATCATCGCGGTAGGGTATTCGGAATGGCAGTGCGCAGTTAACTTCTTGCTGAGCATAGCGTTTACCCTCCTCGCGGGAGCGCTTCTCTCCATAATATGCCACACCAGAAAAGATCTCGCCACGATGCACGCGATGGCTGTGGCCGCGCTTTCTTGGATAGTCGCCATGCTGGTTTCGGCGGTGCCTCTTTACCTGAGCGGACATTACGGCTCGTATCTCGACGCCTCTTTTGAGGCTTTGAGCGGATATGCCACGACCGGTCTTTCGCTTGTGGTGAATCTGGACCATATGGCAAATTCCTATAACTTCTGGCGGCATTTTATAATGTTCATGGGAGGCCAGGGGATCGTGGTGATTGCATTGACATTTCTTGTCAGGGGAACGGCGGGAGCTTTCAGGATGTACGTCGGCGAGGCCCGCGAAGAGAAGATAATGCCCAATGTCGTCGAGACGGCGCGTTTCATATGGCTTGTCAGTATAGTCTATCTGTTGCTTGGCAGCGGCGCGCTCTCTCTGGCCGCGATATGGGGAGGTCTACCGCCATTAAAAGCTGTATTCGATTCCGTCTGTATCTTCATGGCCGCTTGGGATACCGGTGGTTTCACGCCTCATTCGCAAAACATACTCTTCTATCATAACTTTCCGTTCGAGATCATAACGATATCCCTGATGCTATTGGGCGCTATGAACTTCGCCCTTCACTACGCGGTCTGGACCGGGAACAGGCGCGAGCTCTACAGGAATATAGAGATAGTAACGCTCTTCATATCCATCGTCATCACGCTCTCTATCACCGCATGGGGGGTCTTCGGAAAAAATATATACTCACAGCCCATGCCTTTCTCGAGCAAGACATTCTATCATCTCATATCGGCCCATACCGGGACAGGTTATTCCACCATATATCCGCGCCAGTTCGTCAACGAGTGGGGCGCCCTGGCGATGTTCGGGGTGACGATAGCCATGGCTATTGGCGGGAGCGTCTGCTCCACTACGGGCGCGATCAAGGTATTCAGGGTCGGGGTCATGTATAAGGCGATCCGTCAGGACATAAAGAAGCTGCTGATCCCGGAGACGGCGGTATTCGTCCAAAAGATACACCACATAAAGGACATGATACTCGAAGATAAGTATGTGAGGATATCAGCGCTCATCCTCATAGCGTACATAATCCTGTATACATTCGGCACTGTAGCCGGATTGCTCTGCGGGTATTCTCTCAGCGAAGCGTCTTTCGAGTCCGTATCAGCGGCCGGCAACGTCGGCCTTTCATGCGGTATCACGTCACCTTCGATGCCTACAGCGCTTAAGATAGTTTATATGTTCCAGATGTGGGCCGGACGACTTGAGTTCATAGCGGTCATGGTGCTCTTTGGCATGGTAATAGCTACCCTTAGGGGGAAGAGATGATTAGAAATATCGTCGTTCGTCGTTCGTCGTTTCCGCCTTCGCCAAAGAGCTTTCGCCTTTGGCTTCGGTGGACAGGCGTGATTCGTGATTCGGTGCTTGTCGCGCTATTTCTAGCTGTCTTTGCCGTGAATTGTTACGCGGTTGTCTGGTCGAGCAACGAGTTGATAGAGAAGTCTAAAGAGCTCAACGGCCGAAGGCTTAACTACAGGGGCGAGCTCATCGTCGCCATACTCGACAGGGGCGAATATTCATGGGTAAATCTCAATGATGGATTCAATGCCATAGGCGTATGGTGTAAGAGCTCGATGCTTGACAATGTGAAATTCGCCGGCGATTATAAGAACCGGGGCGATATACTGGAGGTCAACGGTACTTTTAACCGCGCATGCTCGATGCATAACGGCGAGCTCGATATCCATGCCGATACGGTCAAGATCATAAGCAGGGGTTACCCATTTAAGAGGGCTATAGACCTGAAGGCGCTCAAGTCTGCCGCGGTCTTATTTCTAGTCACGATACTCACCGTTATCATATTCAGGAAAAAATTGGAAGGCGGCAGTTGACAGGCTGACTTTTGTTAGGTATACTTATCTCATAATATGCCATATATATCAAAGAAATTATTGGTCGCGATATCATTCGCAAGCCTTGTGCTCATAGCACAGTTGTCCCATGCTCAAGCTCCGCCCCCTCCGCAGGATGCCAGTAGGGCCACTAGAGAGTCGGATCAGTTTGGCTCCCAGACAGAGAGACAGGTCCAGAGAGAGCTTAGGCGTGCGCCTCGTAAGCCCGCTGCCCCGGAATTCGAAGAAGAGAAACCGAAACCGGACGAGCAGAAGTTCTTCATGAAGAAGATAATGCTAGTAGGGTGCGAAAGTTTCCCGGCGGAGGACTTTACCAAGTTATTGGAACGCTATGAGAACAGAGAAGTTACGCTTACCGATCTCAATAACCTCTCCAGGGAGATATCATCGGAATACTTAAGGCGCGGTATTATAGCCGCGGTATTTCTGCCGCCGCAGGAGGTAAAAGACCAGTCAGTGACGATGCAGGTAGTCGAGGCGAGGATGGGCGAGCTGGAGGTGCAGAAGGCCCCTTTTTTCGGTGAGAAGATCATCAAGTACTACTGGAAGATCAAGTCCGGGGAGATCCTGCGCTATGACAAGATCTCGAAGAGCGTCCAGATGATGAATAAGAATCCGGACCGCGAGGTGAAGGCGGCGCTTCACGCAGGTGAAAAGCCGGGAACGACGAATGTCATCTTGACCCCCAAGACGCGCTTCCCGATACACGGACAGTACACGTTCGACGGGGAGGGTATAGTAACTACCGGAAAAGACCGTAACGGCTTCGGCATACGGGATAATAACCTGCTTGGATTCGACGATACTTTAATATCCGGTCTATCCTATGGTGCTGATTTTCACGGCTCGTATATTTATCATAATATCCCGATAAGTCCGGACGGCGCTTCGCTGCTATACGGCTACAGCTACTCTCTCTCCACGCCGCAGAAAGATTTCGATGTCTATGCCCTCAAGTCGGTATCCGAAAGCGTCACCTTTTCGATACGCCAGGACATATACAATAAGGACGAATACGTCGGTGACATATTCGCCACCTTTGACAGCAAAGATAAGGTTACCTGGTACAAGCGGGGGCAGGGCACGCTCAACCGCGACAGGCTCAGGGAACTGACATTTGGCGGCAACTACATGGTCCGCGGCACCGGAAGCGTGACATATATATCCCCGGAGATCAACCAGGGCATAAATATTTTCGGGACGAGCAAGAAGAATAATCCGTTCACCTCGCGGCAGGGAGCTACGCCTACATATACGAAGTTTACCTTGGGACTCCAGAACAGGACGAGCCTTCCTTTTAATCTTCAGCAGAGCCTGAAGCTGAAGCTGCAGATCCCTACGGAGAAACTCTTTTCGCAGGAGCAGTACGGTATAGGCGGAATAGATACCGTGCGCGGATATCCGCCGAGCGATTACCTGGCGGACAAGATGGCGCTCTTCAACGCGGAGATGCTGAGCCCGATACCCTTTATGCCGAAGTCGTGGAGCTTGCCTTACGCGGAGAAGCCGTTAAAGGACCAACTGACGGCCGTCACATTTTTCGATTATGGTTACGGGGAGCACCGCGGCGACCCGAATCCCCGCAGGCTCTCCTCTGTCGGTGTGGGCCTCAGGATGAATTTTTATAATCAGGTGCTCTTAAGGCTGGAGTGGGGTTTCCAGCTGAAGCTCCTGGGCCAGGACCCTCTCACCGAGGGTTATGCGCCTGGCCGTTTTCACATATCGCTTAACATAGAGGACAAACTGCCGAGTGAGATAGAGCGCATCATGAAAGAGATGCGTGAAGAGAGGATCCGCAAAGAAGCCTGGGCGCTCGTCGATGAGGAGCTTGCCAGAGAAGATAGTCCATTGAGGGAAAGAATAGCCGAAGACCTCCTTATTGCCGAAGATCTGCGTAAGGCCGGCAGGCTCAAAGAGTCGAAAGAGATGTACCAGGAGATAGCTGATATCGGCAACTCGCTCTACAAGCAGGCCGAAAAGTACGTAGTTGAGTGCAAGCTTCACGAGGAGTCCCTGGACGCGAAAAGCACCGAGGCGACTTTAGCTTATAAAGAGGGCAGGTTCGACGCGTCGAAGAGGATGTGGGAAGATATAAAAGGAGAGTCTATGCCTCGCCCGCTCTCTTTCGAATTTTGATAAAACATTTTTTATCTATTGCATATAACACCGAAGCAGTATAGAATATCAGAATACAAAACAAAAAAGGGAGAGTAAATAATGAAAAGAACGAGCGCAATCGTAATAATATCTGCTATTATCTCTGTAATGATGTTTGTACCCTCTCTCTTCTCCCAGGAAGATACCGCCGGCAGAAGCTATCAGAGGAAACAGGCCACATCCGCGACTACCCCTACTATCGAAACATTTCAAACCGCCAAAGATAAAGTCAATGTCTCAAGTAACGCCATAGAAAAATCGATACCTTCTTACAGGATAAGGCTCAAGGAGATATTGAAAGAGGCCGAAGAGAATATCAAGATAGTCGATAAAGAATTGAAGGCCGAGGAGGTCGAAGCGCGCAACCAGGAGCGCGAGGCCGAAGTCGCGAAGGCATTTGAAAGCGGCAACCAATTATATAAAGATGGTAAGCTCAAAGAAGCGAAGCAGGAGTGGAATAGGGCTATCGGTATCTCTAAAGATCCCGAGATGAAGGGCTACATAGAAGAAGCCTCAAGGAAAGCCGCCGAAGAAGATAGAAGGATAAGGGAAGACCAGGCCCGTAAGCTTCGGGAAGAGCGAGAGGCCCAGGCGAAGCTAGAAGCCGCACAACGAGAACAGGCTCGTCTCGCGAAAGAAGCCGCAAGGAAGGCCGAGCTTGAAGCAAGGGAGAGAGCCCGCCAAGAAGAGAAAGTGAGGCTTGAGTCCCAGCGCCAGGCAAAGCTGGAGGCCGAGAAGATGGCCCGCATGGAGAAGGATCGCCTTCAAGCCGCAAGAATAGCTTCTGAAAAGAAGGCCAAAGAAGAAGCAAGAATGCTTGAATCCCAAGAGAGAGAGAAAGCCCGCATTGAGAGAGACGCCGAGAAGAAAGCTGAAGCTGCAAAGAGAGAACAAACCCGCATCGAAAAAGAAGCCGCAAGAAAGCTCGAAGCCGCACAGCGAGAGCAGTCCCGTCTAGCAAAGGAAGCCGCAAGGAAGCTGGAAGCCGAAGCGAAAGAAGCCAAGCGCAAGGCTGAAGCGATCGCGAAAGAGAGACAGAGGGCCGCAGAGAAGGCTAAGAGGGAAGCCGACCGCATGGCTAAAGAAACGAAGGCAAGATTAAAGAAGGCGGCTAAGTAAATAGAGACCGTTGCCTTCTACCCCGGCCGATCCCGGATTCATGAAAGTTTTTTAAGTCATAATTTATATCCTGCCATCGTTAATTATCAGAAAAAAAAGGGACAGTCCCAGTCAACACGCAATAGGCGCTTTTGGGACAGTCCCTATTTTTATAATGGGCACAGCAGCAATGATTTTTTAGCTTTGATTATTTGTTTTAGAGGTTTATAATAATGGGCATGGCAAGCTCAAATTTAGAAGAATCGAAGATAAAAGCCGCGGCGATGTTCCTTAACTTCTCGGGTCTTTTGGGGAAGGACGTCTTCGACTGTGACCACAAATTTATAGGAAAACTCTGTGATATCTCCGCCAAGACGAGTGAAGTCTACCCGAAATCGGACGAGCTTATAATAACCAAAGGTTTCATAGTAAGGCGCTATGCGAGCGTTCCTTTCTCTAATGTTTTGGAGACGGACCAGGAGGTGGTCCTAAATATAAAATCGGACGAAGTTAAATTCGGTCCCATTATGAAAGAGTATGAATTTCTTCTGCGCCGCGACATACTCGACCAGCAGGTCGTTGATACCTATAATCACAAGGTTATCCGTGTTAACGACATCCATCTTTTGAGGATAGGCCGAGAGCTTATGGTCGCCCATGTGGATATAGGCCTGCGCGGGCTATTGCGCCGCTTAGGATGGGAGAAGATACTCGGTTTTCTTGTAAAAAAAGACGATATCGTATCCTGGAAGTACATCCAGCCGGTAACAATAAATCCCGCCAGTATGACTATGAAGCTATCCATGTCACAGAAGCAGCTTCAGGGTATCCCGGCCGCTGACCTTGGCGAGATCATGTTCGACCTCAACATGAACCAGCGCATGGCGCTCTTCAGGACCCTCGATATTAAGACCAAGGCAAAGATATTCGAAAATCTCGAATTTGAGGACCAGAAGGCGATACTGAAAGAGCTCGATAAGAAAGAGGCCGCATTGATCGTTACGAGCATGTCATCCGACGAAGCGACGGATCTGCTTTCCAACCTTCCAAGGGCTTCGGTGGAGAATATACTCACTCTCATGGGGTCGGACAGGGCGAAGAAGCTCTCGATGCTCCTGGGCTACTCCAGCGATTCGGCGGGCGGGCTCATGACTACCGAGTTCGTCTCTATGCCCGATACCATGTCTGTAGAGGCCGCCATAGACTATATAAAAAATCAGACCCGCGAAGTTGACACAGTTCCGTACATATACATAGTGGATGATAAACATAAGCTGCAGGGAGTGACGACCATAAGGAAGCTTCTATTCGCGGATTCCAAGGATACGGTCCTGAAGACGATATTTCCCACTACCATATACGTGCATCTCCATGCCAGCGTGAAAGAGGTCGCCTTCCTGATGGATAAATACAAGATATCCGCCATTCCTGTAGTGGACGAGAACAAACTTCTGCATGGAATAATAACGATGGATGACATATTGAGCCAGGTTGTGGCGATAGCCTGGAGGAAGCGTCCGCGTAAAGCAAAAGGGATGTAATCTGTTATGAACCCCGCCCATTCTTAAAGGCGGGATAGGATAGGAGAATGAGCGGGGTGAACGAACAGGGCACATTAAGAAGACCGAGCCGGTGGAGAAATATGCTCATACTCCTCGCCGTTATAGGCCCCGGCATAATAACCGCAAGCGTCGGAAACGATGCGGGCGGCATCGCGACATATTCTATAGCCGGCGCCCATTTCGGCTATTCCACTCTCTGGATCTTCCTTCCCATGATAATACCCCTGGTGATACTTCAGGAGATGTGCGCCAGGATGGGTGCCGTCACGGGCAAGGGGTTATCCGATCTAATACGTGAAAAGTACGGCGCGAAGATTACTTTTTACGCGATGGCCATCTTTCTCTTCTCCGTCTTTATAAATACGATCTCGGAATTTTCCGGGATAGCCGCGGGCTTCGAGCTTTTTGGCGTATCCCGCTTCATATCATTGCCGCTATCCGCTGTATTCATCTGGATGATCATCGTAAAAGGAACCTATAAATCCGTTGAGAAACTATTCCTGGTCGGCGCTCTTTTTTATATAGGGTATATAATAGCCGGTTTTTTGGCCAAGCCGGACTGGGCGGCGGTCTCTTCGGAGATGATAAGGCCAAAGTTTACCATGAGTAAAGGTTATCTCATAATGATGATGGGAATAATAGGCACGACGATCGCTCCATGGATGCAGTTCTATCAGCAGTCGACGGTTGTTGAAAAAGGCATAACCATGAAAGAGTATAAGTACACGCGGCTCGATATAATTATCGGCGGTGTTACGATGGTCGTGGTCGCTTTTTTCATAGCGTTAGCCTGCGCGGCCACGCTCTTCAAGAACGGCATCAACATAACTACGGCGCAGGACGCGGCGCTGGCGCTTAAGCCTCTTGCCGGACCGTACTGTTCGAGCCTCTTCGCATTCGGCCTGCTGAATGCTTCGTTATTCGCGGCGATGATACTGCCGCTTGCCGCCGCCTATTCCGTATGTGAAGGCCTGGGGTGGGAGACGGGTGTGGATAAAAGGCTCAAAGACGCGCCTCAGTTCTATTTTCTCTTCACAGCCATGATAGTGCTGGCTGCCGGCGTGATCATGTTGCCCAAGATCAATCTTATACAGGTGATGTTATTATCACAGGTGGCGAATTCTGTATTTTTACCTTTTGTCCTGATATTCATGATCCTCCTGATAAATGACAAGCGACTGATGGGCAAATACATGAACTCAAAGTTTTTTAATATAGTAGCCTGGTCGACCATCGTTATAACCATATCCCTGACTCTGGCACTGATAGTAACGACAATCATGAACAGATGAATCCCGTCTATTCTTAGAGGCGGGAAGAAGGTAGGAGAATAGGCGGGATGAAGATAATAGAACTGATATTTCTTATAATACTCCTGGCGTTCGCCGCCATCACGGCCGCTTCGGAGATAGCTGTCATAGCCGTCAGCAAGATGAAACTGCGCAGGCGTGCCGCCGGAGGCTCGAAGACGGCCAAGGTTCTTTTGACGATGCTCGAGACCCCCGAAAGATTCTTCGGCACGATCCTGGTGGCAAACAATATAGTAGGCGTTCTTATCGCTTCGCTGGTGACGGCCATAATAATACATTTAACGGGGGATAAGGCCTGGGCGATCTTCTTAGCAACCGCCATAGTATCTTTTCTCATCATCGTCTCCGAGGTGGCGGCGAAGACCCTCGCCGCTCGCAACGCTGAAAAGATGGCCTTTGTTCTCGCCAGGCCCGTCAGATACCTGATAACCATCCTCTCTCCAATAGTGAGGGTCCTCGAAGTGATCACGAACGCCATAGTGAATCTTATCGGCGGCAAACCCCAGGCAAAGGCCTCGCTCGTAACGGAGGAAGAGCTCAGGGCGATGATCAAGATGGGGCAGGAAGAGGGCGTGCTACAAAAAGACAAGTATAAGATGCTCACGAGGGTCTTCGATCTAAGCGAGACCGTGGTGAGAAGCGTTATGAAACCGAGAACGGATATGATGACGATAGATATAAACGCCAATATAGACGCTATTTTGGATAAGGTGCTGGAGTCGGGCTATTCGAGGCTGCCCGTTCACGGGGGCTCACCCGACAATATCATTGGGGTAATAAATGTGAAGGATCTGTTAAACCTCTCCGTTAACAAGGGGCTCATAGTGCTGCAGGATATAATATACCCACCCACCTTTGTAGCAGGCTCAAAGAAGGTGGTGGAGCTCTTAAAGGATTTCCAGAAAGGCCATACTCATATAGCCATAGTGCGGGACGCCAACGGCGCCCTTGAGGGGCTCGTGACGCTTGAAGATATCCTCGAAGAGATAGTCGGAGAGATAGAGGACGAATACGATGTCCGCGGTACCGCTAAAGTAATTAAAGATAAGCAATAAAAGACGTATATGCTCACCTCGGTTCGCGTATTGAATTTTGATAATAGCGTTGTAAGGCAGCGTAATCTGGTCGAGCGATTCGAACCTTCCGTAATAGACCTTACCGGTATTGGGCCGAGATGCCGCCTCTATTCGAGCGAGAAGACCGCGCAAGAAGTCAGCGCTCTTATCGGACCGGGGTGTGAAAACTCTATCACATTCTTAGGCTCGGGCGACTTCCACCACATAACAGGTCTCTTGCTGGATAAGATCAGCGAGGATATCAGCGTCATATCATTCGATGATCACCCCGACTGGGATATCCTTCCGCCGAGGATATGCTGCGGCTCCTGGGTTACGCGTATTCTGCAAAACGGGAACGTAAAGAAGGTGATCCTCCTGGGAGCGACCTCCGGCGACATATCGCCTAAGCTATTCAGGATGGGTAATTACGATTCGCTGAAGGACGACAGGCTGGAGATATATCCATATCAGCACAGGCCGACGAAGGTCTTTTTTAAAAAGATCCCCAAAAATATATCGGCCGATGTTAAGAGTGGAATATTCTATGATGAAATTCACTGGCAGGAGCTCAAAGTAAAAAATATAGCGGAATTTCTTCTGCATATATTGCGCAGGCTGCCCACAAAGAAGGTATACGTTACCATAGACAAGGATTGTCTTAAGGCCAAGTATTCGCTGACGAATTGGGCGGCGGGGCACCTGGAGCTCGAAGAGCTCTTGTTGATGCTAAAACTCATAAAAGAGAATACCGAGATCGTAGGGCTCGATATCACGGGAGATCACTCGCCCGTAAAGACAGAAGGTTTTATCAGGACGGTGATAACGGCCATCAACCACCCGCGTGAATCGAGCGCTGGGGGTAGGTATGAGTCTCATATCGATTCAGTCAACGAAGCCGCCAATATCAGGATACTGGAGCTCTTAAAAGATTAGGTGGCTAGAGCGTTATTCATTGACAAAACCCCGCCATTGTATTATGATTTTTAAATTAATATGCGAAATTTGCTCAGTTATACGCCAGGCAAATTCCATGAAATGAAATTTTATAGTATGGTAGATCACGCGAATATCTCGGCAACACCTCTTATAGAAGAGCACAGATCACTCCACGCCAAGCTAGCTCCATTCGGCGGCTGGATGATGCCGATCCAGTATACCGGTATCATCGAGGAGCACCTATGGACCCGCAAGCACGCCGGGCTCTTCGACATCTGCCACATGGGCGAATTCCTTATCGAAGCGGACCTTTCAAAGAGTAACTTAGAACGCCTGGTGACCATAGACCTTAAAGGCATGAGCGTCTTCTCGTGCCGGTACGGCTTCATGCTCAACGAGGAAGGCGGGATAATTGATGACCTCCTTATCTACAGGGTCAGCGATACGCGTTGGATGGCCGTGGTCAACGCGGCCACAATAGTCGGCGACGAATCTCATATACGTAAGCATTTGACCGGTTCCACGCGCTTTGAAAACGTCTCAGGCATTCTGGGGAAGCTCGATCTTCAGGGGCCGGAGGCAGGAGCTGTGCTCACCGGATTAGCGGGCGCCGATATCGGGAAATTGAGATATTATAACTTCGGCTACTTCGATCTACTGGGCGAGAAGATAATTATAAGCCGCACCGGCTATACGGGAGAGCTGGGATATGAACTATATATGCCCAATCAAAAGATAACCCAGCTATGGAAGAAGATACTTTTAGATGACCGGGTCAGGCCCGTGGGCCTGGGCGCCAGGGACACTTTGAGACTTGAGATGGGGTACAGCCTTTACGGGCAGGATATCGATGCCGGGACATCTCCTCTGGAGGCCGGCCTCGAACAATTTGTAGATTGGAATAAATATTTTATCGGACGTGAGGCGCTTTTAAAGCAGAAGAGAGAGGGCCTCTCCAGGAGGATGATATATTTTATGGCCAACTCCCGGCGTTCTCCAAGGCACAATTATCAGATATTTCATAAAGCAGAGGATGTCGGAACTGTAACTAGCGGCTCATTCTCTCCCAGTCTTGGGTGCGGTATAGGGATGGGTTACGTTTCAGGAGAGATAGCGCCGGATGAAGATATACTGCTCTCAGATAACGCGATCTCGATATCGGCAAAGGTAGCGGATAAGCCTTTTTACAAAGACGGAAGCGCAAAATTTTAACCCTTCGACTAATGCTCAGGGTTAATACTGAGCGAAGTCGAAGTATTAAGGAGATACAGGATGAATATACCGGATAATCTGCTCTATACAAAAGATCACGAATGGGTGAAGATTGAAGGCGATAATTCTACTATCGGGATCACCGATTACGCTCAAAATGCCTTGGGCGATATCACTTTTATCGATCTTCCCAAAGTCGGATCAATAATTAAGAGATCCGGGCGGTGCGCGACGGTCGAGTCGGTAAAGGCCGCCTCTGATGTTTACGCGCCTCTGACGGGCGAAATCACGAAGGCCAATGCGGAACTCGCCAGTCATCCGGAGCTCGTGAACAAATCGGCGTATGAATCGGGGTGGTTTGCCCAGATCAAGGCCGCCGACCTTTCGGAGAAGTCGAAGCTGATGACGGCCGCTCAATACAAAGAATACGTTCAAGGCCTATCTAAATGAACTATATTTCACATACGGAGATCGAAAAGAGCGAGATGCTAAAAGCGATCGGCGTAAAGAGTGTCGCCGATCTCTTTAAGGATATACCTCAGGAATTACGGCCCAAGTCATTCGATATCCCGAAAGGGAAGTCCGAATTCGAGGTTATCGAGCACCTTAAGTCTCTGTCGCGTAAGAATGCCACGCGCCTGACGGACTTTGTGGGCGCCGGGTTCTACGACCATTATATCCCGGCTGCGGTCGACGCTTTGGCCGGAGATCCCAGGTTTTATACAGCCTATACGCCATATCAGCCTGAATGTTCGCAGGGATGGCTTCAGGCGATCTATGAATACCAGACGGTGATCTGCGAGCTGACGGGCCTTGACGTATCGAACGCGTCACTATATGACGGGGGCACGGCGCTCTATGAAGCGGCTATGATGGCCGTGCGCTTAACGGGCAGAAAGAAGATCATCGTAGATTCGGGCGTCAGCCTGATATACCGCACCATGCTCTATACCTATACTTCAAATCTCTCTATAGAGTTCGTCGAGACGCCGGTGGTGCACGGGCAGAGCTGCCGTGAGGATATCTTCAAGAACCTTGACGATAAGACCGCGGCGGTGATCGTGCAGAATCCCAATTTTTTTGGCGCGGTCGACGATTTTTCCGACATAGTTAAGCGCGTGCACGCTTCGGGCGCCCTGGCGATAGCTTCCGTTTATCCGGTATCTTTAGGGATGCTCAAGAGCCCGGGTGAGATGGGTTTCGACATCGCTACTGGGGAGGGACAGAGCTTAGGACTACCCCTCTCATTCGGCGGTCCGTACCTTGGATTCATAGGAGTCAAGAAAGAGTGCATGCGGCAGATGCCCGGTAGGATCGTCGGGGCGACGGTCGACAAAGACGGGAAGCGGGGCTTTGTGCTGACCTTGCAGGCGCGCGAACAGCATATTCGCAGGGAGCGGGCGACATCCAATATATGCTCCAACGAGGCGCTCTGCGGCCTGAGAGCCGTGATATATACCTCCCTTCTGGGTAAGGCCGGCATGAAGGATCTGGCGCAGCTGAATTATCAGAAAGCGGAATTCGCCAAATCAATCCTGGATAAAGTGCCGCACGTTAAAGTGAAGAGGAGCTCTCCCACATTCAACGAATTTACTCTTGAGCTACCCAAGAACGCCGACGATGTGGTCCATCGCATGATCAATAAGGGATTCGCCTGCGGACTGCCGCTGGGCAGGTTCTATAAAGGGCTGGATAATTATCTCTTAGTCGCCGTTACGGAGAAGCGCACCAAGGAGGAGATAGTCAATTTTGCCAACAGCCTGGAGGCGGCCTTATGCAGCTGATATTTGAAAAGAGCCGCCCGGGACGCAAAGGTTTTCAGCTGCCTGAAGCGGATGTGCCTGAGGTTAAGGCTCTGCCGGAAAAGTACTGCCGTAAAATAGATCCCGAGCTTCCGGAAGTATCGGAGCTGGACGTGGTGAGGCATTTCTCCAATCTGGCGGCCCGCAACTACTCCGTCGACACTAATTTTTATCCGCTCGGCTCCTGCACCATGAAGTATAATCCGAAGTTCACCGAAAAGATCGCCGCCATGGCAGGCTTTGCCGGCCTGCATCCGCTACTTCCTCAATTATTGGGCGGCGGCATGCTTGCCCAGGGCGCGTTGGAAGTTCTGTATCACATGGAGACGCTCCTCAGTGAGATCACGGGCATGAAGGCATTTACCACGCAGCCGCTTGCGGGGGCCCACGGCGAATTGGCCGGCGTAATGCTCATCGCTGCATACCACAGAGATAACGGATCCCGCAGAAAACATATTATCATCCCGGACTCGTCTCACGGGACGAACCCGGCCAGCGCAGCGATAGCCGGGTACGATGTTGTCGTCATTCCGACCGACAAAAACGGTTCTTTCGATATGGATGCCTACAAAAAAGCTTTGAACGGCGAGACCGCGGCGGTCATGCTGACATGCCCCGATACGCTCGGCCTCTTTAACCCCAGGATAAAGGAGATATCGGATCTCGCGCATTCTGTTGGCGCACTCATGTATTATGACGGGGCCAACCTTAACGCGATACTCGGCAAATGCCGCCCCGGGGATATAGGTTTTGACGTGATACATCTTAATCTACATAAGACATTCGCGACTCCGCACGGCGGGGGCGGCCCAGGAGCGGGCCCGGTGGGAGTATCGGAAAAGCTGGTCGACTATCTTCCGGTGCCGCGGGTGATGAGGCGCGCCGACGGGACATTCGCTCTAGACTACCATAAGCATAAGACGATAGGCTATATAGCGCCCTTCTACGGGAACTTCGCCGTTATTCTAAAGGCGTACGCTTACATACTGGCTCTCGGCAAGGCCGGGCTTATAGAGGCAAGCGAAAACGCCGTATTGAGCGCCAACTACTGCCTTGCGCGCCTGAAGGAATGCTATGAGGTGCCTTACGACAGGATCTGCATGCATGAATGCGTTATATCCGCGAGCCGACAGCTTGAGCATGGGGTGCATGCCTTGGACATCGCAAAGTACCTCATCGACAAAGGGTTCCATCCCATGACGATATATTTTCCGATGATAGTAAAAGAAGCGATGATGATCGAGCCGACTGAGACCGAGAGCAAGGAGACGATAGACTTATTCATAGATTGCCTTATCGAGGCAGCGCGCCTCGCCAAGACGGATCCGGAAGCTCTGCGCATGGCGCCGCTCGCCATGCCGATAAAACGGCTCGACGAAACGAGGGCCGCGCGCGAACCGAACCTGCGCTGGCTGCCAACAAAAAGATCACCATGAAGAGATTCAGGCTTATCCGTTCAGGGTCTTCCGATGCCAAGTCCAACATGGCGTTCGATGAAAAGATGCTTGACCGATATATGGAGGACTCTCTCCCCGCATTTCGCATTTACGGGTGGGAGACGGCCGCTTTTACGTACGGTGTCTCACAGAGACCGGAAGACGAGATAGATATAACGCGATGCGCGGTCGACGGCATCGGGGTGGCCAAGAGGATGACGGGGGGCGCGGTTCTCTTTCATCATAATGAAATAACCTACAGCCTTGTCTGCGCTAAAGAAGACATAGGGGAACCGGACTCGGTCTTCATCTCCTATAGAAAGATCTGCGCCTTTTTGATATCTTTCTACAGGTCGCTGGGCCTCGAAGCGTCTTTCGCGCTCGAAGCGGACGATTTTAAAAATAAGTGCGCGCCGCACTCTCTCTGCAGCGCTTCCCGCGAAAAATACGACATCGTTATAAACGGCAAAAAGATCGGCGGCAACGCGCAGAAGAGAAAGAAGCGCGCCGTCTTCCAGCACGGCTCGATACCGCTAGGTATCGACTGGGCCTTTATGCGCCGGTATGTTAGGTCGCTACCCGAAGATATCTCCGGCACCGTGACTTCGCTTGCCGGAGAATTAGGGCGCGTCCCGGATAAACGCATCCTGGAAGATATGCTGATAGACGCGGTGAAAAAAGAGTTCAATGCCCAGTTTGAAGAGGAAGAGTGCCTGTATGAAGCCGTCATGGCTTAATAAAAAGATCCACCTCGGCTCCTGTTCCGAAATGAAGAGCCTCCTGCGTGAAATGAATATTGAGACCGTCTGCGAGGCCGCGTCCTGCCCCAATATAGGCGAATGTTTTTCCCGTTCACACACGACTTTCCTGATACTTGGGTCGCAATGCACCCGCTCCTGCAGTTTTTGTAATGTGGTGAAAGGCATACCCTTGCCGCCCGATACGGGTGAGCCGGCCAGAGTGGCCATGGCTGTGGAGAGACTCGCTCTCAGGCATGTTGTAATAACCAGCGTTACCAGGGATGACCTTAATGATGGAGGGGCCGGGATATTCGCCGAAACGGTTTTAAATATACGCAGAGCTGCGCCTGAGGCGACTATCGAACTCCTTATACCTGATTTTAACGGGGTCCGGGATCATCTGGGGGTTGTTGTTGCGTCAGGACCCGATATCGTCGCGCATAATGTCGAGACCGTTCCGTCACTCTACCGTTATGTGCGTCAGGGCTCGGACTACAGTCGATCGCTCGCGGTTCTGGCCGCAATAAAGAATATATCCCCTCACCTTAAGACAAAATCCGGAATTATGCTGGGACTGGGTGAGAAAGAAGCCGAAGTCATCTCTCTAATGAGCGATCTTCGAACGGCAGATTGCGATTTTTTAAATATAGGCCAGTACCTGGCGCCGAGCAAACTCCATTATCCGGTTAAGGAATACGTCGCTCCCGGACAATTCGAGTATTATAAAGAGAAGGCCCTGTCGGTCGGTTTTTCCCATGTCGAAAGCGGCCCGTATGTGCGCAGCTCCTACATGGCGCAAGAATACCTATGGAAAAAGTAAAGATAATCATAATAGGCGCAGGCGCGGTCGGTTTAAGCGTCGCCGCGGAGCTTTCCCGTTCACACAAAGATATAGTTGTAGTTGAACGTAGCCCTTCCTTTGGCCAGGAGACGAGCTCCCGTAATAGCGAAGTCATACATGCCGGCATCTATTACCCGAAAGATTCCCTGAAGTCGAAGACATGCCTTGAAGGGAAAGAGCTCCTTTACGAATTCTGCGCGCGAAACGATATTCCGCACAAACGTGTCGGGAAGCTCATCATAGCCCTGGACAAGAACGAGATGAAGGACCTGGAAAGACTCTTTTCCCGCGGCAGAGAGAACGGAGTCAGCGATCTGACATTGATCTCGAAAGCCGAGGTCAGGAAAGAGGAGCCCAATATAAACGCGGAAGGCGCCATCTATTCCCCCTCCACAGGAATCTTCGACACGCACAGCTTTATGAAGAGCCTTGCCTATATTTTTGAAAAGAATGGCGGCCAGGTCGCCTACAATACGGAAGTGACCGGTATAGCCAAAACGGGCAGCGGGTATGAAGTTACGGTTACCGACAGCCGGAAAGATAGTTTCACATTAAAGAGTGATATCGTGATTAACTCGGCCGGACTCAATTCGGACAGAGTCGCCGCTCTCGTGGGCTTGAAAAAAGCAGAGTACCGGTTGAAATACTGCAAAGGCGATTACTTCAGGCTCACGGGTTCCAAAGACGCCGGCATAAAACATCTCGTATATCCTGTGCCTAAAGAGGAGGGGGGCGGCTTGGGGATACATCTTACACTGGATTTGGCGGGCTCCATAAGGCTGGGGCCGGACGACGAGTATGTTGAAACTGTAGATTATAATATAGACCCATCAAAGGCAAAGCTCTTTTACGAAAGCGTCAAGACTTTCCTGCCGTTCGTTGAGTTTTCGAAGATATACCCGGATACTTCGGGCATACGTCCCAAGCTTCAGGGAGACGGCGAAGGTTTCAGGGACTTCATTATCCGCCATGAAGAGGCAAGCGGCCTTCCGGGATTTATAAATCTCATAGGAATTGAATCCCCAGGACTTACGGCTTCCTTATCGATCGCCAAGATGGTTGCAAAAATTCTATTGTAATAAAAAATCCTTGACAAAAGACTAATACGTGTTACTATTATATTATTCGTAACACAAAATTCGAGGTCTTTTTATGCCGCGTTTAGTTAGGTTTGGGGTTTCGCTGGATGGAGAGCTTTCTAAGAACTTTGATCTTCTGATTAGCGCGAAGGGTTACACAAACCGGTCTGAAGCGATACGCGATCTGATAAGAGATGAGCTCGTAAAAGAAGAATGGACGAAGACCAAGGAGGCTGTGAGCGGTGTTATAAGCCTGGTCTATGATCATCATAAGAGAGAGCTTGTAGATCACCTTATCAATATACAGCACGACCATCAGAGAATGATAGTAGCAAGTCAGCACGTACATCTTGATCATGACAATTGTCTTGAAGTGGTTGTCATCAAGGGCAAGGCCGATGAAATAAAGAGCCTTGCCTCCAGACTGCGATCTGTAAAAGGCGTTAAGCACGGTGAGCTTGTAATGACTACGGTAGGGAAAGATATAAAATGAAAGCTCGCATTAACCCGAATTTACGCTTAAGGAGGTTCCATACGTTGTTTTGTGGAGGCAGGCATATGAAGAGGAGGATAGTATTTCTTTTATCGATTATTTTCATTGCTGGCGCCGCTCACGCCGCCGAAAAGGAGGATGTATGGGAGCCGATAACTCCGGGGCCGTTCACGACGTATTCGGCGCCTGTTGTCGAACCGGGCAAAGTTTTAATACAGCCTTTATATTTTTTCAACATCGCTCGCGGTATATTTGACGGCACCGCAGCGTACCACGGACTTCCTTCTAAAGATTACATATATCAACAGCTCTTGCAGCTATATACGGTCTTCGGATTGACTGATTGTATCGAAGTAGGCGCCCAGCCGGAGTGGCAATGGAACTATGCAAGGGTGGATACGGATACTGCCAGAGCCAATGGTATCGGAGACACACTTCTTATCGCGCGTTATTGCGGCATTGATGAGACCCGGTGGATCCCGAGAGTTACAGGGAATTTTATGGTAAAACTTCCTACTGGAAAATATCAAAAGTCCGGCGATGGAATGCTTTATACCGACATCACCGGGACGGGCTCCACAGACTATACGTACGGCTTCAGTTTTACGAAGGGAGTTCATCCGATCCGCACTGTTTTTCACCTTGATCTTTTCTTGACGAACGTGCCGAGTCCTGCAAGGATAGACGGTGTAAAGGCAGAGTTCAGTAACACCTATATTGTAAACGGAGCGTTGGAATGGATCTTTTATAAGAACTTTAATCTCCTTGGGGAGCTTTTGTGGCAGACTCAAGGTGACATGAGACTCGATGGAGACAGGACGCCTGAGACAGGCAAGAGTTCGCTGGTATTCTCAACAGGTATCGGATATTCGCGGGAAAACTGGCAGATGCTTGTAGGTTATCAAAGGACCCTGGCCGGGACTAATGTGGCTGCAAATGATACGATGGCGGTAACTGTACTAGTTATGTTTTGAGGAATACGCATGCATATACCCGATGGATATTTAAGTCCGCAGACAGGAGGAGTCCTGTATTTAATAATGGCGCCTCTTTGGATAACCGCTTCGAGGATCGTCAAAAAAACATTGAAGGCGCGCCAGATACCCTATATGGCCTTTGGGGCCAGCTTTGTTTTTGTGATCATGATGTTTAATGTCCCCATACCTGGAGGCTCGACAGGCCATGCCGTGGGGGGTACGCTGGTAGCCATACTCTTGGGCCCGTGGGCCGCGATGATAGCGATCACTATAGCGCTAGTTGTTCAGGCGCTGCTCTTTGGCGACGGAGGCATAACGGCGATCGGAGCTAACTGTTTCAATATGGCTTTTATCCTGCCGTTCGTAGGGTATTATATTTACAGGTTTATAAGTATCGGAAGCGCAAAAAAATCCTTTAGGCGCGCTTTTGCCGCGGGTGCAGGCGCATATTTGGGGTTAAATGCGGCAGCATTGCTTACAGGGATCATGTTTGGCATCCAGCCTATGCTTTATCATACCTCGGATGGAAAAGCGCTCTATTGCCCATATGGATTAAATATAGCTGTCCCAATGATGATGTTGGAGCATCTATTGTTATTTGGATGGGTCGAGGCCATAATTACATTTCTGGTCATAAGATATATTCAAAAAGAGGACCCCGGTCTTCTCATATGAAGACGATAACGAAACTATGGATATTGATAGCGATATTGGCGATATTGACTCCAATCGGGTTGATGGTCCCCGAATATTTTAAGGCCGGCGCTGCCTGGGGTGAATGGGGATCTGATGAAATAAAAAAACTTGTAGGATATGTACCCAAGGGGCTGGAAAGGCTTTCCGACATATGGGCGGCTGCCATTCCCGACTACGGCTCGTCAAAAATTTCGTATATTGTTTCCGCGATCCTGGGCATAATAACAATTATGGGACTAACCTTTTTATTGGGAAGATTTTTAGGTAAAAAAGAATGAAAACTCGCATTAACCCGACTTTATACGTAGAGAGGTTCCGTATGCAGTTGTGTGAGGCGCCCAGATGAAGTTCTTAGAGCGTTCTATAAAAGGAGCTTTAAATTTTTTCAAGGACGCTGTTTTTTCCGAAGAGATAGCCAGAACACCAGGATTCTTGCAATCCCTAGACCCAAGGCTCAAGATGCTATTTTTTATTTCGGCGATAGTCCTAACATGCTTCACAAAAAATTTTTGGCATCTGGTCATCCTTTACTTTATGAGCGTCGCACTGGCATTATTGTCGCGGATAGATATTCTATTTTTTATCAAAAGAGTCTGGTTTTTCATACCTATATTCACGCTATTCATAGCAATACCCGCCGTATTTACGCAAGGCATATTAACGGCCGCGATTTTCGTAATGCGGGTTGCCGCCAGCGTATCATTTGCCGTCCTTTTGACAATAACTACAAGACACAACCTATTGTTTAAAGCATTGAGATCGCTTGGAGTACCAAATATATTCGTACAGACGCTTGATATGGCTCTCCGGTATATATTTTTATTTGTAAAAGTTTTCGAAGAGATGCATATTGGATTAAAGAGCCGCCTTGTCAAAGCCTTTAACAAAAAAAGTGCGCGTGAATGGATAAGCTCCAGGATAGGTTTTTTGTTTCAACGTTCGGTAAAGATGAGCGAAGATGTATACATGGCCATGATAGCAAGAGGTTATACGGGCGAGATAAAAAAATATGAAAAATGAATTGATTTTTGACATAAAAAACGCGTCTTATACCTATCTCGATAAATACCCTGCGTTAAAAAACGTAAATGTACAAATAAAAAGGAGCGAGCGGATAGCTCTGCTTGGCGCGAATGGCTCAGGAAAATCTACGCTTCTTTTGCTCCTGGCGGGTCTTATCTTTTCAAAGACCGGAAGCGTGAAATTTCTGGATAATATATTGACCGAAGAAAAAGTTTCTGATGAGAAGTTCCGTTCACTTTTTCGCAGCAGCGTTGGTATAGTCTTCCAAAACCCCGATATACAGCTTTTTAATTCCAACGTTAAAGACGAAATACTTTTTGGACTCTTACAGCTTAGTTTGCCTGAAGATGAAATCGGTAAAAGATTGGAAAATAGTTTGTCGATCATGGCGATCGGGCACTTGACCGACAGGCACCCGCAATATTTAAGCACGGGCGAAAAGAAGCGCGTTTCAATAGCTTCCGTCCTTGCTATGGAGCCGGATATTATTCTTCTCGATGAGCCGACCGCGGGCCTCGATCCCAGGACGATGCGGCATTTTATGGATATCGTAAATGTTTTAAGCGCGGAAGGGACGACAATAGTTACGGCGACGCAGGATATTCATATTGTGCCGGAAATAGCCGACAGGGCGATAGTGTTGAGCGAAGATAAGAGTATAGTAAAAGACGATATTGTATCTGAAGTGTTGAAGGATAGAGAATTATTAGAAAGGCATAATCTGATTCATAGTCATATTCATATGCATCAGGGCAGGCCTCACGTGCATCCTCATGAGCATCCGGACCATCATTATTCCCATGCCGGGCAGTAATTAAGCGTCCCCAAATTTTCCTGCTACCTCATTTTTGGCTAGCGGTGGTATAATATACGTCCTTATGGATGGAAAGAGATACAGGATAGTCTACGAGGATGAACATATAATAGTTGTCGACAAACCCGCCGGCATGCTCGTAATACCCACGCCGAAGAAGGAGACGAACACTCTCACCGATCTTTTGAACCATGAGCTGGATAGTCGTGGGATAGAGACGAACGCCTACCCGTGCCATCGTATTGACAGGGAGACCTCAGGGCTCATCGTTTACGCCAAGGGTAAGTCGATCCAGCAGGCGATGATGGAGGAGTTTAAGAAGAGAGCCGTTAAGAAGGTCTACATAGCCTTCGTTCACGGGAGAGTTGCGAAAGATTTTGATATTATCAAGAAACGCATTTATAATAGGAACAAGAATAAATTTGATGAAGCGGTCACGAAATATAAGACTATCGAGAGGCGCGAAGATTTCACTGTGGTGGAGGCACAGCCCTTAACGGGGCGCACCAACCAGATCCGCATTCACTTTAAATCGATCGGCCATCCATTAGTAGGAGAGAGCGTGTTTGCCTTCAGAAAAGATTTCAAGCTTAAGTTCAAGAGGGCGGCGCTTCACGCGTCTTATATAAGATTCAAGCATCCGGTTACAAAAAAAGAACTCGACTTTTCCGCGCCGATTCCCGGCGATATGGAAAGATTTTTGAACGAAACACGAACGACGAGCGACGGGCGTGTAAATTAAAGGGAGGTAGCATGAGCGGTATATTTGGGGTCGTATCAAAGGGTGATTGTGCCGAGGCTCTTCTTTATGGTACCGATTATCATTCTCATCTGGGAACAGAGTACGGCGGCATGGCGATATTCGGCAAAGATTTCTCAAGACAGATACATAATATAAGCCAGACGCAGTTCAAGTCCAAATTTTTTGAAGACTTAAGGAAGATGAAGGGCAATAAAGGTATCGGCGTTATCAGCGCATTCGAAGAGCAGCCGATCTATCTGAATTGTAAATTCGGGCCATTCTGTATCGTGACTAACGGATTTATCGAGAATAAAGAGAAACTCGCCAAGGACGTGATGAATAGAGGCCATTCGTTCAGTGAGGTCAGCAAGAGCGGAGTCAACGCAACCGAGTTGATAGCCAAGCTCATAAGCGAAGGGAAGGATGTCATCGACGGCATAGAGAAGATGTTCGACGCGATAGAGGGGTCATGCTCACTGTTACTATTGACTAAGGACGGCATCTACGCCGCCCGCGACAGGTTGGGTTATACGCCGCTCGTCGCGGGAAAGCGCCCCGATGCGTGGGCGGTCACTTCGGAGACGAGCGCCTTTCCGAACAGCAATTTTGAGATAGTCAAGTATCTCGAGCCGGGAGAGATAATTTTTATAAACGATAAAGGCATTGTCCAGAGGAAGAAGGGGGCCAGGGAAAACCAGATATGCTCATTCTTCTGGATATACACGGGGTTCCCCGCGTCAAATTACGAGGGCATAAATACCGAGATCGTCAGGGAGAGATGCGGCAGGTGCCTGGCAAAGCACGACAAGGATATAAATGTGGATGTGGTGGCCGGGATACCCGATTCCGGAATAGCGCACGCGATAGGTTACGCTATGGAATCGGGCAAACCTTTCAGAAGGCCGCTTGTAAAATACACTCCGGGATACGGCAGGAGCTATACCCCGCCTTCGCAGGCGACGAGAGACCTCATAGCGAAGATGAAACTTGTCCCGATAAAAGAGATCATCAAGGGAAACAGTATAGTTATCTGTGAGGACTCGATAGTCAGGGGCACGCAGCTGAAGAATTTCACCGTACATAAATTGTGGGATGGCGGCGCCAAAGAGATCCACGTAAGGCCAGCCTGCCCGCCGTTGATGTTCCCTTGCAATTTTAACTTCTCGACGCGCAGTATATCGGAGCTCGCCGCGAGGCGCGCGATACGCGCCATAGAGGGCAAGGATATCGATGATGTCTCGGAGTACCTGGATCCCGGTTCCGCCAAATACAAGAAGATGATCGAATGGATACGCAAGGACCTGGAAGTCACAACCTTGAGATACCAGACGATAGAGGAGATGGTGGATTCTATCGGATTACCCAAAGAGAAGCTCTGCACGTATTGCTGGACGGGAGTTTGTCCCGACAGGGCCAAGCCGGTCGCCTCAAAAGTAAAAAAAGAGAAGATGCAGCTGAAAGAGCTGGCCGCGGCAAAATAATATGCAAAAATTCAATACCGTAATAATCGGAGGGGGCGCGGCCGGAATAGCGGCTGCCATAAGCGCCGGCCGCCGTAAACGGTCCGTCGTAATATGCGACAGGATGCCCAAAATAGGCAAGAAGGTGCTCGCCTCCGGTAACGGCAGATGCAATCTTCTTAACGAAAAACTGGATGAATCATTCTATAACCCTTCCGCCCGCGGTCTCGTAAAATCAATATTCGAAAAATTCGGCAAAGAGCAGATTTCAAGCTTCTTTAAGGAGCTGGGGCTTGAGACCTACTCCGAGGACGGACGGATATTCCCCAGAACAAACCAGTCATCTTCGGTCATGAAGGTGCTGGAGATGGAGCTGGGCAGGCTGTCTGTGCCGATAGAGCTCAACTTTGAAGTTAAGTCCATCTCGCATTCGAAAGGCATATTTACGGTAACATCGAAGAGCGGCAAATCGATAGAATGCGAAAAGCTGATAGTGGCCGCCGGCGGCAAGTCCTACCCGGCGCTCGGTTCTGACGGAAGCTGTTACAAGATGGCCGCGAACCTCGGCCATAAAATAGTGGAGCCGGTCCCGGCGGCGGTCCCGATAGTATTAAAAGAGAGGCTCTGCCATCTTCTCCAGGGTCAGAAGATAACAGCATCCGTCAAAGCTATCATAAACCAGAAGACGGCTTGTGAATCCAGGGGTGATCTTCTCTTTACAAATTACGGCCTGTCTGGCACGGCGATACTCGATATAAGCGAAGAGATATCGATTGCCATAAACAGGCGAAGAGAAGGCGACGTCCTGGTCTCGATCGATATGGTACCTTTTATGGGCTGGGATACGCTAAAACTGGAGATATCCCGCAGGTTAAAGGACCGCTGGAAGGCGGAGGATCTGCTCGCCGGGATACTTCCCAATAAGTTCCATTTCGTACTGGAAGGCAAGGAGACGGGATATGACGCACAAAAGATCACAAGCGCCGTAAAGAGCCGGATCTTCAAAGTCGTGGAGACGAAGAGATGGAACGAGGCCGATTTTACGGCCGGGGGTATCGATACGAAGTATGTCAGGCCGGGCACATTGGAATCCGCTGTTATAAAAGGGCTCTACTTCGCGGGCGAGATAATTGATGTCTGCGGTAAGCGCGGGGGGTATAACCTCTCCTGGGCCTGGAGCTCGGGTTTTACGGTGGGGCAGGCGGTATAGATATGAATTCATACGACATAGCGGTCATCGGAGCGGGAGCGGCGGGCAGCATGGCCGCCATCAGGGCGGGACAATCGGGTAAAAGAGTGGTCCTGCTCGAAAAGAACGAGATGATAGGTAAGAAGATACTCATGACCGGCAGAGGAAGATGCAATCTCACCAATAGCGGGAAGCTCGATACGTTCATAGAGAAATTCGGCCGGCCCGGGCAGTTCCTGAGGAACGCGTTTTACGCCTTTTCGAACGAAGATCTCATGGATTTTTTTAAACTTAAAGGTTTGGAGCTGAAATCGGAGAGGCAGGGGCGCGTCTTTCCGCTCACCGGCACTGCGCGCAGCGTTACGCAGGTATTGGAAAAGTGCCTAGGTGAGAATAAAGTCGATGTAAGGTATAAGTCCCGCATCAGAGAGCTTATCAAAGACGGCGGAAAGTTCATGCTCCATACGGATGGCGGTACCGTTACGGCCGGCAAGGTCATACTGGCCACGGGCGGAGCCTCTTATAAAGATACGGGCTCTACCGGAGACGGTTTTCAGATAGCGCAAAGATTGGGGCACTCTATACTGCCGCTCAAACCGGGGCTTGTGCCGTTAAAGACGAAAGAGACTTGGGTCAAAGAGGTGCAGGGCCTGACATTAAAGAATATAAGGCTATATTTTGTAGCGGGCAAGAAGAAGATAGCCTCGGAAGTCGGCGAGATGCTCTTTACGCATTTCGGCGTATCCGGGCCGCTGATCCTGGACCTGAGCGCCGATATAGTCCGTCTATTATCCGAAGAGGGCCGGATGAGCCTATTTATAGATCTCAAACCCGGAATAGATAAGAGCGAAATGGATGACAAGTTATTGCGCGAGATCAAGGAGCACGGCGGCAGAGAGATCAAGACGATGCTTGCAGGTACCGTTCCTTTAAAGCTCGCCCCCCTGATATTAAAGCTGGTGGAGATAGATCTGCATAAGAAAGTGCACCAGATGAATAAAGACGACAGGCGCAGGCTCACCAGGATATTAAAAGAATTGCCTCTTACCATAACCGGGTCGCTCGCCCTGGAAGAAGCTATGGTGACCTGTGGCGGCGTATCTATAAAAGAGATAGATCCCCGCACTATGGAGTCAAGGATCGTTCCGGGCCTGTACTTCGCCGGTGAGGTCATAGAGGGCGGCGCTCCGAGCGGCGGATATAATTTACAGCAGGCCTTTTCAACGGGTTATCTCGCAGGGGAGAGCGCGGCTGATGCGTAGGATAAGCCCAGATACTTACATGTTGGCGAAATCCCTCCGAAGCTCAAAGCTGAAAAGCTTTGAGCGAAGGAGGATAATATTGGCTTCGAGATCGAAGGCGCGCAGGAAACTATTGAATGGCATAGGCCTCAAGTTCACTGTGCGCGCCTCCAACGTCAGGGAGAGGCGTGTAATAAAGACCAATTGCGCCGATCTTGTAATGGAGAATGCCCTATTGAAGGCTTTTGATGTTGCCGGCAGGACTAAGGCCGGTATAGTCATAGCGGCCGATACGGTGGTGTTGGTGGGTAATAGGATCATCGGCAAACCTAAAAGCATTAAGGAGGCGATGCGCACACTGAACCTGCTCTCCCGCAAACCCCAGTGGGTCTACACAGGTATAGCGGTCATCGATATAGATAAGAATAGGAAATATGCTTCGTTCGACAAGACGAAGGTCTATATGTACCACCTGACCGAGAGAGAGATAAAGAACTATTTCAAGAGAGTCTCGCCTCTGGATAAGGCGGGCAGTTTTGACATTCAGGGGTTCGGAGGCGTCTTCATCGACCGCATAGAGGGCTGCTTTTATAATGTGGTGGGGCTGCCGATGGCAAAGCTGGCCAGGATAATCAAGAAGACCGGAATGGAGATCTTTTAAAATGAAGAGTTCTGCAGCACTCTTCATTTTTTGCGTTCTATTCTTCTTTGCGCCGGCTTATTACGCATGGGCCAGAGATGACTACGCGGAAGGGGCGCGATCTATATATCGCGTCAGATCCCACCTGGCCGACTCTTCCGTTATGATGAGATCGGCGTTTGCCGCAGGGATTTCCTCTCGCGTAAGCTCTTCCTCGATCTCTCCGTTAAAAAGGGCCCAGACTATAGCCTGTGAATATCTCCTCTTGTTAACGAGCCTCTTTACCTCTTTGACGAACTCCTTCTTGTGCAGCTTCACCAGGAATCTCTGTTTTGGGACCGCCGCTATATCCACTAATAGCCTCAAGGTGTATCACCCTCTTTCTTCCTAGAGTATATCACAAAATGTGATAATGTCAAGAGGCAATCACTTTGCGTGTTGATTTATTCCGATACTGTGGTATACTTATTCCATGAATTTCGGAGAGAGCATAAAGAAAGTACGCGAAGAGAAGGGTTTCTCGCAGGAAGATCTTGCCAGGAAGCTGGACGTCGCCCAATCCACAATAGGAATGTGGGAGTCTGGAAAGCGCACGCCAAAACTCGACGAGCTTAACAGGCTCGCCAGGATCCTCAATATAACCGTCAATCGCCTGATCGGACAGCCTAAAGAACGCAAGGTGGAGCTGGTCAAGAACGAGATATATATCGATGGCGAAAAGATCAGCGACCTTGATCCCACGGACGTCGACGGCGTGGTGGAGTATATCAATGCCGTAAAGAAGAAGAAGGGCTCTCTGCCTCAGACGCCGCCTCCGACGATGAGCCCCCAGGCCAAGAAGATCCTCATCATAGACGACGAGCAGGAGATATGCGAGATGCTCTATACGTTTCTCGTCCCGCATAATTACAAGGTCTTCCTAGCCTTCAACGGGCAGATGGGGCTCGAATACTTCGAGGAGATAAGGCCGGATATAGTGCTCTTGGACCTCAAGATGCCCGATATCGACGGCAGGGAGGTATTGAAGATAATACGCA
>CAYSSS010000008.1:0-2788 GCA_964433975.1 uncultured Planctomycetia bacterium
GCAGAAGCCATGTTAAGGATCATCAATACAGCAACGCATATAATTATACCCTTTAATAAACTCTTCATTTTGTTTTTTCACCCCCTTTGCCATTAATTTGATACAAGTATAACACAGGTAGCATGATTTGTCAAGGTCTCTCAAGCACAATAAATCTACTTTTTGCTCTTTACCCGGGATTTAAGTATCTCTTCAACCGCTTCGGATATCCTGTCCCTGTCCTCAGGCCGGACGTCTATGAACTCTATTCCGGTATCGTAAATATAACTACCTTTTTGTTTCGGTTCGGACTTCTTTACCACCCAAACTACGGTGCCACCGCACTTTATGGGCGGCCGTGTATCTTCGAGAAAGAGCTCCAGGTCGACCCCCTGGAATAGACCAAGATCCTCCTTTATCATCACGCATATTCCTCCCGCCCCTATGTTCTCAGTATGCGTGGATATCGTCTTGGCCGTAAGCCTCTTTTTTATTGTAATGAGGCACTTGTAGCTAGCTCTTGGAAATTTTCTTCTGTTTATTCCGTTCCACATAATTTGATCTCTCCTTTAAGATGCCCTACTACACGCACTAGATTATACGTGACGCATTTTTAAAATGCAAGTATAAAATGATTCGAAATCGTTTGCTTTGCGCGGCTTTTGGTTATATAATTGCTTGAAGGTGAGCCTATGTATAGAGAGTTCTTCGGACTTAAAGAGAAACCCTTCAATGTCACCAGCGACCCTAACTTCTTCTTTTTAAGCCGTGTCCATAAAGAAGCGCTCTCCCATCTCTTGTACGGTATCAGGGAGAGAAAAGGTTTCTTGGAAATAACCGGGGAAATCGGTGCCGGAAAGACGACACTCTGCAGGGCGTTATTGAACCATCTGGACGCCAACACCAAAAGCGCTTTCATCTTCAACTCCACTCTTTCGGATATGCAGCTCTTCCAAACGATACTGGAGGATTTCGGATTGCTTATAGGGAGAAGGACCAAGGCCGCGATGTTGAGACAATTCAATAGTTTTCTTCTCGATGAGCTCTCAAAGAACAACAACGTTGTATTAATAATTGACGAAGCGCAGAATCTAAAAAATTCCGTACTCGAAGAACTTAGGATACTTTCCAACCTTGAGACCGAAAAAGAGAAGTTATTCCAAATGATCCTCGTAGGACAGCCGCAGTTGAGGGACAAGATCAATTCTCCAAGTCTTGAGCAGTTGAGACAGAGGATCAGCGTCAAATTTCACATAACGCCCCTGGGAGGCGATGAGGTTGGAGAATATATATATCACCGGTTGAAGATAGCCGGTTCGCGCGGTGATATAAATTTTTCCGATGCCGCGCTGGAAGCCGTCTATAAATATTCTAACGGTATACCAAGGATAATAAATAAGGTCTGTGATAAGGCGTTGCTTTGCGCTTATGTTGCCGAAACAAAGGATATCGAACTTTCGATGATTGAAAGATGCATACAGGAGATAGAAGGGGTGGTGGCTGTGTCATGAGTATAATACAGGATGCTCTTAAGAAGGCTCAGGGCGATTTCTCAAAAAAGAAGGCGCCCCAGGAGAAGCTCAACATTGCGCAGGTCCAACCGGTGAATAGCGAACCCGTAGAGTCCGATAAAAGGCCGCTCCTGCATAGCGATGCTAGCAGGTCGCCGTCCATGCGCCTGCCCGCCTTAGTGAGCGTCCTTGCGATATTATTGCTCATTTATGGATTCAATTCGTCCCTACACCAAACCGTGAGCCGCAATAATATCCCGCGGGTAACTAAAAACAGCGAGGAGCCCGCAGTAAATATAAACCCTGGAACCAATGCCGCAAGTATCTTCGGTCAGGCAAATAAACTCGATGCTATAAATTTCATGGTCCCCCGGAAATCGCTCTTCGTTCTGAGCGGAATAATGTTTACCCAGGATAGGCCACAAGCCATAATCAATGGCCATCTACTTGAAGAGGGTGATAAGATAGGCGGCGCAACGATCCTGGCTATAGAGGAAGACTGCGTTTTACTCGATCTGAATGATGAGAATATGAGGATTGAACTGAATAAGAAGGACTAGATCTTCAATTCAAGATTGTGTATCTTGAACCCCGCGACATCCAGAGCTTCTATCTCCTTAAAACCCTTACTAAGGCATAAATTCATTGCGTCTTTCATCCTGTCGGTGCATCTGAACGCTATGCGCCTATAGCTCTTCTCTCTGCAGAACTCTATAGCCTTGTTGAGAAGTTCCGTGCCATAACCATGCTTGCGGTGCTTAAGATCAACGAAGAGCCTTCTTAAAAGGGCGCTCTCCTTTGAATCTTCCTTGATCCCAACCGTGCCAACAATATCGCCGTTATCCTCTATGACCATAAAGGCATCCTTTTCTCCGCCATAGACCTGATCTATCTTGGTGAGGTCGCTGTCGGAGTAGGCGTTCTTATCGAACGGGTACTCCTTAGTAAGTATCGATAGTATAAGGTCCCTTACGCCGCTGGCATCAGTCTTTGAAAATACTCTTAAGGTATGCATAAATATAGACCTCTCCTCAATTTTGTAAACGCTTCTTCACGGCCCATGCTATTACGCTCTCCGGCACAGCTTCCACCACACAGCAACTTCCCGGGGCGCGAGGAAGCACAAACCTGTTCTTATTCCGCACGAACTTTTTATCATGCAGATGAGCTTCGTGTATCTTATTGAATTTTAAACCTTTTATCCCTGTCGGCAGGCGGCACTTTTTTATAAGGCGCTCGATCCTGTCTCTGTCATCTTCTTTTAATAGACCGATCCCGCAGGCAATGTCCGCGGCTAC
>CAYSSS010000008.1:2888-37313 GCA_964433975.1 uncultured Planctomycetia bacterium
GCACCTGTCTCGGAGAAAGCGACATCAAGACGTTTGTGTCGGATATGACAACTCTAGGCTGATAGAACGCTCCCGCAAGATTTTTTGCCGCCGGAAGATCGATAGCAACTTTGCCGCCGATGCTGGAATCTACCTGGGCCAATAATGTCGTTGGAATCTGTACGTAGGGTACACCTCTTTTGTAGGCCGCGGCCGCAAAGCCGGCGAGGTCACCTACCACGCCGCCGCCGAGAGCTATTATGAATAAGGACCTATGCCTATCGTATGCGGCGACGTGATCCAAGACTTTTAAAAGGGTGGACGATGACTTGGCTTTCTCGGAGTCCGGGAGGAGCTCGAATTTTACGCTTATCCCGGACGATTTAAGCGAGTTTTTCAAAGTTTTGCCGTAGGCACGCTTGAGGGCCTTATTCGTTATCACAACCGCGTCCCGGCCTATCTTAAGCTTTTTAACGATGGCGCCGCTCTTCGATAGGAGGCCCTCTCCTATCAGGATGTCGTAAGACCTTTCGCCTAAAGAGACTCTGACTCTATTCACCTTTTGATGGGGTTATTGGCTATTTTTTCGTTTCCTTCTTGGCTTCCGCAGCCGCAGCCTTAGCTCCCTCTTTTGCCGCAGGCTTCGCTGTTTCTTTGCCTGGCGCCGCCGGAGCCGCCCCTGTTGCACCGACGCCCTCCGCAGTTTCAGCGCCTTCGGCCGCAACGGCCTTCTCTTTCTTGATCCTGAACCTGGTTACTTTAACCTTGGGCAATCCGAATACGGAGTCTTTCTTTTCGTCCCACTTCTCTTTATCCTGCAGCGTCTTTATCCTCTCGTAACGCTTTAGAACGGACCTATGTTTCTTGTCTTTGTCGGATGAACGTAGACTTGGATGCTGTGACATTTATTATTACCTCCTCAAATTTGCGAAACGTATCTTCTCTTCCTATCTCAATCTGACGTATGCATCTCGATACATCTGTCTAACCTTCCTTAAGATCTTCTGTGCGGCTTCCTTGTTTTTGAAGGATCCTACGCACGCCAAATAATAAGGCTCTCCGTAGTATATGAAGGCCTCTAAGCCGGCTGCCTTTAATTTGCCGACTTCCTTTATGGCGAACTCCTCCCGTGAAAACGCGGCCGCCACCACAGTGTACGGCATTGTCTTATCAAAAACCGCCTGCGCCTTAACCGCCGGTGCGTTACGATCGATCTTGAGCGCTACGTTTGTACCCACGGCTTTTTTAGGCACAAATATGGGATCCGCTCGGTCTTTGATCGGTATTGCCGGCACACCAGCTTTATCTTTAGCTATTACGTTTGCCGCTGTAATCCTTTTATAGAAAGAGGACTTGCCTTTTTCAACTCCAAGCGCGAAGAATACCACCGAAAGCATTATTAAGCCTATAGCCGTAAATACGACCTTCTCCGGCGTCAGGGTGATCGCAAAGTCGGTCCTTGGAAAGATCCCCCCGAACTTTACCGATTGCTTCTTCGGGGTTTCGAATTCAAACAGTTCCTTCTGACACTTCTCATTTTCCATGGTAGCGTGATATTATAACATCCATGTTCGACCGTGTCAACTTGCTACGGATGGCTGATGGGTCAATCTCTTACTGTAACTGTTCCGAAATTAAGCCGGAATATCTTGCCTGTGACCTCGAGAGATGGTGAGCTCAGGTTCCCCTTCGCCTTGACCGAAAAACTCTTCCATCCATCCGGCTCATCCTGCATTATTACGGAGTGAAGTTCAGGCGGGATCTCCTTGAGGACATCTTTAGAAAAGAGTATAGTTACATCCACATCGATCGCGTTATTGTAATAAATGTCGCCTGTGAGGATGAGCCTCATATCTCTCCCGCTGGCTGAGAACTTCTTTACGGTTATGCCGTTAGAGAATATTTCCACCAGACCGGTTACATCCTTGTACATCCAACGCCCCTCGAAAGGCATTGCTATGAGCTGCGATAGCGTATCGTATGTATCTTGCTTCTGGCTAGTTCTCTTCTTGATGAAATGGACGTTCTTGAATTTAAAATCTAAAAGTATGCTCCTGAACCAGCCGGAGCCCCACGAGGGCTTTATGGTCGCCTGCTGTGAGAAGAATCCCGCACCCAGCTTGCTGTTTGTTGTTCTCAGGTCATCAAAGACGAGTCCGGTCCCCTTCTCTTTTACCATACGTTTATACGAGATCTCCTGGGAATATAGCCTTGAAATAGCAAATATAGCGATCCTATTGAAATTTAGATAGGCTATAAATAGGCCCGTAGTGATTATCAGGACGCCCAGCAGATATCGTCGTAATCGCACTTCTGGCATTTATCCTCGTCGCGTTTTGAAAATTTCTCGAATTTAAGGCTCTTTATGTTTTCCCAGGTATCCTTGATTATCTCTTCCATCTCGCTGACCATATCTTCCGTGATCCGGACCGGCAGCGAAATGTAGCCGCCTTTCTTTAAGTCCAGCTTCCTGATATCCGCTGAAAGCGGCTCTATGAATACGAGAACGCCGTGGCTGACGGTCCTGCCGCGCGATTGCGCCCTGTCCTTTTCGTAAAGGAGCTTATAAGAGACAAGCTGTCTTAAATATCCGTCGCAGTCGTCACTCTTAAGCTCACGGCACCCGTTTATCTTCTTAAGATGATCATCCGGCTTACCGGTCTTGTAATCTATTATCCGCACGGCATTTTTCTTCTCGTCCTGCCATTCTACCTTATCGTACTTGCCCGTAAATATGATATTATCGGCCAGAGTTATTACAAACTTCTTCTCCAAGTCTATAGGCACAACAGGGTCCTTTGATGCGGAATCGAACCATTCTCTCAATACAGGGCCATTTGCCTTATTAAGACAATCGAGCTCTATGGAACTATCCGCGCCCTGCATCTTCAGTTCGTCTTCAAAAGCCTTGAGGAAAAATTTAAAATTCGGGAATTTGCCCTTTCTTTTCAGCTCTCTATATGTCTCCTCAAGCGCTTTATGTACAGAATTACCGAATACAAGGCTCCTCTTCTTGGCCGCGGGAAGCTTCAAGACATCGTTATATAGGAATTTTCTGCGGCATGACATGTAATTATTTACCCGTGTTGGATTTAGAGAGAGATCCGCGATCATGTCACTAAGTATCGCCTCTGTTCCGATGAAAGGGTCTTCTGAGTCCGCAAGGTCGATCGACTTTCCCAGCAGCTCTTCCTCGTTTACGTGCTCGGACGGTTCCCTGGATAGATCCATGTGATTCAAATATGAGCTGGGTATCGTATTCTCGCTGGGGCTGGCTGTAAAGAAGAGTGTCGATTTTGATCTGGTTACCGCCACATAGAATAGCCGCGTCTCATCATATCCGGCCAGCTCCTTCAGCGACTTCTTCTCCTTGATCCTCTCTTTGGTCTTGAAGAGAGCTGCCGGCAAAGGTATCTTTTCCGGTATCGCGCGAGCGGGCCAGTTCTTATTCTGAAGGCAGAACGGTATTATGACCGAATGGAACTCCTGCCCTTTCGAGCCATGAGCCGTATAGATCCTCACCCCGTCCTGCGTCATCGTTACAAGCTTTCCCTGAATAGGGAGACCGTGGTCGGCCCTCGTCTTCATCTCAAGCATAAGATCGTCAAGGCGCATACCGGGATTTGCGAGGTCGGCCGACTTTACCATATTTATGAAGGAAGTAACGCTTCTTAAATCCCTTATTCTTAATATATCCTGACTGGCGTACTCTCTTAAGATATATCTGAAGAGCCCGGAGTCCTTTATGTAGTTAAGGAGTATAGTGTGTACGGTCTTCGTTTCCGCGTCTTCGAGAAGCCTTCTGATGGCATAGGCGGCCTTATGGGTCGAAAAATATTCGAAGAATTCACTCATCAGAGAGACCTTTCTTATCCGCTTCTCTCTCTTCTCATTGACGTGGCATAGGAACTTGAGTATTTCAGGCTGGGTCAAGGAGAGATAGTCCGACGTAAGAACCCTGTAGAGCAACATATCCTTATCATCCATATCGCCCGGCCCCGCGTGGGCGAGGCGAAGAACGTCGATGAGCTGTTTTACGCGTTTTTCACCGCTTATATCCTCTTTGCCGTCAGTAGCGTACGGTATGCCTGCCTGCAGGAACGCGTCTATTAACTTTAATATGCTCTTCCTCTTTCTCACAAGGATGGCTATGTTGTTGTACGGATGGGCTCTCTCTTCAGGGCTTAGTTCCGTTGCGGAAGCGATCCTATCTTTTAGCTCTTTGATCTTATCTACGATAAAGAGTAACTCCTCTTCTTCGGTAGTAAACTCCCTGAACCCAATCTCCTTATCCCGAAAGTCTTTTACACAGACCAGGTTCTTTTCGGCCACCCTCTCCTTGGATGGGATGAGGTCTATTATATTTTTGGAGATATCAAGCAGTTCTTTGGTGGAACGATAATTGTCCCTTAGTGATATCTCCTTGAGGCTCCCGAAGCGCTCTTTTAATAGCTTGAAGTTCCCCACGCTGGCGCCCTGGAACCTGTATATCGACTGGTCGTCGTCACCCACGCAGCACAGATTGGGATCCTTGTAGTCAAGGAGCGCGAACAATAGCTCCAATTGCGCGCCGTTGGTGTCCTGAAACTCATCCACCATGACATACCTGAACTGGGCCTGGTACTTCTCTCTCAAGGCTCTCTCCTTCTTCAGGGCTTCAGTAGCGAAGAGTATCATGTCATCGTAGTCGTATCTTCCGCGCTCATCGAATATCTCTTTATTCTTGCCCTCTTTCAGCTTCTCGTAAATATCATATACCACGGACAGGGCTTTAAGCCTCTTTACATGCTTCTCTTCGAGATAGGCATCCGGTCCGTTCTTAGCTATATATTTGTACAGGTCGCCCGGTTTTATGCCGTCCTTCTTCAAGTCCCCTATCTTCTGCAGAAGCTCCCTTATATACATATAGGGCGCGCCGAACGGCCGTATCTCGTCAAGGCCTTTTGTTGTATCTAGTATATACTTCATGGCCTTTACCTGTTCCACGTCATCCATCTGGACCTTGTCACCGACGTACTCGGCCGCCTCCTCCGATTCCTGAAGAATGGAGTTTGCAAATCCGTGGAAGGTGAAGACTTCGACATCGTAACCGTTCTGGCCTATTACTTTGGCGAGGCGTTCCTTCATGGTCTTGGCCGCGGAGTTAGTATAAGTGAGTATGAGGATGTTTTCCGGCAGGATATCGTTGTCCTTTTTAAGTATAGAACGGGCGCGTATGGATAAGAGCTGGGTCTTCCCGGTCCCGGGACCTGCCAGTACCAGAACGGGCCCTTTAGTGGAATTTACGGCAAGCGCCTGTTCGCCGTTGAGGCTGGCGAATATATCAGGCAGTTCTTCTTTTAAGGAGTTTTTCAATTTTTGAAATAATCTTAGTGTTACGGGTATAGCTGTAGCCCGTGGTGGATGTAGAGCGGTGGGCTACCAGTATCTTCGCGCCTACCAATTCTTCGAGGGCCTTCTTCACTTTCGCCCTGTCTTCACGCACCCATGTTGATACGCCGCGGGGCGTATCGATAGATGCCTGATTTTCGTGAAAGAACTTCATTATCTTCATGTGCAGTTCCGACCCGACTCTTTTATTTGTGTCTTCCATATCTTTCCTTTGCCAGCATAGATCTCACGTCCTGCCTGCCGACCACCTCGAGCAGGGCTTGGACGACTTTAGGGTCAAACTGCGTACCGGAGTTGGCTTTTATCTCCTGCAGGGCAACATTCATCGATTTCGCGCTCCTGTAAGGTCTTTTGGCTATCATAGCTTCAAATGCGCTCACTACGGTCATTATCCTGGCGCCAAGCGGAATCTGGTCCTTCTTTAATCCTTTAGGATAGCCGCTTCCATCGTAATTTTCATGGTGATGGAGTATCAGGGGTATGATGCCTTTTAACGATTTCATCGGTTTTAATATCTGCGCGCCTATCACAGGATGCTCTTTCACCAGCTTGTACTCTCTGCCCGTGAGTTTCGCCGGTTTCTTTAATACGTCATCCGGCACAATGAGCTGCCCCGCATCATGCAGCAATATGGCGTATTCGATCTCCTTTAATTCCTTGTCCGACATTCTCATACTCTGTCCAATGAGAGTAGCTATCCTCAGGAAAGACGCGCGCGGCAGATATACGCCCTTGGCGCGGGTACTTACCATGGTGGCGAGGCTCTTTATGATACCATCGGTAAGCTTCTCCTGCTCTTTATAGAGCTGGGCATTCTTTATCGCTATGACCGCCTGCTCTGAGAGAGTCGACATTATCTCCTGATCGAATGACGTGAAAGGTTTTTTGTCAACTTTGTCGTACAGCGTTATGACGCCTATGACATCTTCGTCTATTAATGGCGTTGCCAGGTAGTTTTTGCCCCTTATGGGCCTGCCGAACTTCACGGCCTTTCCAGGAGACCATCTACCTATCCGGACTTTCTTCAACCTTGACTTTTTCTCCCTGAGGTCTATCGTGGCCTTAGGCAACAAGAGCTTCCTGGTGGAGTCAACGAGCTTTATCGAGCACCTATGCGCCCTCATTATCTGTAGGGACAATCGTGCCACCCTGGGCAGAAGCTCATTCATATCAAGGGTTGACCCTATAAGCCTGTGAACCGTGTGAACGGTAGATAACGCTATAGCACGGGGCCTTATCGTTTCATAAAGCTTCGACAGCTCCAGCTCCTTTTGCACCTCCCTGACTATGGCATCGGTAAATGCGGCGAATATATCTATGACCTGCGCGGGCACGTCTTTTTTTGTGTAGCATGTGCCCAGATAGCCGTACAATTTATCCCCTTGGTGTATAGGGTATACGAATCCGTGCAGTCCTTCGTCACATTCAAAGCGGACAAGAGTCTTCGCCATGCCGCACTTTTTAACCACCTGCCATAGCATCTTTACGCAATCGATATTTTTGCCGGAGCCGGGGCCTTTCAGGAACGGGCAGGTGCCCGAGATGATATTCTTGAGGTCCGATAATGCGGGATAGGGCTGCTCTATAATCCACCAGAGAGCTGAGTTGAGACATACTCCGAAGCACTCCTCCTCTTTCTTGAGGCTTAAGCTCTTCTTTAGCCTGTCGAAGAGTTCCTTCTGGTATTCTTTGCTATTCTTTATATCTTCCACGGTTTAATTATAGTTTGCCATTCGTCGATTGTCAACCTCTGCAGTTCCGGTCATCTCTTTATGGTCTTGAAGCTCCATACGGTATCGTGCCGGCTCCAGACGTTCAGGGATGCGTCGCGCTGTTCGACGTACCAGCTATAAGTCACGCCGTCTTCGAATTTGTCTGCGGGAATATCTATTGAGTATACGTCCCTTCCCAGCTCCTCAGATACGATAAAATCATACTTGAAGCCTTTTATCAATTTAAACCTGAACGTCTCCCTCCCACCTCCCGGGATAGGAGAGTTCTTCCATTTAAATGTTATGCCCGACTTCCCGGTCAGGTCTATCGTCGTCTCGTCATCCGGCGAAAGGAACGGAACATTCGGCACGTCGCTCCTCCTGCCTGCCGCATATGAGATCGCGCAAAGACTGAGGGTAACCATCATGAGAATTATTACCGAAAAAACAACTTTTCTCATATCTCCTCCCCACATCACACTGAGACGGTTTTATTTCGAAGCTGCCTACCTATGTTTAATGTAGTTTTCTATGGAACGATCGTAGCTCTTCTCGGAATTTTTGCTAAAATAGCATGCCGGCAGTTCGCCGCTTGACCTATGATAGGCAAGGCATTCGCAGCAAACCCCGTGCCTGGAGCACTCCGAATAGGTGCAGTTACATATTGAATCGTTCCTCTTCTTATTCGCGCAATCGGTCATTTAAAATTATAATGCTTTTTTACGGGTTCCTTTATATCCCACGTACATGAGAGTCCCTTGGGAAATGTAACAAAGTCCCCTTTGCCGAATTTAGCGGTCTTGCCGTCTTCTGTTTCAACGGCAACGCTGCCTTCCAGTATGTAGCATTCTTCGGTAGAATCGTAGTGCCAATCGAATCTCGATCTCTCTTTTGTCCAGATCGGCCACTTGCCGATACCCCTCTTCTCAAAATTGTCCTTATCAAGCTTCTCGACCTTTATCTCTGCCATAGCGCTATCTCCGGTTTGAAGTTTATTTGCAGCGCTCGTCACGCCACAAGGACATAAAAAACTACACTCTCTCGTATGGCTCGAAGAACTTCTTGTATTCATCGAGCGCGTATCGATCCGTCATGCCCGCGATATAATCGCAGACAACCTGGTGTTTCTCCTCTTTCTTAAGGCGATTATGAGTCGACGGTGGAAGCTGTTCGGTTTTATCGAGGTATATATTGAAGAGCGAAGTGATGAACCTGTAGGCCTTGTTGGACATTCTGACTACCCTGTAATGCTGGTAAAGATTATGCTGCAGGAACTCCCGCATTGGTTTACGCATATTTTCGGCTTCTTTTGAGAAAGCAACGAGCCTGACCGGAAGTTTCAGTATATCCTTCTGCTTGCGGATCTTGTAGCGCCTGATATTATTCTCGGTCTGTGTCAGCACATCCGTGACCTGTTCATTGATTATCGAGCGGATTATCTGGTATTTACGCACCTCGTCTTTTATGCCGGGATAGGCCTTGCGGATCTCTCTGTCTTTCTTGATCCATGCCGGAACGGCCTTGAGGTCCTCCTCCCGTATGAGCTTGCTCATTATCCCGTCGTCAAGATCATGATTATCGTAGGCGATTTCATCGGCTATATCGACTACCTGTATCTCCAGTAAGGGCGACGCCGTGGACTCAAATGGTATGGCTGGTCTGGGCAGGTCGTACGCGGTGGAATGCTTGATGATTCCTTCGCGCACCTCGTATGTGAGATTCAATCCGGGAAAATCCGGATAGCGTTCTTCAAGGTGGTCTACCACTCTCAATCCGTGCGCGTTATGATCGAACCCTCCGTACTCCTTCATAAGCTCATGCAGGGCGTCCTCGCCTGAATGGCCGAAGGGCGTATGCCCCAGGTCATGTGCCAATGATATCGCTTCCACGAGATCTTCGTTAAGCTTCAAAGCCCTCGCTATGGACTTGGCTATCTGTGCGACTTCGAGCGTATGAGTGAGGCGCGTCCTGTAATAATCTCCCTCATGGTTCACAAAGACCTGTGTCTTATACTCCAGCTTCCTGAACGCGGTGGAATATATTATCCTGTCCCTGTCGCGCTGATAGCATGACCTGTAACTGTGCTCGCTCTCTTTATAATGCCTCCCCTTGGAGTGCTTGCTCTTCTGCGCGTACGGCGCGAGGAGTTCTTCCCTCTTTTCAAAGTCTATCCGTTTAAGCATGGAATTCTCATATATTATTTTGAGCGGTAAATTTTGTACATTACATCCAGTGACTCGGATATCACCTTGGTGCCGCATGAGGCCGGCATGAAATTCGTGTCGCCGTTCCATCTGGGGACTACATGTATGTGTATATGACCGGCAAAGCCCGCTCCTGCCGCCTTACCTATGTTAAGCCCTATATTATAGCCCTGCGGCCTGATCTTCCTGTCAAGGACCTTCTTCGTCTTTACCACCAGATCCATCAGGTCTTTAAGCTCCCCGGGTTTCAAATGTTCCAGGCTCTTTACATGCCTGAAAGGAGCCACCATGACATGGCCGTTATTGTAGGGATATATATTCAGCATCGAGAAAGAATATTTCGTCTTCTCCAGCACATAATCCTTCGGATCGCAGAATATACATCTCTTCTTTTTGCGGGAATAGATGTACTTACTTCTCCATGGGGCCCAAAGCTCTTTCATGCCGTTACTCATTCTTCAGCCGTTCTTTCGCGTCCTCAAAAAAAGGCCGCGCGAATTCGCTCGACCATGTCTTCTCTTCAAAAGGCCGCTCTCCGACCGTCTTAAGGAATTTTTTAAACTCTTCCGCATAGCTGCCGTAAATGTGAAAACTGTCGCTTATATCGACGTATCTTCCGACAGTGACATCTTTTTTTATCCTCTTTGAGATCTCTTTCGCCATCAATAGCTGGAGATCCGTGAGCGCGAACATATTCATGAAGCTCGCCTTATATCCGTCGCGGGACCTCCAGTGCGTATTCATGTTGAGCGACAACTCTCCGCTCTCCTGCTCAACCAATCTGCACCATATCCTTTGTAAACACGGCGGATCGTCCGTGAACGGGTCCATACCGGGATTCCAAGTTATAGCTTGCGCGCGCCGTGAATAATGGGTCCGGGACAGCTTATCTATGATGTACTCTATCTGGTTAACGGCCTTTCCTTCTATATTAAAACCGAACATCCTCTGATGATACGTATATGTCCATTTTCCCTCTTCCGGTTTTATCCAATGATCGTGGATACCTAAAACCACTTCCTGCCTGTAGACTTCCAGGTCTTCCAGGCCTCCGGGAAATGCCCTATGGATACGCGGTTCCGCCATAGGGTCATCCACCGCCATTATCATAGTGCAGTCTTTGCTTGACGGATCCAAAGGTTTGTCATATTCCGTTTTTATAGAGAGGCCGTCTCTCCATGTGGCTATAACAGCCTTCTCCCAAACCTCCGGGAGCGTCCTTCCTTCTATCTTTATTACCGGTATATCCTGCATATCTTTTATAAAAACCTTCCGTTAATGGATCTCTACTATAGTGCCTTCTATTTTTTTGTCAGTGACTTCGAGAATGCCGTAGGAGTTCTTTCGTGCGAATATCTTGTCAGTAGGGCTCCCCGGATTAAAATATAATACCCCGTCTTTCTTTATATTCATGGCCGCGTGTGAATGGCCGAAGACCAGGACATCGATTTTATCGAACTCTCTGCGCACCGTGGACATTATTTCGGACGGAGCTCCGTAGCCGTGTATCAGCGCTATCTTGAACTTCCCTACGTTTACGACCTCTTTGACGTTCAGAGCCCTGCAGAGCTCTTTAGAGTCCATATTTCCGTAAACGGCCCTGGTCTCTTTCAAGGACTTAAGTTTTTCAAGCGTGCCGGCGTCTATAAGGTCTCCGGCGTGAAATATCATATCCACACCTTCTATCGCTTTATAGATCTCTTCCGGCAGGTCTTGCGCGGCTACCGGAATATGCGTATCTGAGAGCACCAGTATCTTCAAAATGCCACCATCCTTATCTTCCCGTAAAAGCCGAGAAGCTCATTAAGCGTAGCCAGGCCCCATATCGACAGCTTGAGCTCCTTTGCCAGAAGATTGGCGTTTTCATCCATACCCGCCAACGGTATGATTATCTTGTTAGCTATTTTGTAATCGGAAGATTTTATATTCCTTATGTACTCTATGATATCATTCTCCTTGACGGGCTCATCATAAGCCTGAACGAGCCATGAATTTCCCCTGAAAGTCGCGGCTATGAATTTTTTTTGACCGGTCGTCTCTTTCACCTCTACCTTCGTGAAATGCGGCAGTTTTATGTGCCTGGCATCTATCTGGACCAGCTCGCTTGAGAATGCATTGAAGAGCTGCGCTATCCTGGCGGTGGCATCCTTTTCCGACTCGGCCATAAATTCAGAGAGATACTCTTTCATCTCGCGGTCGAAGATATCGTTCCTGTTAAATATGCCGTCGACCAGGATATCCTTCCTCTTCTGGTATACATTTTTAAGCCAGAAGGCCAGTATGGGATCGTCTATTTTATAGAATATGCCGCTCTTGTGTATGAACCCAAGCTGGGACAGCTCAAGAAGGTCCTTAGAGACATCGGCTTGCTTTGATCTTATATTCCTTGATATATCGGAGAGCTTATTTCTTCCGGACGCGATCGAGACTAAGATGGCAAGATACCTCTCCTTGTATTTGGTATCTATAAGATCCAGTATGAAATTCAGGAGGTATTGATGTATCACGCCGTTAGCGTTGTATATGAGGTCTATGACGGCCCGGACAACTACATCGTTATCTATGAAGTTCGTCATGGCTTCGAGGGCGATCTCTTTGGATCTCTTCAGGAGCTGGTTTATATAGAAAGGGTTGCCGTCCGTGAACGCGATCAGGAAGATCTTCAATGCGGGCTCCGCGTCAAAGCCCGAAATTTGAGTCTCAATATATTTTTTCGCTACCTTGGTATCGAATCCGGAAACTTTCACTATTTCAAAATTTCCGAAGAGCAGCGAAAGCTTCTCAGAGAGTATCTTCTTGAAGATCTGGTTCCGGGAGGAGGAGACTATATACATCGTCTCCTTTTGTATCATTATCACCTTCCCGAAATTCAGGAAAGGGTTCTTCACTCCTATATGCTCGAGATTATCAAATTCATCGAGTATCACGACGCACGAGCGCTTTATCTCCTCCTTGAGGGTGGAGGTAAGGCTCAAGAGGTCGAAATATGCCTCGTCAAAGTCCCCCTTATCGACATATAGATTAATATTCCTGATGGCGGAATATGTCTTCGGCAATAGTTCCTGGGCCTTGTCGAGAAGATTTTCAAGATCAAATCCTACGGCCTCTCCGGTTTTCGATAGGGCGTTATAGATGAGGGTCGCTATGAAACGGTTGGCGAATGACCGGAAAGGCTCTCTTACCACCTCGACGTATATGGTGATGAAGTCCTCTTCTTTGATAGAATACAGGAAATGGTGAAGTATCGATGTCTTTCCGGAAAGGCTCTGGCCCGTAAGAGCTATATTCTGCCTGTACCCATCCTTCAGGGCAAGCGTTCTCTTACTGAGGAGCTCCAGCACCTCTTCTCTTCCGAAAAACTTCTCACCAACTACCGGTTCGCTGAACATAATGAATCCTCATTAAACAATCTATGTCACCGTGGCAGGTAATAGAACGGGTTTTGGGGTTCACCGTTCCTGCGTATCTCGAAATGGAGGCTTGGTTGCTTGGCGCGACCCCCTCTTCCCACCTTGGCTATCACGCTATTCTGCTCTACCGTATCCCCGGGCTTTACAAGAAGCGCGGAGTTGTATGCGTAAACGGTCTGAAAGCTGTCCCCATGGTCAAGTATTATAGTCTTGCCGAACCCCTTCAGCCACTCATCGCAAAAGACCACCTTGCCGGCTCTCGACGCTTTTACGCTGGAACCTTCTGCGGCATGGATATCTATGCCTTTATTATTGGCCTTATCCATTTTAGACCCGTAATAGGATACCACACTTCCCCTGAGCGGCCACGAAAAAAATACCTTTGAAGAGTATCTAGCCGGCGCCTCCCGTTCTTTAGAGGTTCCCGGTATCAGCAGTCTCTGGCCGCGCTTAATGTTGCGTGAATCATCCAGGTTGTTAGCATTCACAAGGGCATTAAGGTCGACGTTGTATAACCTGGAGATACTCCATAAGGTATCTCCGCCTTTTACGTAATAGTATACCCCGCCCGGATGCGCCATAACCGCATTGTACTCATAAGGGGTCGGCGCCGTCTTGCATCCCGCGAGTATCAGGATTAAAAGTAGCGCTGGAGCGAGCGATGGGAATCTCCCGCCAAACAAGTTTATAGCCCTGTTATACAGATAGGCGCTCTTTTTAAAGGTGTTTGGCGGGATCCCGCCAACACATCTTAATAAACGGTTTATGGCGATAAAGATTGGCGGGAGAACCCACAACAATATTCTCTTGGAGCGGGTGAAGGGAGTCGAACCCTCGTATCCAGCTTGGGAAGCTGGCACACTAGCCGTTGTGTTACACCCGCGTTTCTGCTTAATCATCATTAAAACCTTGTAAGTCCTTGGAAATCGGAATACCTTTTACGGATATCCGATGATTTTATACCCAATAGCCTGTTTACGCTGAAATCCTCCACCGCGAACGACGCCATTATACTCCCGTATACCATGCTCTTTCTTATCGTCGCGTCATCTATCTTCCCAGCCCTGCTCAAATAGCCTATAACGCCTCCGGCGAATGTATCGCCAGCACCCGTCGGGTCATATACATTTTCCAGGGGGTATGCCGGAGCGACAAAATGGCCTCTTCGCGAGTAGTATATCACTCCATGCTCACCCTTCTTTATTACAACGCTCTTGGGACCCTTCGAGACGATAGCTCTTGCGGCCTTCATGAGGTTGGATTCTCCGCTAAATTGCCTCGCTTCAGCGTCGTTTAAAAGGAATATATCTACCTTGTGAAGAAATCTTTCAAGGGACCTCTTCTTGCTCATTATCCAGTGGTTCATAGAATCGCATGCGATCAATCTTGGCTTATTTACCTGTTTTAATACCCTATCCTGCAGGTCTGGATCGATATTGGCAAGAAATAGAACACTGGAATCTCTCATGCTACGAGGTACCTCGGGCGCAAAATCCTGGAATACGTTAAGGTGAGTGGCCAGGGTATGCGCGACGTTCATGTCGTACTCATATCGCCCCTCCCAGCGAAAGGTCTTTCCTTTATTTACCGTTATGCCGGCTGTGCCTATTCCCCTCTTTTTCAATAGCCGGAGGTACTTCTTGGGAAAGTCATCGCCGACCGTGGCTATGATATTGACCTTATCGAAGAACGACGCCGAGATGGAAAAAAAAGTGGCGGATCCACCCAGTATATCGTCTTTCTTTCCGAACGGCGTCTCTATGGAGTCCAATGCAACAGAACCGACAACTAGTATAGACATATCTTTAACCATTTCTTTAGGGTCAGTCCCATTCGGGGACAGACCCTACAACATCACTTCCTGCCCAAACACTTTTCAGCTGTTTTTATCGAACAATACTCTCCGCACATGGTGCATACATCTTCTGATCCCGGTTTTGAGGATTTTCTGTATTTTTTCGGTTTTACCGGATCGATGGCAAGGGCGAACTGTCTCTTCCAGTCGCGCGCGGCTCTTGCCTTAGAGATATCTCTATCTCTATCGACGGCCCCCTTCACGCCTTTAGCTATATCCGCCGCATGTGCGGCGATCTTTGACGCTACCACACCGTCCTTTACGTCCTCCAACGTCGGAAGCCTCAGGTGCTCCGCCGGTGTTACATAACATAGGAAGTCCGCGCCAGCGCTTGCGGCGATCGCGCCTCCGATCGCTGAAGTGATGTGATCATACCCCGGAGCTATGTCGGTTACCAGCGGGCCGAGAACATAGAATGGCGCGCCGTTGCATATCGATTTTTCTAAAATTACGTTTGCCGCTATCTGGTCTATAGGAATATGGCCAGGCCCTTCTATCATTACCTGGACACCTCTCTTGAGCGCTCTTTTCTGTAATTCGCCCAATGTTATGAGCTCGGTAAGCTGAGGCTTGTCGGTCGCGTCAAGTATAGAACCGGGCCTTAGTCCGTCACCAAGGCTCAAAGTAATATCATGGCGTTTAGCGAGGTCTATAACGCGGTCAAAATATTCGTAAAACGGATTTTCCCTGTTATTGGTTATTATCCACTCGGCCAAAAAAGCGCCGCCCCTGCTCACAATATCGAGAAGGCGCGGATTTCTTTTTAGCGTGCCCAAAGCCTTTTTGGTCACTCCCGCGTGTATCGTGAAGAAATCGACGCCCTCACGGGCCTGTTTCTCCAGGACAGCGAAGATATCCTCTTCGGTGATATCTGGGATCGAGCCATGTTTTTTGAGAGCGTTTATGACTATTTCGTATATAGGGACCGTGCCAACCGGGACCTTTGACCGCGAGAGGATCCTTCGTCTCGTCTGGTCGATACGCGTGCCCGTAGAAAGATCCATGATCGCGTCCGCACCACTTTCTACGGCGAGCTCCATCTTCTTAATTTCACATGATATGTCGGAAGAGTCCTTGGACGTTCCTATGTTGGCGTTTATCTTGGTCTTAAGACCGAGGCCTATACCGCAAGGCCTTTCAAGTCGATGCCCGACATTTTTGGGTATCACTATGGTGCCATTGATGAGCCCCTTACGGATGGAGTCCACAGAAACGCTTTCATCCCTGGCTACGCTCCGCATCTCAGGTGATGTTCTGCCGGACTTAGCTATCTCTATCTGAGTCATCTTGAATGAGAAAGAGCCTTCTTTTCAATTTCGTAAACTTTAAACCTTAATTTAGTGAATTTTGCGGAATCAGTCTTGTCGATAAGCTTGAAGAACTCCTCCAGCACCCTTAACGACTCTTTGGCCCTTTCGATATTCGCGCTGAATATATCCGAATAGTCGAGCCTTCTCATTTCGCTTTTTTGAACCGCCTTACGCCCCACATCCGATCGCACATCGCGTGTTTCAAATAATATTTTGCCGCCAGCTCTCCCATTCTTCAAAATATCTGTTATGCCGTGCCTGGCCGCTTTCAGGTCTTTGGTCAGCCGGGGGGAGTTCCATACGAACCTCGTCACCTCTTCGCAAACTCTTAAACCCTCGCGCGATCTGTTAAAGTTCGCGTCAATGATCCGTAATATCTCTCTCTTCAACATCTGCTGGCACTTCTTTTTATTATCGAAGTTGTAGAGTACCCTTTCACGAAAGGGATCCTCTTGATCTTTCCACCGTAGGATCTTACAAAAGAAGAGCCCACTATCTCTTCTATGTTCCAGTCTCCGCCTTTTACCAGGACGTCGGGCTTAATCTTTTTTATCAGATTCTCCGGAGTTGTTTCGTTAAATGACGTTATGTAGTCTACGAAGTACAACGAGGAGAGGACTTTTGCCCTGTCGGATTCCTTATTGATCGGCCGGTCTCTGCCTTTGATCTTTTTAACGGAGGAGTCGGTATTCAGACCAATTACGAGAATGTCCCCAAGTCGCCGCGCCTTGGAGAGGTAGTCAACGTGCCCAGCATGCAGGATGTCGAAGCAACCGTTGGTAAATACGATTCTTTTACCTTTGCCCCGTAAAGCGGACAGGGTTCTGACCAGATTTTTCGCGTCTCTTATCTTCGATATCATCTATTTTTTAAAAATTCCGTCTTCCACAAGAGCGCATATTATGTGGGCGATCAGTATGTGCGCCTCCTGGACCCTTGGGGTATCTTTTGTTGAGACCTCTATCGATATGTCGGATTCCTTTTTCATGAGTCCGCCGTCTCCGCCCGAAAGCGCGATAGTCTTCATTCCGATGGAGCGCGCCTTCTTCAGGGCCTCGATCACATTTTTAGAATTTCCGCTGGTCGATATTCCGAGCGCGACATCTCCCTGAACGCCCAGAGCCTCTACCTGCCGTGAAAATACCAGATCATACCCGTAATCGTTTGCTATGGCCGTTAGTATCGACGTATTTGTAGTCAGCGATATGGCCGGTAACGCTTTGCGTTCCATCTTGAACCTGCCCACCAGTTCAGCGGCTATGTGCTGACTGTCGGCTGCGCTGCCGCCGTTACCGAAGATAAGCAGTTTCTTACCGGCCTTAAGCGATTCGATGATAGCCTTCGCGGCGGATTCGATATTTTCGATCTGGTCTTTCATCAGGACCTCTTTCGCGGCAATACTCTCTCTTATAAAAAGCTCTATGGTTTTTTTCATATTTTAATCAAAAAATATTTTGGCGGTATCGTAAAGCGCCATGTCCACCGTCTTGAGAGTTCCGACGCCCTCCTCTATAGGAACGGCGACTACGTCTGTGCCTCTTAAGCTCACCATGAAGCCGAAGCGTTTTTCAAGTACTAGCTCCATAGCTTTGACACCAAATCTCGTGGATAGAACCCTGTCGAAAGAGCTGGGCGAGCCCCCTCTCTGAATATGGCCAAGCACAACATAGCGTGTCTCTATCTTCGTTCTCTTCTCGATCTCGCCCGCAAGCATTTCGCCTATACCGCCGAGTCTTATATGTCCAAACGAATCGAGGGCCTTCTCCTGCGTCGCGAACTGACCCTCCTTGAATGTCGCGCCTTCCGAAACGGCTATGATGGAATATGCCTTGCCGCTCGCCTGGCGCCTCTTCAGACTTGCGCAGATTTCGTCTATATCCATCTTGATCTCGGGTATCAGTATGAGATTCGCACTCGCGGCCATACCAGAATATAAGGTTATCCATCCCGCGTGGCGGCCCATTACTTCTACCACCATTACCCTGTGATGGCTCTCAGCCGTGGTATGCAGCCTGTCGATCGCTTCGGTCGCGATCTCAACCGCTGTATTAAAACCAAAGGTGAAATCTGTCGCATTGAGGTCGTTATCTATCGTCTTCGGGACCGCTACTATATTGATCCCCTTATTTTCCTTAGCCAGCTTATTTGCCACGCCAAGCGTGTCCTCGCCTCCTATGACCACCAGCGCGTCGAGCTTCATCTTCTTGTAATTTTCGATAACCTTTGCCACGTCTTCGGGCCTTTTATAAGGGTTTGTCCTTGAAGTTCCGAGTATAGTACCGCCTCTCTGAAGTATGTCAGCTACCGAATCCGGAGCAATATCGCTGGCGATATTCTGAAGAAGGCCTTTCCAACCATCTTTTATACCTACGACCGTTGTATTATTTTGAGAAGCTTTTCTTACCACGCCTCTTATAACCGCATTAAGTCCCGGGCAATCGCCTCCGCCCGTTAGTATGCCAACCCTACTCATCTTCGCGCCCTCCTCATTAAAAGCTGCTATATTCGATCGTCCCTCTATACGGCGGAGCCTTTGTGTCGTCTTTCTTAATATCCTTCGACCGCTCTTCCTTGTGCACTATCTTCGTTACATTTACCTGTATCTCTACGGTCTCCTCCACTCCGAGCATCTCCTGTACTCTCGACTTTACGATATTCTGTATCTTTTCGGTCGTCTCCGGTATATTGACATCCGAAAAGAGCACGACCCTATTAACGATAACTATGCCTCTCTTGCTGGCTCGAACGCTCGGTCTCGACTCTTTAATTTCGGGAAGACTCTTCATCGACCGCTTTATAAAATCCTCGATGGCGGTGAGCGAAATAGTGACCTGCCCGTCCGGATTTTCAAAAGCTATGGTCTTCTCCTTCTGGATGACACCCACGGTGATCTGGATGACCATCAGGCTTATGAAGATCAATAGCCCGCCCGTTATCCCAAGGATAAGACGGACGTCCGTATTCGCGTACAGGGTATTCAGCATGTCTATAATATAATTTAGCGGGATCACGTTCATCGCTACGACTATAAATAACCCGCCCACCAAAAAGAATACAAGCGTGTAAAAGAATAGAGTCAAACCCCCCATAAGCCTCATTGGCAACCTCCTGTTTTGTCTTTGGAGAACGGCGACTTAACGCCCTCTACCACGACGTCTACGCCTGAAAGGACAAGGCCCGTCATCCTCTCCACGGCCATCTTTACGTTTTCCTGGACTTCGTCTGCTATGCGAGTTATGTCGACGCCGTATTCGACCGTGATGTATACGGTTAGCTTGATATCGCTTGCGGTAGCGATTATCTTAACCCCCTTAGTAGCCCCTTTCTTACTAAGGAAATCGAATAGTCTCTTTCCTATGCCGCGGCCGATCTTATTAACGCCTTTTATCTCCATTGCGGCTATCGAGGCTATGGTCGTTATGGCATTATTATTGATCTTAACCGCGCCAAGATCCGTGGTCCTGTATCTGTCAGTCATGTCATGTCTCATTTTGAGTCTCCGGTTTTGTGCGTTACTCCGGCTTTTCGAAAAGCCTGTCTATAAAATCCGTGGAATATTTACCTTTTATGAATATCGGATTACTCATCGCCTTTTTATGGAAAGGTATGGTCGTCTTTATAGGGTCGACTATGAACTCGTCGAGGGCGCGTTTACATATGGTGATGGCTTCAGTTCTATCCTTACCGTGAACTATCAGTTTCGCTATCAAGGAGTCATAGTAAGGCGGAATGGCATAACCCTGGTATACGTGCGTATCTATCCTGACACCGCGCCCACCGGGCAGGTCGAGCATCGCTATCTTGCCCGGCGACGGCATAAAATCATTGTCCGAGTCTTCCGCGTTTATTCTGCATTCTATTGCGCAGCCGTTAAATCTTATATCCTCCTGTTTGTAGCCGAGCTTCTCTCCGTTTGCTATACGTATCTGCTCTTTTACGAGATCTATCCCGGTCACGGCCTCCGTCACGGGATGTTCGACCTGGATCCTCGTATTCATCTCCATGAAGTAAAAATTTCCGTTGCAATCCACAAGGAATTCGATCGTCCCGGCGTTCACGTAGTCGATGGCCTTGGCGCATTTTATGGCGGCCTCGACTATCTTCTTTCTCAACTTCGAATCGAGCATCGGAGAGGGGCTCTCTTCTATCAACTTCTGATGCCGCCTCTGTATGGTGCAGTCTCTTTCACCCAGATGTATTATATGGCCATGGTTGTCACCCAGGATCTGGATCTCCACATGGCGGGGTTTCTCCACATATCTTTCTATGTAAACATCGGGATTACCGAATGACGCCTCGGCTTCACGCTGGGCCGTAAGCATGGCGCTTATGAGCCGCACATCGTTATGACATACCCTCATGCCTTTCCCGCCACCGCCTGCCGCGGGTTTTATTATGACCGGATATTTCGTCTCTTTGGCGATCCTCAGGGCATCTTCTTTGGTCTTTACGATGTCTTTGCTTCCAGGGACGACCGGTACGCCCGCTTTCCGGGCAGTATCTTTGGCGGCCATCTTATCGCCCATGAGCCGCATATTTTCGGGCGTGGGCCCTATGAATTTTATTTTGCACGATTCGCATATCTCCGCGAAATGCGCGTCCTCCGCCAGGAATCCGTATCCGGGATGGATAGCTTCCACATCTGTAATTTCCGCGGCGCTTATGATGCTGGGAATATTGAGATAGCTTGAAGAGCTCGCGGCGCTACCGATGCATATGGCTTCGTCTGCGAACCTGACATGTAGAGAATTTATGTCGGCCTCCGAGTATACCGCTACGGTGCGTATATTGAGCTCTTTGCATGCTCTGATTATCCTTAATGCAACCTCACCCCTGTTAGCTATCAAAATTTTTGAGAACATGGAACTCTCCGCTATTGCTTTTAGTGTGACATCCGCCGAAGCATTCCGTCTATTTCAGGTTGAATGCGAAGGCGGACAATTCTCCTCACTTTATCGGCTCTATTACGAACATCACCTGTCCAAACTCTACAGGTTCGGCGTTATCAACTAGTATCTCCAGTATCTTGCCTCTCACTTCGGACTTTATTTCATTCATAAGCTTCATGGCCTCTATTATGCATAATACCTGGCCTATCCCTATGGTGTCCCCTACGTTCACATACCCCGCCGCTTCCGGCGAAGGAGAGCGGTAGAAGGTTCCGACCATGGGCGCTTTGATATCAACGGTATTCCTTGCCTTTTCGGCCTCTTTAACGCTCTTTGCATCCTGGGGAGGTTGTTGCGCCGCATAATGCGGAACGAGCTCGATCGCTTTTTCGAAAGAACCCGTGGACGACTTTTTAAGCTTTATCCGCATGCCGTCCTTCTCCACCTCCAGCTCGGTAAGGCCATTATCGTTCATCAGTGTTATCATATCTTTTATCTCTTTTATGTACATCTTCTCCTCCGTTATCTTGTTAAGACTTCACAGCCCTTATCCGTGACTAGCACCATATCCTCTATCCTAACGCCCCCGAACTTGGGCAGGTAGATGGCCGGCTCCACAGTAAAGACCATACCGCTCTTTAATGTACTGTCATTCCTTTTCGATATGCTCGGCTCTTCATGGACATCCATTCCTATGCCATGTCCGAGTGAGTGGCCGAAAAACTTTCCATAACCTTTTCGGGCGATATAGCCTCTTCCCGCGAGATCGATCTGGGATATCTTCACTCCGGGCCTTATCTTTTCTATCGCCGCATCTTGGGCCGCCCTTACGATGCGGTATATCTCTTTTATCTTATCCTTTACCTTGCCAATGAAGACCATGCGCGTTATATCGGAATTGTATAATTCCAGCCGGCATCCCATATCCAGCATTAAAACATCGTTTCTGGCGACCTTGTCTGTTGTAGCGTGAGCGTGCGGCTTCGAGCTGTTCCTCCCGCAGGCACTTATTGTTTCAAACGCCGTCCTGGCTCCCCTCTTGATGAATTCACATTCTATAGAGTCGCTTATATAGCGCTCTGATATCCCTGGACGGATCTTCCCCGATATCTTCTTAAGAACATCGCTGGCTACGTCAATCGATCTTTTAATGGCCTCTATCTCATTGAGATCTTTAACGGCCCTTAAGTTCTCTATAATGTTCTTTGCGACTACAAGTTTTGCCGGACGTATAAAACCCGCCAGTTTCCTGGCGACCTCATACGGGAGGTTCTGGGAATCAAAGCCGAGCTTTCTTATACGATTCTTTTTTACGATCTGGCTTATTACATCATAGGTCGACGTCGTCACTTCCACTATCGTGAAACCGCAAATTGAATCTCGGGCATCTTCCGTATATCGGGAATCTGTGAGAAAGAACTGCGCATCGGGCGTTACAATTACCAGAGCATCCCCACCCTTAAAACCGCTTATATATTTTACATTAGTCTCGTTCGACACGAGAAGTGAGCCGATCCCCAGCTTTTTTAATTCAGCTCTTAATTTTTTTAATCTGAGCTTATGATCAAATATCATTTCTTGCCGGCCAGGCCAATTGCAGCTTCCAGCCCGAGAATGTAGCTCATCTTTCCAAAGCCGCAGATCTGTCCTATGGCTACCGGCGATATCAAAGATGTGTGCCGAAACTCCTCGCGCGCATATATATTCGACAGGTGCACCTCTACGGCCGGAACCTTTACGGAGCTTATAGCATCCCGTATAGCCACGCTGGTGTGCGTGTAGGCCGCGGGGTTTATTACTATGGCGTTGAACTTGCCCTGGGATTTACCGATCAACTCCACTATCTCTCCTTCGTGGTTCGACTGTACGATCTCAAGCTTCACATTCTTTACCCTGGCCATCTTTTTAAGGTCTCTGTTTATATCGTCTATGGTGACCTTGCCGTATATATCGGGCTCTCTCTTTCCCAGCAGATTGAGGTTTGGGCCGTGTATCACAAGTATCTTTTTCATATTTAAGCTCCACTCTTTTCGCTGCGGGGCAGTTCGGCCTCGTCTATCAGCATTATCGGGATATCGTCTTTTACCGGATAGCGCCGCTCGCACTTTGAGCAGACGATCCGGTCGCCTTCCAGTCTTACGCCTGCCTTACATAATGGGCACGCCAGTATATCTAAAAGCTCTCTGTCTATCATCTATACGGCTCCTTCGTTTAGCTCTTTGATCTTGACCTTGAACTGCGGGCTGAATGCGTATATCAGTCCGCCGGCAACACTTATACATAAGAGTATAACTAGCCACAGGATGCTCATAGCAAAGGCCTTGCCTGATCCTATCAATGGCCCGAATAGCACTACGGTAGAGCCTTCCCTTAGGCCCAGGCCGTTTATCGAAGGCAATAGGCTCATCATGCTGACTATGGGCATCTTTATTAAGAGGTCCTTAATGGGTATCCAGCTTCCTATGCTCAAAGCAACTACGCCGAGGCTCGTAAAAAATAGGATTTGCGAAACAAACGAAATGATAAAAGACTTGATCAAGAGGGCCTTGTGGTATTTATACTGATGGATGATCTCGTATACCTTCCTGAGCTTCTCTTTAATGGGATTGATTATGAAGAAAAGAAACCTGAACTTCTGGGCAAGCCTCTTATTCGTTATGAGTATGATGAATACTATTGAGCCAAGCGTTATCGCGTATATTATGTATCTCAGCGTTGGATCAACTACGCCTTCCTCAACGAAGAAGAGCGCCAAAAATGCCATGGATATCATAGTGAATAGGCCTATTACCCGGTCAACAAAGACTGAGGCGTAGGCTCCGGCCTTCTTGTCGGTATTCTTTGAGAGATAATAAGCTTTAGCCACATCCCCACCGATCGATGTCGGCAGAAAATTGTTGAAGAAATAGCCTATGAAGGTCAGGCTCAAAGCTTCTTTGAGCGTCACCGCGATATTTTGAGCTCCTATCAGGATCTTTAACCTGATCGAACCAACGCCTGCCGCGGCCGCGAATATGACCAACCCCAGCAGGAATACCGGCACCTTAGTGGCTGCGAACGCCTTGAGTATCTGGGGGTACTTGTCCCTCATAATATAGAGTAATAATACTATGAAGAATACGCTCACGAAAGCTCTTAGCGCCTGAGATAATCTCTTAGTCATGGGTATAACAATTTATCATAAAGGGATAATGATGTAAAGCAATTTTTGGCCCTCATTAATGACGGCAGGCGTCAATCCGCCGAAGCATCTACCATATTGCTTATTGATTGCGAAGGCGGACGGAACCTTATGAAAAAAGAGATTGATTTATGCTGACTTTTGCTCGAGAGATGCTATGTGCTGGTCTATCTTGGCCAGCGAGCTTTGCAGGGAGTCGTTGTTGTTGTAAGCGTCCTTGATGTGCTTCATCAGCACGTTATATACGTCTTTGAACCTGTCAAAATCATATTTAAGTCCGGAGACTTTTCCAAGGATCTCTTTTGCGTTCTCTTCTATCTTAAGCGCCTTCATCCCCTGCACTATCATCACCAGATACGGATATATGGTTTGAGGAGAGACCGGGCAGACCCGTCTTTTCCAGGCATAGTCGATCAAGACGTTATCTTCGTTGAAATGCTTATCTTTAACGAACGCCTCATAGTAAACTCCCTCCGAAGGGATATACATCATCGCAAAGTCCGTCGTCTTCTCCCCCGGGAGAATATATTTGCTCGTCTCGTCTATCCTCTTCTTAACGTCGCCCGTGAACGCCTTCCAGAAGGTACGTTTCATGTTATCATCCCCGGCCGAAAGCATCTTGTTGAAATTCTCTAAAGAGAGCTTCGAGTCGATCGGGACGATGTGCTCCTTGAACTTTATAACAAAATCGACTATGCCGGAGCTGAGCCTGTACTGAGATTCGAGCATATGGCTGCCCAGGACGTCATGAAGGGCCTTTTCCAATATGCGTTCACCGGCGCCGCCCGCACCTTTGGGCGTTATAAAGAGGTTGCGCAGGTTCTTGACCTCGCTCATCACATCATTTATCTGCTGGGCCTTCTGGTTGATGACAGCCATCTCTTTATTTATGCTGGTGATGGCCTCGGATGTCCGCTTTCTTATCTCTTCGGTAAGCGGAAGATTTGAGCAGAGGGAGTCCGTATTGCTCCTTATGTCTTTAAGGCGTATTATCAGGTAAAAGACGGCTAGCGTCAGGATGATCAATAACAGGAGTACCGCATAGATTATCATTTTTTGATATCGCCCGCACCTTTAGCTTTAGCCACAAACCGCATTCTCAGGTCGTAGAGGATGGAGCTCATGGCTTCATCCTCATCTTTTGATAGGTTGTTCTTCGTCTTATCTTTCAGCATCTCGAGCGTATCGATAAGGATCTTCGCATGCTGCAGGTTCGTATCCTTTTTATGGGTAACCGGGTTCTCCATATCACCGAGCGCCATCACAGCCTCCATCATGAGGCCAGTTATGAAGAGCCCAAAACTTATCTCTACCGGCGCCTGGGCGCCGGGCTTTACATCACCGGTCCTTTTTTCTTTCTCGACCGATTCCTTCCATGACTCATCTACGTGTTTTTTTATCTCATCGCTCATTATAGCCCCCGGTTCTTATATACTGACAACTATGAACCATCAACTATGAACTATCAACTATGAACTATCAACTAACTAGTCCCGCCATTCATCCTGTCCCGCCATCTTAAGCGACGGAAAATTGTATACGCTCAACATCCTCTTTATCTGGCCCGCTTTCACTTGAGCCGCCTTCTCCCCCATGGCTATCACTTCCCTGGACTTATCGAACGCCACCTGGTCAATATCGTGGCCGAGATCAACCTTTATCATAACATCTGAAATCCGGGCCTGGTAACGGTTCAGCTCCTCACCCATGATCTGGAACGACTGCAACAGCATCTGGAATATATTATCAATCTTGCCCTCTTTTACGCAGAAGCCTACATCTACCGCCACCATATAGCCTGGATCTATAGACCTGGCTATCCTCGTGGGGACGCTGTTCTTTATCCCGCCATCAACGAGCAGCCTCCCGCCTATCCTCACCGGATTGAATATGCCCGGCCATGAACAGCTGGCGCAGACCACCTTCTGTAGATCCCCTTTTTGGAATACCACCCTTTCATTCTTCTCTATATCTGTAGCTACCACTGCGATCGGTATCCGGCAATCTTCGAAGTTCTTGTTTTCGGTCAACTCCGCTACAACCTTCGCCAGCTTTCTGCCTGCCAATAGCCCCATCTTCGGAAGAGTGGGATCAAAAACGGTCTTCCAGCTGAATTTATGGGCCATCTCCTCCATATTCTTAATGGGCATGCCTACGGAGTAAGCGGCTCCTATCAAAGCTCCCATGCTCGTTCCAACGATCCTCTGAATCGGTATCTTCTCCTTCTCGAGCACTTTCAATATTCCGATATGCGCAAGCCCGCGTGCCGATCCTCCTCCCAGGACGAGGACGATGCTTCTCTTCTTCTTCTTCAGGAACCCCAGCATGGTTATTGGTCTCCCCCTATGTTATTCTATCACTATTCCCGCGTAACCCACAACGGACGAATAGTCCCCTGACGCATCCGCGCTCGTTTGATATTTTATCAGCTTTGCCTTGGTGGCACCAAGCGCCTTTGTGGCGGTTATCATTATGGCGGCGGGCGCAGAGCCGCACATCGAGATATCGAACCGGAGGACGCGATCTAGAAGAGCCTCTTCATCAAGTTTCAAGACAGCGTCGATAGCCTTAGAATCTTTCTCCTGGGCCGACTCTTGGGACTCATAGTGAGTCATATCGCTCGAAGCGATAATGACAACATCCTTCTCGAGCTTTAACTCCTTAATAGATTTAGCGATAGCCTGCCCTATTTCCCTGTATTGTTCGATCGTGCCGGTCGATATCACTATCGGGACTATCGAAAAATTTTCCTGTAATGTTTGCAAAATAGGCAGCTGGACTTCTATGGAATGTTCTTGAATGTGCGCGAATTCGTCCTTCGAAATCTGCGGGCAATTTTCCAGTATTTTTTCAGACAATCTCTTGTTGATGGTCACATTGCCCAAGGGTGTGGACCATGAATCGCTCGTGGAGAGGCTGAAAGGAGAACCAAGCCCGGTGTGGTTGGGACCCATTATTACATATATAGGCTTCGGTTTTATAGAACCTAATGTAAGGCCCGCCACTGGACCCGAGTAGACGTATCCCGCATGCGGTGAAATTACGCCTATGGCGTCTTCTTTCATTTTCGGAGAGGACTTAGTCAGACCGGCCGCTTCCTTGGCCAGAGATTCTCTCGACCCCGAATAGAACTGCCCAGCCACAGCAGGATTACGCATCATTGTTTTAGTCCGGTTGGATGATGACTTCCGCGCAAGAATTCATATCTAGATACTTGCCCGCTACTCTCATTATATCATACTTTGTGACTTTGTTTATCTCGCTTTCGAATTTATAGAGATTATCATATCCGAGACCGTATAATTCGTCGAGCGCCGACTGAAAAGAGTTGGCCGCGTTGGTCTCCATGAGCACATCCCTATAGGAGATCAACTCTTTCTTTACCGCGGCCAGTTCGTCTTCCCCGATAAGGCCCTGTTTTACCGCAGATATCTCATTGAATAGCAGCCTCTTGGCTTCGTCGATCTTGTCTTTAGTCGTGGCGGCGTAAAATAAGATAAATCCGGTGTCGAGGCCCAGTTTCTGGAAAGAACCCATAGTGTAAGCGAGCGCGGACTTTCCGCGTAGCGCTGCAAAGAGCCTTCCGGATGTTCCGCTCAATAAGCCGCCCAGTACGCTTAGAGGATATCTGTCGGGGCTATTCATAGCAACCGTCTTAAAACCTAACATGAGCAGAGCCTGCTCTTTGTCCATATTGACGGTTTGGCTGCCGGGTAAATCCGGAGCCGGCGCATCTCTTACGGGCCTGGCCAGGTCCCTTCTTTGAGCGTCGTTGAATAGCTCCTCAACTCTCTTGAATACTTTTTCCGGATCGATATCTCCCGAGATCGCTATGACCGTATTGTTCGGTACGCAGTGGGACTGGTAGAATCTTATCAGATCATCTCTCTTGATGGCTCTTAAAGACTCCTCCTCCCCGATATCCCGCATGCCATATGGATGTCCTTTGAAGAGCATCCTTCTTAAGGCTATCGCGCCTCTTTCGAATATATCGTCATCCTCATCTCTTATCGCTGCCACGGATAGCATCTTCTCCTTCGTTAGCTCATCCTGCGCAAATACAGAATTTGTCGTTATATCCTTTATCAATTCAAGAGCCAGGCTGGTGTCGTCTTTCAGCGCGGTCAGGTTAAGTCCAAAGCTGTTAAATCCGCTGAAGACACTTATGCGGCCGCCTCGGTTTTCTATCGCGCTTATGATCTCGGACTCTTTTCTGGACTTAGTGCCATCGAGCAGCATCTTTGCCGCCAGGCTCGATATCCCGTTATTATCTTTGTCTTCCTCGATAAGGCCCCCTGAAAAAGCGACCGTGACCGATATGGCAGGAACCTTTGGGTTTACCCTCATGAGTAATATCAACCCGTTTGCTAACGTGCGTTTCTCGAACTTCTCTTCCATCTTTGCTTTTGGCACGAACAGGCTTGGCAAGACTTCGCTGCCTTTAGGTACAAGCGAGACCTCGGTCAGATTAGCCTCATTCAGATACTTAAGGGCCGCTCTTCTTACCTCAGACTTGGAAACATTATTTACGCCTTCCACGTAGCGGGCGTAGAAATCGCTGTTCCCGGCTATCGCTTCACCCTCGCTTAGGTCCCGAGCCTGGTCCTCTATCGTCTCGTGGGAGAGTACGCGGTCGCCTATTACCATGCGTTTTGAGCTTTCAAGCTCGCCCTCAGTGATATCTCCGTCCTTTATCTTTTTGATCTCATCCATAATATCTTTTTTCGCGGCATCGATATTTTTGCTGTCTAGTACCGCGGTGATTACAAAGAGACCCGGATCCATCGGCGTATAATTCCATGCTGATATCGAATGGACCTCTCTCTTCTCTTTCAACAATAGCTTATTCAGACGGGAATTATTGCCGCGCCCAAGCATCATAGAAAGTACATCGAGCGCAAAGAAGTCTCTGTCGAGCATGCCGGTAGAATGAAATCCGAGAGCCAGATATGATAAAGTTACCGGCGCCTCTATCTCTATCACCCTCTTGCCCGTCTGAGGAGGCTCCCTCTCTCCTCTCTTCACCGGCCCGTAGTGGGGGTCTCTGAAACGGCCAAACTCGTTCTCTATGATCCGCGCGGCGTCCCTGACGCTTATGCCGCCGACTACCGAAATGACCATGTTATTGGGAAGATAGCGGCTGTTGTAGTATTTTATGACATCATCGCGCGTTAGTGAATTCAGCATCTTTTCGTATCCTATGGGAGGATGCCTGTACGGGTGGAGAGTGTAGGAATTCTCAAATAATTTTGTTATCAGCTTCTTCTCGGGGTCATCCTCATTAAGCTTCATCTCCTTCAGTATGACCTCCCGCTCCTTCTCTAATTCAACCCTGTCAAATACGGAGTTGGTAAGCATATCCTTGAGAACGGAGAGTGCCTGGGTAAAATATTTGACAGGGACGGTCACCTCGTAAGTCGTCGTATCGTGGGACACTGACCCGTTTATAAGTCCGCCGTATGAGCGTATCTCCTTTTCGATCTCGCCCATTTTACGCTGCGCCGTTCCTTTGAATACGAGATGCTCTACAAGATGCGATATTCCTGAAGCGGTATACTCTTCCTCCGATGAAGGGCCTGTCTTTATAGTAATATTTATCGAGACGAGATTGTTTGGAGGGCTCTCTTTTACCAAAACGATGAGGCCGTTATCCAGGACATTCCTGTAAACGGCCTCATCAGCTGTGGAAAGACTGTTTAAAGCAAATAATAGGACTATTGTCAGCAGCAGTCTTGAATGCAATCTCTCTGTCGAGATCACACCGATCTTCTCTTCCGGCGTTTTCTCTCGCTCGGTTTCTCGTAGTGCTTTCTTTCTTTCAGCGTCCTCAATATACCCTCGCGCTCTATCTTCTTCTTAAAACGTCTAAGAGCTCTTTCGAGAGGTTCATTTTCGCCAACGCTTATAACTGGCATCGTTGTCTCACCCTTTCCGCGTGGATTTAACTTTTTTAGTCTATCACAAAGAGCACGTCTTGTCAATCCTTAGGAGCGCCTGTGCGTTTCGAGGGGCTCACTTTTTGAATGAGATCACTATGTTGAAGGACATTCTTGACATCGATAGGCTTCTTGGCAGAGCCGGAAAGGGCGAGATAGCCTTTAGGCTTGTCGCCGTGATATGGAGCAGCATCTCGTCATTGGTAGACTTAGAGCGGTCTATTGCGTATGACAGGAGCGAGCCGTTCTGGGTAAGTACGAATGAAAGGTGAACTTCACCTTCCCGGCTATAGTGCTTATAGTTATCCTTAAGCCTTGCGCGTATCTTCTCCCGGATCAGCTGATAGTAATTGACATAATCCCTGCTCTGTTTAAGCCGGGCCTCTCTCTTCGCCGTCTCTTTAGACGCATCTTTTAAGGCTTCGGCCTTGCGAGACTTCGTCCTCTCCTTCAGATTACCGGGTTTGGCGCTCTTTTTATCATCTTTCTTGACCTGTAAAGAGGGCTCGGGTTTCACCGCGATCTCTTTTTTGATATCTATCTGCGGCGTCTCAGGCTTTTTAAAAACTATCTCTTTATTCGTCGTTATGGCTTTGGCGATCTCTTTAAGAATAACATAGTCAACCACCACGGAGTTCTTCTTCTCCATCTCCTGCCGCAATACATGTTGATTATAGAAAGGCGCAAAGAGTGCGGCGTGAATCATCGCCGAGACTATAAAAGAGCCCCTTAAAGTTATGCCCATAGAGAAGAGTATAAATTAACCGGCGGCAGATGTCAACCAAAACGCCCAATGCAATTTTAGGGACGTTTCACTTTGTCCTAAGTACATGGATATAAATGAGTTACAATCGTTGACAATCCATACAAATAATGACTTAGGGCGTGGGCTGGACGTGGGTTGCATAGCGTTGTAACATGCTTTGGCAAAAGAGGTTGCGGCATAGTGAAACGTCCCCAATTCGTTCAAATAAGAGAAGAGCGTAAATTAAGCGGCGGCAGATGTCAATATATCGGTGTAGTAATAGCGATGATCGCGCAAGACAGTTTCGCCTATGCTGAAAGGGATCGGTTTTTTGAAGATCGGCCCATCATATGCGAACGAGTGAAACTCACCATTCTCGCCGCACGGATCCACGGATGCGGGCAACTCCGACAAGAATTGCCTGTCAAACACACGGCCGCAGAACCTCTTATCAAGCATCTTTGAATCGACGCACGTAACGATAGTCTTGAAACCCAGATCGATAAACTCATTGGACAATTCCCGCGCATCTCTTTTCCATATTGGGAATACGGCCTGCATGCCAACTTGCCCGAGCCTTTCCTGGCGATATTTTTTAAGCTCCTCCAGGAATATGTCACCGAAAGCGACTGCCTCGACACCGAGCTTTTTATAGCGCCCGAGCATCTCTTTCATGCATAACTCATATTCTTCGTTGCCGGAATCCTTGGTGATGAAGACTTTTTCCAGGTTCAGCCCAAGCGATGAGGCCTGTAACTCAAGTAGTTCTTCACGCACGCCATGCATGCTGATCCGGCCGTAGTCCTTCGTCACCACCGTTAATAAAGAGGCTACTTCATAAGTATTCTCTTTCAATAATTTATACAGCGCCATCGCGCTGTCTTTTCCACCGCTCCATGAATAGAGTATTTTTTTCATATTAGATTTTCACGCTTTTTTTGAAAGCGTTATATCTTTCGGTTTTATATACATTACCACATCGGTCATGCCTTTTGAATAGCTGCCGATATTAATACTCTTCTTAAACATAGGACCATCAAGAACCAGCGTATGGTATTCGCCCTGCTCGCCGCAGATATCTATGCCGGTTTCAGCATGAATTTTGCGCAGATCTTCGAACAATCCGTCATTGAGCTCCCTGCCAAGCCATTCTTCACCGAGAGATTCTTTCTTGACGCAAGAAATAATCGCTTTAAAACCATACGAGATCAGCTCTTTGAAAATCTCGGATCTTTCACCACCCCATAAAGGTGTCAGCACCTCGATGTCATTACCCGCGCATCTTTGTCTGACCCAGTTTGGCATACCTCTAACATCGGCCATGTCACCTGTTATTAGCGCTCTCACATTATATTTATTCTTGAAAGAGCGTATGGCATACTCATACGCATCTTCAATAGGCTCATCAATTATAGCTTCGATGTGAGATATCCCTATGGCCTCGGCCTGATATTTCATAAAGGATACCGGATGCGCTAGAAAATCAGCGCTTTCCGGAGCAAATGTTAGCAAATTTATGATTTCATGCCCGGATAGATGAGCTTTATATAAAGCCAGAGCTGAATCCTTACCCCCAGTCCAAAGAACCGCCGCGCGCATAATTAAAATTTGGCCCTTATACCGCCGTAGGCGTTAATGCCGGGCTCACCGATGAGCCTGACTTCCTGATAATGTATATTGAACAAATTCTCGATCCTTGCGAAAATCGTGAAAGTTCTATTCAATTCGTAGTTAAAAGTAACATCCGTCAAGGTATACTGCTTCAATTTATTCTGTCCGGAATCCATTCGTGGGCCCGTATAACGCACGATCAGGTCTGTCTCAAATCTTGGAAATATTACCCAGTGAACCTGCAATTTCAGTTTGTTCTTCGGTCGCCTCAAAAGCTCAGAATCTGTGCTCATGTCCATAGTCTTCATCCACGTATAAGAAAGACCTCCGCTAATATTGTCATAAGGTTTGAATTTCAGCTCCGACTCTATTCCATAAGTGTACGCCTTGCTTATATTCATATACTGCGAGACATTCCACATGGCATCCATGGTGGTGCCTATAAGGTTTTTAAATCTGTTTTGAAAATATGTTGCCGACGCAATAAATTTATTTCCGACCAGATATTGATCCAGTCCGTATTCATAAGAAAAACTTGTTTCTGGTTTTAAATTTGGATTCCCTCCGCCAAAACCATTCATGCCCCATACATCGGGTGCTACAAAGGGCGCATTAAGTTGATAAAGCGTGGGCGCTTTATAACCAGTCGCTATACTACCTCGTATTTTTGTTGCGGTTGGTAGTAAGTATGAGCCATCAAATTTGTACGTGACATGCGTCCCTGCGTATGAATGGTGATCTACGCGCATCCCCTGCGTTGCTGTTAACCTATCCTTTAAATTAAACCTATTTTCAATATAAAATGCGCCATTTCGCGCAGTGGCTTCTGGCATATAAGACAGTGAGCTCCATCCCGTCCCGTAAACCTCATAAGACATGCTCCCAAGCTCCTCCACGTAATCGTAACCAACCACTATATTATCCATATCCAGTATGTTAAATGTATTTTGGTAATCTACCCTAAAATTCCTTCCAGAATAATTATCCCTAAGATAACTACCTCTACTACCAGAACACGGATCATCATAGTCGCGCCTTTCATTATTCATCCATCCCAAATTTATTTTGTATTTCCACCAATCAAACAATCGCTGTTCAACATATTGCGTAAAAGAGTAATTTTTATGCGTTGCACGAAGATTAGGATAATCAACTACCATCTGATCATAATTAAAATTAGCTAAAGTATAGCGAAAAGTTCCGCCTGCTGTTAAATTATCCGTGAAATCATAATCTATCCTGGCAGAGAGTACCGTCCTATCGTAAGGATCCCTTTCCTGGTTATTGTTCTTTGCTTCCGCTTGCGATATCCCCTTGGTGTTATATTGTGAACCGCCAACCGTGTAATGAAGCCGGTTTGCGAAAAATCCCAACTGGAAAGCCTCGTTAGTTGTGTAGTATGAACCGGCCTCAAATGAAGCATTTACAAATGTGTCCATTGCCTTCTTTGTTTCCATGCTAACCAAGCCGCCGATAGCGTCAGAGCCGTATAGAGCGCTTTGCGGACCGCGGACTACTTCCACTCGTTCCAAATTATCAAAGGTAAGATGCGCAAAATTGAACGCCCCATTGGGGTCCATGGGGTCGTACAACTTAACTCCGTCTAGCATGACGAGTGTCTGATATGAGGCCGCGCCTCTTATAAAAACGGATGTCTGCCCATTAAGGCCGGTTTCAACAACATCCACCGCTGGCACATTACGTAGCCCCTCTTCAACCTTTATTTCGCCTATTCTCTCTGCGTCGTTGACATTAATGGAGGTAACGGATTGCGAGGCTGAGCCAATCTTCTCTTCCGTTTTGGTGGGAGCCACGACTATCTGCCCCAGGTCGGTTACTGAGCCCAGTACGGTTTCTACCGGTGATACCGCGGTCTCTAGTATCTTCATTAAAACATTTCCATCTTTCTTCTCTTCAGCAGCGAATGCTGAAGTTGCGATAAGTAAAAATGCTAAAAGCATTAAAATCTTCTTCATTTCTTTTCTCCTACATGTTATTCGCCTTCGCATACGACCAGAAATAGACTGGGTGCTTCGGCGGATTATTTTGCCACGTGTAATCGACAGCAAAATAAAAAACCCCACACCAATAATGGTGCGGGGTAAGTTCCCTGATTTTACTTAAACCCGTATATGGCGGCACTCTTGCGATGCCTTAATATATAGGTAGGTCTTCTGACTGAGGAGTCATCCTAATATTCGC
>CAYSSS010000009.1:0-35938 GCA_964433975.1 uncultured Planctomycetia bacterium
GAAGCTCCAGCTCTTTTTCAAAAGCGCCCTTTATCAGCAGGAACCTATGGCGATAGCAGACGTATTTTCTGATCTCATTCCTTATCTGCTCTGTCATCTCCCTGTTTTCGGCCAGGCGCCGCTTCATGCTCTCTAACCCCATAGCGGGCATAGCCAGCTCTTCGTATGGTAGCTCTATATCTTTCTTGGATATAAGAACGCAGTTCGCCATGCCGGCGGCTACTGAAATAACTTTTAAGATGGCGTCTACTTTAAGGCCGCTCACATCTTTTGCCGGCACCCGGTAGAACTTCACCCTGACGCCGTTTCGTCCGATATCTTTGACGTGGGCCGGATCAAAATCACCCCAGGCGTCCCACTGCGCTATCCTGTCGAAAAGATTTTTTGAGTACTCTTCAAGCTGGTCGTGCCGGTTTTTTAGATCCGCTATATGACGGACTATAGCGCGCCAGTCTTTCAGTCTTTTGTCGCAGTCGACTTCGCCCTTTACATAGAACTCCGGACTCGCAAGTATACCGGCGGCTTTGTCTATATAGGATATGTCCTCGTGGAGAGAGAGTAAGTCCTCTCCTTTAGGCTGATTCTGGTTCTCTATGTGCAGAAGGCCGAGCCGCCTTAAAGAGGCCGCGGAGCCCTTGGCGTCCTTTGCCTGCATCAGTATAAAAGCCTTCTTCATCAGGACTATCATGGTTCGACTCGCTTCGCTCGCTCACCATGACCCTGAGCCCTTCGGCCCTGCTCAGGGCTCATCCCGAGCGAAGCCGAGGGATGAGCAAGGCTATCTATTGCTTGTTGGCCGCGCCGAAGGGTCATGCGTTTACCTCTTCGGCGAAAGTCTTCTCTATCTTCCGCTTCGCCGCCTTGCTGCGCCCGACGGCATTTGCCATCTGGTCGCCTATATATATCTTTATGCGCCGTATGGCCTCTTCGGCCTCGGGGATCTTCACCTTCTCGAACAGATTGACTCTCTGTGTAGTTATCCGTAATTCCTGCCGCAGGACCTCGACGCCCTCTTCGAGCACCCTGACATGTTCGCGCAGGGAGACTATCGCCCTGAGCTCTTCTATGGCCGAGTCCACCCATAACGGCATAGAGAAGAGGTCGTACTCTGTCCTGTCGAATTCGCACTTTTCGAATACGGGCAGCTCCACTCCGGCTATATTCTTTGAACTCTTTGAGATATGCCTGGGCTTGGCCCATCTCTTGTCGAAAGAACCCTTTTCCGATAATAGCCCCGCCCATTTGGCGGCGCCTTCCATGGCTGTGGCGAGTTTATGGCCGGCTTCATTCAGCATGATATGCTGGCGGAGTATCTCCATCTGTATCTGCTGTTTCTTAAGCTGCAGGGTGGGAAGATAGCGCCTGTACTGCTTCAGGGCGTCTCTCTGTTTTTTCAGTTCGCCTTTTGAGAATTTTATCTTGACCATGGAGCCCGTAGCTACTTTCTGCTTATGCGACATCCCGCCCCATAGCCACAAGCTTGGCGTGGCGGGATAAGGGTTAAAAGCCTATCTTGCGGGCCAGTATTTTTCTATCAGGGACTTATTCATGCCGGTCTCTTCCGGCGTAAAACAGTCGGACATTATCCGCCAGCCGCGGTCGAGCGCGTCCTCGAGAGGGATATTGACATCGAGAGACATCATCTGCTTCTCGAAGAGCCTGCCGTACGCCAGGAGCTTCTTGTCCCAGGCGCTCATTTGGAAACCCATCGCCTGCTTTTCGACCGTCTCGCGGTAGCTGGCGAAGAGTTGTATCATGGTATCCATGATCGCCCTGTGGTCGTCGCGGGTCTTGCCGTTCACCTGCTGCTTCAGCCTGCTTAAGGATCCGAACGGCTCTATGACGCCGTTCTTCAGATAGAACTGGCCTTCGGTGATATATCCCGTGTTGTCCGGAACCGGATGAGTTACGTCATCTCCCGGCATTGTGGTGACGGCGAGTATCGTGATCGACCCCGCCGTATCAAAATCGACGGCCTTTTCATAACGCGCGGCAAGCTGGCTGTAAAGATCGCCCGGGTATCCCCTGTTGGACGGAACCTGTTCCATTGTGATCGATATCTCTTTAAGGGCGTCGGCGAAGTTCGTCATATCCGTCAAAAGGACCAGCACCTTTTTGCCGGAGAGCGCAAACTCCTCCGCGACGGCCAAACTTATGTCGGGCACCAGAAGGCATTCCACGGTAGGGTCGGCGGCGGTATGGATGAAGAATATGCTGCGCGAGAGGGCTCCGGCATCCTCGATCTTCTTCCTGAAAAAGAGATAGTCGTCATGTTTGAGCCCCATGCCGCCGAGTATTATTATATCCACCTCGGCCTGTATAGCTATCCTGGCGAGAAGCTCGTTATAAGGTTCTCCGGCAATGGAAAATATGGGCAGCTTCTGGCTCTCGACTAGAGAATTGAATACGTCTATCATCGGTATGCCGGTCCGTATCATTTTGTTCGGGATTATTCTCTTTACCGGGTTTACCGGGGGGCCGCCGATATCTATGATATTGTCGGTGAGGACCGGCCCTTTATCGAGAGGCAGACCGCTGCCGTTAAATATACGCCCCAGGAGATTTTCACCGCTCGCTACGCGCATCGGGTGGCCCAGGAAACGGACCTTGTCTCCGGTCGATATGCCCTTGCTCCCGGCGAAGACCTGCAATGATACCATCTTGCCGTCTAAACGTATCACCTGGGCGAGCGACATACCTCTTCTCGTCGTGACCTCGGCTATATCGTTATAACCTACGCCCTCGGCCTTGACGGTGATGACGTCTCCGGCTATCTGGACTATATCGGTATATACTTTATGCACTTATCTCTTCCTTTTTATGGGCCTTCTCATCCAGGACGAGCCTTATCTCTTTCTCGGCCTTTTCAAAACCCGGGGTCTTCCAGGGAACGGAGTTCCACCCTTTAAAGAGCTGTCTCAACTTCTGAAAGAAGTGAAGAGCCTCTTCTTTTGACGGAAGGTCTAACTCCCTCTTCAGCACGTCACTATATAAAAATGAGAATATGTACTTCTGCCTGTCGGCGGGCGTCGCTTCGTCTACCTCGTCAAAAGCGTTCTGCTGCAGATACGAGAAGTCGAAGAATTCGCCTTTGAGATAATCTATGTAATCGGCTACGGATGTTCCTTCCTCTCCTATGACCTTCATCATCTGCATGACGTCGTTGCTTTTGCGCAGCATCCGGTGGGCGTAGGAGACCTCTTTCTCGTCTATAAAGCTCTTGTACTTCGACCAGCTAAGGAGAGGGTCTATCGCCGGATAACGCCTGGCATCGGACCTCTCGCGCGAAAGGCCGTGAAAGGCCCCCACCACCTTAAGCGTAGCCTGGGTGACGGGTTCTTCGAAGTTCCCTCCGGCGGGCGAGATCGTGCCGCCGATAGTTACGGAGCCCCTGGTGCCGTCGTTAAGGTTCACGACGCCGGCCCTTTCGTAGAACGACGCTATCCTCGATTCAAGGTATGCCGGGAACGCCTCTTCGCCGGGTATCTCCTCGAGCCTGCCGGACATCTCTCTCATCGCCTGGGCCCACCTTGAAGTCGAGTCGGCCAGGAGGAGCACATTTAATCCCATCTGGCGGTAATATTCGGCTATCGTAACGGCGGTGTAGACGCTGGCCTCGCGCGCCGCTACCGGCATGGAACTGGTATTACATATTATGACGGTCCTGTCTATGAGTGGCCTTCCCGTGCGCGGGTCGTTTATTGTGGGGAACGTCTTAAGCGTCTCGACTACCTCTCCGGCCCTCTCTCCGCAGGCGGCTACGATCACTATGTCGACTTCGGCGTACCTGCTTGTAAGCTGCTGGAGGACCGTCTTGCCCGCGCCAAAAGGCCCGGGGATACAGTAAGTTCCGCCCAGCGCTACCGGGAATAGTGAGTCTATCAGCCTCATCCTCGTGACAAGAGGAGTCGACGGCATAAGTTTTTCAGCGTACGCCTTTATAGGTATCTTTACCGGCCACAGCTGCTGCATGTATACGCTGTGAGATTTTCCGTTCCGGTCTTTGAGTTCGGCGACCGCCGTCTTCAGATCGTACCGGCCGCCAGGCGCTACGCTTACGACCTCTAGGTCGCTGGCCGCCAGCTGAAACGGCACCATTATGTAGTGCTTGAATATCTTTTCCGGGACAAACCCGACGCGTGAGCCACCGCGCAGGATATCGCCCTTCTTGACTAGCGGCGTAAAATCCCATGTCGTTTCGTCCGGCAGGGCTTCCGTGTAGGCGCCGCGTTTTAAGAAGAAGCCGTATTTTTCGGCCAGGTGCGGGAGTGGGTTCTGCAGCCCGTCGAAGATCTGCCCCAGGAGACCGGGACCGAGCTCTACGGAAAGAAGCTCTCCGGTAAAGTCGACCTCCTCTCCGATATTTATTCCCGTCGTCGACTCGAAGACCTGCATCTCGGCTCGGTTGCCCCTTACACGAATGACCTCGGCCTTCAGGTGCTCCGCGCCGTGCGCGATATAGGCGACCTCGTTCTGTATTATCGTCGAACCGGTCTCGGCCACGACCATATTGCCGTTGACCCTCACTATGCGGCCCGTTCTCTTCTCTGTCATGCTGCGAGGGCCTCCTCTAAAAGTTCGTTCGTCTCGGCGGTCCTTACCCGCTCCCACTTCTCGAGTATCGATAATTTGCGCGCATATATCATGAGGGACTCCAGGTCAAAATAGTGGCCCGCCGAAAGTTCATCAAGATATCTCCACCGGTCCAGATCGAGCAGCCTCTCCGCGTCTATAATAGAAGGGTTGCGGCTGGCGTTAGCCGCTATGTGTGAGATCCACTGGTCGGCATATCCGTCGCTTCTTAAGAACCTGGAGGCATCCAGGTGCTTGCGCTGGGCCCTTATCCTGACGAGCTCATTGCGAAGGGCCGTTTCAAACTCACGATATTCGCCGGCCCCTTCGTCTTTGAGGGCGCTCTTCAATTCTTCCAGGTCTTCCGGGGAGATAAGGTCCGCGCTCATGGAAAATAATTTTTCCATGGTAAACGGCGGCTTTGCCCCGAAATTAAGCATCGGAAGGCTCGACATCAGGTATATGTAGTATCCAGGCATTCTATATATCTTTCAGTATATCCGAGAGCCTCGGTCTTATATAAGAGCCTATGTATTCGGCAAGCGCATGATCTGTAAAGTCAAAATAAGATTTGCCGTAGTCGTAACTTATGGTAAACCCGCCGTGGATATCCTCGGAGGGCTTCAGGACGAGGCTCTTTTTGATATCGTCGGAGAGTTCCGACATGAAGACCGCCGCCAGCTTGTCGGCGTCCTCTTTTTTTAAAGATACGATGACCGCGCCCTTCTCTTTGGCCTTGCACTCTTTCAAAAGATGGGCTATGAGCTTCCCCGTCTCTTCCAGGGTGAGAGTCTTGTTGAGGTGAGAAAGCGTTATCTTGTTAAGCATTGCCAGGATCTTTTTCTTCAGGCCTATTATCACATCGCGCGCAGCCTGCTTGAGGGAGCTTTTAGAGCTCTCTTCCGACCTTGATATGGATTCTCGCGCCTCACTGAGCATTCTCTTGGCTTCGGCTTCTGCGTCGGCGATTATCTGGCGCGCCCTTTTTGAAGCCTCGAGCTCTATCGCTTTGGCCTTGTCCTCGCCGGCCCTTACGCCCTCGGAGCGTATCTTCTCTATAAGTTCTTTTATCTCTTCCGCCATTACCTTATCTCCTTGAGCCCGGCTTCGTTACGGGCATCTTATCTTTACAAAGGGGGCAATTACCTTCTTCGAACGTCTCGACTTTCACTTTGGCTAGGCACTTGAACGGAGCGCCGAAATCTATCCCTGTACCCGACCTGTCTATTATACTGCCTACACCTACAACATCCGCTCCGAAGGACTTTACCAGATCTATAACTTCTTTGGTCGAGCCTCCTGTGGTCACAACGTCCTCGACGACCAGCAACTTTTCGCCCTTAGTTATGGAGAACCCGCGGCGCAGGACCATCTTGCCTGCCCGACCGCAAGATGTCTCCGCACTGGCAGACGGGCCGTCCCGGCGCTCGGCGAATATGCCCCTGGAGCCTATGGCGCGGGCCACCTCATATGCGAGCGTCACCCCGCCCAGGGCCGGCCCTATAACGGCGTCTATCTTTTCGCCGGAAAATCTCTTTGCCAGAGCCTTCGAAATCTTCTCGGCTATATCTGGATACTGCAGGACGAGGGCGCACTGCAGGTACTTTTCGCTATGGAGCCCGCTCGAAAGCTTAAAGTGTCCTTTCAACAGGGCGCCTAATTTTTCGAATAGCTCTAAGACTTCTTCTTCAGTCACTATCTTATCTCTTCCAATATTCTTTTTGCCGCGGCCAGAGGATCCGGCGCCTCGATAATGGGCCTGCCAACTACGATGTATGTCGCGCCGTCGACAATGGCTTCTTTGGGCGTGGCGATCCTCTCCTGATCGTTCGCTGCCGCCCATACGGGGCGCACGCCCGGAGTCACTATGATAAACTCTTCTCCCAGCTCTCTCCTTATCAGCTTGACTTCGGATGGAGAAGCCACAACTCCGTCGAGAGATGCCTCTTCGGCAAGTTTAGCGAGCTTCAAAACCTGCTTTTCCATGTTATCATTTATACCTGTCTTCTTCAAGCTATTTTCATCCATGCTCGTCAGGACGGTCACGGCTATTACCTTAGGTTTTGGTATCTTCGACGCTTTCGCCTGCGCGATAACGGCCTCGGCGCACCTCTTCATCATGTCATATCCGCCCAGGGCGTGCACATTCATTATGGAGACTCCTAATCTGGTCGCCGCGGCGGCGGATTTCGCTACGGTATTGGGTATGTCGTGGAACTTCAGGTCGAGGAATATGCCGCAGCCCCTGTCTTTAACGGCCGCCACTATATCCGGGCCGCACGACGTGAATAGTTCACTGCCTATCTTAAAGATATTCACTTCGGCTTTAAGTTTTTCTACCAGAGAGAGGGCCTTCTCTTTTGTCTCTACGTCCAGGGCGACTATGAGACGTTCTTTGGGCGTCATGCTTTAAGCGCTCCTATCAGCTCCTTTACCTCTTTCATGCCGTTTTTCGCCATATATCGCTTGATCCCGTCGATGATCGCGATCGGGGCCCGTGGATCTACAAAATTCGCCGTCCCTACTTGAACGGCGCTCGCCCCGCAGAGCATAAACTCAACCGCGTCCTTATAATCCATGATACCGCCAATGCCGATCACCGGGATCCTGGTGCTCTTGTAAGCTTCGCGCACCATGCGTAGCGCCACCGGCTTTACGGCGGGGCCGCTTAAGCCACCCGTAACATTTCCGAGTAGTGGTCTCTTCTTATCGATATCGACCGCCATTCCTATCAGCGTGTTTATCAGCGACACGGCGTCCGCTCCGGCTCCTTCGGCGGCTTCGGCTATTCTTCTGATGTCCGTGACGTTTGGCGAGAGCTTCGCTATGACGGGAAGCACCGTCGACCTTCTCACCGCCTCTATTACCTTGTAAGTCGCCCCTTCGTCCTGGGCGATAAGGCAGTTCCTCTTGCCGTGTTTCACATTCGGGCAGGAGAGGTTTATTTCGAGGGCCGCTATTTTTTTGACTTTACTTAAGGCTCTCGCCAGTTCTTTAAACTCGGCCGCGTCATCGCCGGCGATGCTCACTACCAGCGGTATCTTCAGCCTCCTAAGCAAAGGGACCTTATTCTTTATAAAGTCATCGAGCCCTTTATTCTCAAGCCCGATAGAATTGAGCATCCCCGCAGGCGTTTCGCAGACTCTGGGCGGGGGATTTCCGATACGGGCGTTTAGCGTGATCGTCTTGGCGATATACGCTCCGAGCTTATTTATGTCGATAAGCTTGCCACACTCCGTCCCGAAAGTCCCCGACGCCACCATCACCGGGTTATTGAGCTTAAGCTTTCCTATTCTTACTTCCAAACTCAATTTCACAGATCTATCCATACGTCCGGCTTGCCGTCCTTATTGGTATCTTTTGTGGTCTTGACAGGCTTGCCGTCTTTGTATATTACGGTCTCATCCATTATTCCGTCGTTGTCATTATCGACTTCTGTCTTGATCGGCCTGCCTTCGGCGTCATAGTTCTCTATCCTGTCGATCTTGCCGTCGAAGTTCGAGTCGACCTGTACTTTTTTCGGGATGACCTTGACCTGAGAGCTGGTCTCGACCTTTGCGTTGCTCGCGCAATAGACCGTCGGTGCCACCATACCGATACATATTAAAACAACCGCAACCAAAATCAACTTCTTCATGTTGCCCCTCCTTTTGTTTACCATGCGATCTCCTCCATATTGAAAACCGGCCCGTCTTTACAGACCATTTTGTATCCGCCGCTCTTTACCTTCACCGGACAGCCAAGGCAGACGCCCACGCCGCACGCCATATGTTCCTCCATCGATACCTGGCACGGTATGCCGGAGGAAGCCGCTATGCGGCTTACCGCTTTGAGCATGGGATGAGGGCCGCAGGCGTAGATGCCCGACACCTTGCGCCTGACCACTATCAACAGGTGCCTCATTATATCAGTTACGTAGCCTTTATGCCCTTTTGAACCGTCCTCGGTAGAGACCAGACAAAAGCACCCTAAGCGCCTGAACTCTTTTTCACAAAGAATATGCGCCCCGGTCTTGGCCCCGATCATCACATATAGCTTTATCTTTTTTTTGGTCATCTCCTCGGCCAGGCATAGCAGAGGCGCTACGCCCACGCCTCCCGCCACCAGCACCGCCGGGCGCTGTATACCGCGCGCCGGACGCTTTACCGAAAAACCGTTCCCCAGCGGGCCTATGATATCCAAATGCTCGCTTTTTTTCTTAGCCGACAGGCTCGTAGTCCCTTTGCCGATGACTTCATAGAGGACCTCAATGCCGCCCTTCACTATCCTGTGCACACCGAAAGGCCGCCTTAAGAGTGTCTCGTCGGTATCGGAAGACCTGATCTCGACGAACTGCCCCGGTTTTGAGGCCTTCGCAAGATACGCTGAGCCCAGCCGCATCCTGTAGAAGCCTTTAGCGATCCTTTTATTTTCTATTATCTTCGCCTTCAGCTGTTTCATATGTTATTCGCCATTCCAGGCAAGTTGTCCGCCCACAAAGACCTTTGAGACCTTGTGTTTTAGCACCCAATTTATAAAAGGTGAATTCTTCGACCTGGACATTATGGAATCTTTTGTGTATGTATATTCTTTTTCGGGGTCGATAATAACTATATCGGCCGGCGCGCCCTTCTTCAGACTGCCCCTGTCGATACCAAGGATATTTGAAGGATTTACCGACATCTTAGCTATAAGCTCCGGCCAGGAGAGGACTTTCTTATCTACCAGCTCCATCGCGGAAAGGCTTAAGGCCGTCTCCAGGCCTATTACGCCGAACGGCGCAAACGCGAACTCAACATCCTTCTCGCTGTCCGTATGCGGGGCGTGATCGGTGGCTATGGCATCTATGGTCCCGTCCTTTAAGCCTCTCTTCAGCTCCTCCATATCTTCCTTGGACCTTAAAGGAGGGTTCATCTTTGTATTGGTGTCGTATGTGGCACAGCACTCCTCCGTCAATGCCAGATAATGCGGCGCCGTCTCGGCCGTGACCTTCACGCCGTCAGCCTTAGCGCGGCGTATGATATCCACCGACTCTCTTGTGCTCACGTGCGCTATGTGGATACGCGCGCTGAGCTTCTTCGCCAGCTCGATATTTCGTTTTACGCGCTCGTATTCGCTCTCGGAAGGTATTCCTTTTAAGCCGAGTTTAGTAGCCGTAAAGCTGTGGTTCATCACTCCTTTTCCGGATACCTTGCGGTCCTCGCAATGCTCTATTATGAGCAAGCTCTCCTCTTTCGACTGCTCGAGAGCGCCCGACATGACAAGCTCGTCATCGACCGATGAACCGTCGTCGGATACCGCGACGGCTCCCGCCTTCTTCATCTTATGAAAATCGGTAGCTCTCTTACCCGCGCGGGCCTCGGTGATCGACCCGACTATGAATACATTTGCCCGGGCATCCTTCTTTATCGTATCTTTGAGAGATCTTATTATGGCCGGGTTGTCCAGCGCGGGCTCGGTGTTGGGCATGCAGGCTACGCTTGTGAAGCCGCCCCTTAAGGCGGCGAGCGTGCCGGTGAGAACGGTCTCCTCGTCCTCTCTGCCGGGCTCCCTTAAGTGCGTGTGCATATCTACGAGTCCGGGAGCAACTATCATTCCCTCAGCTTCTAATCTGATGATTCTAATCAGGTTAGAAGCGTCGATGTTCTTGTCGACCTTCTCTATCTTGCCATCGGATATCAGGACATCAAGAATATCGTCGATTTTGTTCGCCGGGTCTATCACTCTTCCGTTCTTGATCAGGTATTTCATACTATCCTTTTTTCGCGTGCGCCACCAGATATAGCACAGCCATCCTGACCGCTATGCCGTTTGTAACCTGCTCCAATATCACCGAGTTCTGGCCGTCGGCAACGGCGCTCGACATCTCGACGCCCCTGTTTATCGGCCCTGGGTGCATTACCACTATATTTTTCTTGCATATTTTAAGCCGCTCTTCGGAGATTCCGTATTGCTTGAAGAAATCTATCTTTGTAGGGAATACTCCTGACACGTCGCGCTCAAGCTGCATCCTCAATACATTGATGGCGTCCGCTTCCCTTATCGCCTCGTCGAGATCGTTCGTCACTTTGACGCCCATCTTCTCTATCCCCTCGGGTATCAGAGTCTTCGGGGCGCAGACGGTCACTTTTGCGCCGAGCTTCGTAAGCCCCCAGATATTGGAGCGGGCCACTCTCGAGTGGGCTATGTCGCCTATTATGCTCACGTTCAGGCCTTCGATCCTGCCGAGTTTCGATTTTAATGTGAACATATCCAGGAGGGCTTGCGTCGGATGTTCATGCCATCCATCGCCGGCATTGACGACGCTCGCCTTAACAGAGCGTGCGAGTATATTGGGCGCGCCCGAGCAGTCATGGCGGACCACGATTATATCTATCTTTAAGGCCTCTATATTCTTCCCGGTGTCGATCAGCGTTTCGCCTTTGCGCACACTCGACGACTCAACCCCCACATTTATGACGTCGGCGGAGAGCCTCTTGGCGGCCAGCTCAAATGATATCCGTGTTCTCGTCGACGGCTCGTAGAAGAGGTTCACCACCGTCTTGCCGCGCAGAGCGGGCACCTTCTTTATCTGCCGCGTCGTGACCTCTTTGAAGCTCGCGGCCGTATATAAGATATGCTCGATCTCCTCGCGTGAAAGATACTCTAATCCGAGAAGGTCTTTTTTAGTCCATACCATCTTCTTTTCGTTCGTCATCTTTAATCAACCTTTTCGCAGAGTACCACTTCATCTTTACCGTCGGATTCCGACAGCCGCACCTCTACGACTTCATTTGCGGCAGTGGGGATATTCTTGCCCACATAATCCGCTCTTATAGGCAGCTCTCTGTGGCCCCTGTCGACAAGCACCGCGAGCTGTATAAGCTTTGGCCTGCCAAAGTCTATCAAGGCATCAAGCGCGCATCTTATCGTCCTGCCGGTGAAGAGAACGTCGTCCACAAGCACTATCCGTTTATTTTCAACATCGAAGGTTATCTCTGTGGCATGGACCACGGGCTGCTCAGACACTTGAGTAAGGTCATCTCTGTATAGAGTGATGTCGAGAGCTCCCACAGGAGGACGGTGCCCTGAGACCGCCTTCATGTGATCCGCGAGCCTTTCGGCAATATAGGCGCCTCTATTCTTTATGCCGATCAATACCGTATCGTCCGTTGTTTTGGTATTCTCTATGATCTCGTGCGCCATGCGCTTTAAGGCTTTCTCTATCAAATCTTTGTCTAATATTTTTGATTTTTCTTTTAGTTTCATATTATTCCTCTCATATCCGCCTTCGCAATCAACTCTCAGTAGGCTCGGTGCTTCGGCGGATTATTTGTCTGGTAGCCATAGCCGGACAAATAAAAATCCCACCTATCAAAATAGACAAGTGGGTCATTTGTTTCATTTTTATTCCTTTCCCGGACTCTCTGTTCCGGTTTTAAAAGGTTAATGTTATGGTCAGATGATACCATAAGACATCCTCTTTGTCAAGTACCAAATCGAATAACCAATTCCTGGCCCCGGCCCAGGAATTGGTTAAATTATTACGATGAATTCGCCCTTGGGCTTATGCGCCTTAAAGTGCTCTATAGTTACGCTTACCTTCTCGCGCCTTATCTCTTCAAATTTCTTCGTAACTTCTCTTGCCACAACGACTTCCGTATCGCCGCATACCTCTAAAATGTCGTTCAAAAGCTTCCCTATCCTGTGAACGGACTCATACAGGATGATAGTCCTCTTCTCATCGTATAATTTCTTCAGCTGATTCTTTCTCTTTATAGGCTTGGGTGACAGGAATCCGGCGAACGTGAATTCGTTCGTGGGCTTGCCGGAAATGGTCAGAGCCGCAATTATCCCGGATGGCCCCGGTATGGGCACTACGGGTATATTGTTATCTATGCAGAGCCGTATGATATTGTATCCGGGGTCAGATATGCCCGGTGTGCCCGCATCCGATACAAGGGCCACCGACTTGCCCTCGTTCAGGAGCTTGAGCAGGTAGTCCCCTTTCTGTATCTTATTGTACTCGAAGTAGCTCGTCATGCGGGTCTTGATGCCGTATCTAGCGAGCAGGATATTGGTGTGGCGGGTATCTTCAGCGGCGATAAGGTCGGCGGTTTTGAGCGTATCTATAGCGCGAAGGGTGATGTCTTCGAGGTTGCCGATCGGCGTAGCCACTACGTATAGGGTTCCGGGCATATTATTCTACGGTTACTGATTTCGCAAGATTGCGCGGCTGGTCAATGTCGTATCCGAACGCGCGCGCGACGTAATACGCCAACAGCTGCAGAGGTATCGCCACCAGTAGCGGCGAAAAGAGCTCCTCGGCCTTCGGTATCTCTATCAGATAGTTGATGTTGTGATGCAGTATCTCTTTGTCGCCCTCGGTAGATATGGCTATGACTATGCCGTTACGCGCCTTTATCTCCTGGATATTCGATATCATCTTGTCGTAGGTCTTGCTCTTGACGGCTATGCAGACCACCCATGGGTTCTCGTCGATCAAAGCTATCGGTCCGTGCTTCATCTCTCCGGCGGGATAACCCTCGGCGCTGATATACGCTATCTCTTTTAACTTAAGGGCGCCTTCGAGAGCATTTGGATAATTTATATTCCTCGCCAAGTACAGGAAGAATGTTTTGTTGTGCTTTTCATGGTAATATTTCTTAAATGCCCCGGCGTACGCCGCAAGCAGGTTATATTCCGGTTTATATTCGGCGAGGAGCTCCTCCATGAGCTCCGGGATGCGCTTTAAACCCTTCAAGATAGCGTCGAGCTTTGCGGGCGCCGCCGTCTTCCTTAATTTCGCAAGATAGAATGTCAATAGATAGAATATCGCCAGCTGCGCGGTATAAGCCTTCGTCGAGGCAACCGCTATCTCCGGTCCCGCGTGCGTGTAGACGACGCCATCGGCCTCTCTTGCTATGGAGCTGCCGAGCACATTGCAGATGGCCAGGACCTTCGCGCCATGCCTCTTCGCTTCTCTGAGAGCGGCGAGAGTATCGGCCGTCTCGCCCGACTGAGAGATCACTATCATGAGAGTCTCTTTATCTACGATAGGATTGCGGTACCTGAATTCGCTCGAGACATCGACCCAGCAGGGGACCTTGACGTACTCCTCGAGCATATACTTTCCGGTGAGCCCCGCATGGTAGGCGGTGCCGCAGGCGACTATAGCTATTCTTTTGATCTTTTTGAGATCGCCATCGCTTATCTTAAGCTCCTGGAAAGATATCCTGCCGTCTTTGCATCGAGAGTCAAGTATGCTGCCTACTACATGGGACTGCTCGAATATCTCCTTTAACATGAAATGTTTGTAGCCGCCCTTTTCCGCGCGGCTTATGTCCCATGTTATCTTTGACGGCTTTCTCTCTATTCTGCGGCCCTGGAGATCTTTAATAGTAATGTGCTCCTTGGTAAGCACGACGATCTCATGATTATCGAGATAGATGACTTCTTTGGTATGGTCCAGGACGGCCGGGACGTCGCTGGCGAGAAAATTTTCACCGCGCCCGATGCCTACTATCAACGGCGAATCGCATCTGGCGCCGACCAGCTTCAAAGGCTCGTCCTTGTGGATAACGGCTATCGCGTAAGAGCCGCGCAGGATCTTTACGGTCTTACGGACGGCTTCGGCTATGTCGCCGGAGTAAAACTTCTCTATCAGGTGGGGGATGACTTCGGTATCTGTCTCGGAGATAAACTTGTGGCCTTCTTTTTGCAGCTTCTCTTTTAATTCGAGGTAATTTTCGATAATGCCATTATGAGCCACGGCGATCTTCCCCTTGCAGTCGAGATGAGGGTGGGCATTTGTATCGCTGGGCACGCCGTGAGTGGCCCATCTGCTGTGCCCTATACCCATCGAGCCTTCAAGAGCCTCCGCCTTAAGATCCGCGGCGAGGATATTGAGCTTGCCCTTCTTTTTAACCAGATGGATCTTCTTGCCTTTAATAATGGCAAGGCCGGCCGAGTCATAGCCTCTGTACTCTAATCTTGAAAGGCTCTTAAGTAATATGTTTTGAGCTTCCCTATCGCCTATATATCCTACTATCCCGCACATTATTGCCTCGTCTTAGCTATGTTCAGCTTTAAGTTATAAGCTGTAAGCTTTAAAAAAATTGAGAACTTTTTTTACAAGCTTAAAACTTAAAGCTTATAGCTTACAGCTGTATGCTATTTTACCACGAATCATCGTCATCTTCACGTCAAATTCTTTACTGAATACGACTATGTCGGCATCCTTGCCTGCGGCTATCGAGCCCTTCGTTCCTTCGACTCCCAAAAGCTCTGCCGGATTCAGAGTGATCATGTTTATGGCGTCCTCCAGCGCGACACCGCAATTTTTTACAGCATTCTTAAGCGCGTCTATCATGGTGAGTGATGACCCGGCGAGCCGCCCGTCTTCAAATCGGTACGCCCCGCCAACCAGGCTATGGATACCCTCCGCCGCCAGCGAATCCGTAATAATAATTATCTTATCTCTTCTCTTTAATTTTAACAAAAGCCCGAATAGCGCTTTATGCACATGGATAAAATCCAATATTATCTCTGCCACGACCTTCTCTTCGGAAAGAACCGCCCCGACAACGCCCGGCTCGCGCCTATCGAGAGAGCTCATGGCGTTAAAAATATGCGTTGCGTGCATTATCCCGGCATCTATGCCCTCGACGGCCTTTTCGTAATTCGCATCCGAATGGCCTATGGAAGCGATGATCCCGTCTTTGCGTAATAATCTTACCAGCGGCAGGGCGCCATGCAGCTCAGGCGCTATCGTCATTATCTTTAAAAGGCCTGAGCAGCGCCTTATTATGGAAGAGAGCTCTTTTGCGTTGGGAGATCTTATATAATCCGGATCTTGAGCCCCGGCCTTACTTTTGCTTATATAGGGCCCTTCGAAACGCAGGCCCAGCACGTTGGGCCCGTAAGGATGCTTCCTGATAAACTCTTTTATTCCTGCGGCTCTTTTATAGATATGATCTAACGGCGCGCAGGATTCGGCGATCACAAATGCCGTAGTGCCGTGTCTCGCTTCATTAAAGAATATTTTTTCGGGCTCTCCGTGTATATGGCAATCTATGAAACCGGGCGAGACGAAGCATCCCTTGGCGTCTATTACGAAGGAGCCCTTCTTTGGCGCCATCTTTTTGTTAATGGCCGCGACCTTGCCGCCATTTATAGTGACCGTAGCACCGTCTACGATCTGGTCCTTTAATATCACACGGCCGTTTTTAATATATATGCAATCCATGATCCATACTATAACACACTGGTTGGCAAATGTTCAAGCAGTAGGGCACCCTTAAGGGTGCCCTACTATTGTGGATAACTTTGCTTACGCGGCGGTCCAGAAGGCCTTCATGAAGCGGATCTCTTCGCCGATTCTCTCTACGATACTAATGACGTTCTTCAAACAGTTCTCTACTCTCGATACTATCATGGCAGGGTTATTGGCTTCACCTTCCGATTCAGGCAGGCCATTAAGAAACCCGCTGACATCCTTCATCGTGCCTTCCAGCATCGCCGTCAAAATCGCCTCTTTCATCGATGTTGCGTCGGTGCGCTCAAAGAGCCTTGCAAGGATCGCAATTGTGATGATTTTCGCCTGTTGCGCTGTCTGTTCGATCTTAGGCATCGAGCTGTATTCTTTCGGCAATGCTATCTGCATAAGGCGGACGCCCTCAAACCGCTTCGGTTTTGCATTAACGATTGCCATGATATTGTCCGCCGAAGACTTTTCGACTACAACGATGCGTTTCACGCCTTCTTTCGCAGGTGTGTCGAGCCATTCCCCCAATGGTTTTTTGCCACAATATGAGTACTCATGGCATATTACAATATCATCGCTGCGGCAGCGTATCCTGATATCTCTAAGCACGTTTTGCATTTCTTCATCGAGCCACGCTTCTTTCGGCATGAATATTTCTATTCTTTCACTGTGGAACAGGCTGACTGCTTTATAAATATTTTCCCATTCCTTGACGGATAGTTTATCGCTTCCCGGCCCTTTGCCCTGATAGACCTGGACAACATATTCTGAAATGATCTTCACGATCAGCGGCTCTGCAACTGTCGGGCTCGCCCTCCTCGCACCAATCTTATCAGCGTGTGGTTGCTGCAATAATAACTCGCGCCTGATAGCCTCGGCATCTGCTGCCTTAAACATTTTCCAGGAATCCTCATTACTTAACTCGAATGGCTTTAACCCTGCTTTCAGCAGTGTATATTGCATTAATAGAAATGCCGTGCGGGTATTGCCATTAGGAAAAATATCGTTATCTCTTCTGACATAGGTAAACACTGCAAGCGCCTTTTCTAACGGCGTCATCTGGGTACTCTTTTCGTAATACCAGTGCAGAAGGTCTGTAGCCCACACGCCAAAGCGTTGTTCGCCCGTATCTTTGACCGCGGTTTCATCTACGAGGGCAATGATACGCTCCAAGTCTTCTCTCGTAAGTCGTATTGTTTCTTTCGCCAAATCGCTTACGAGCCTCATGCCTTCCGCCACGCCATCAGGCTTATCTGTTAAAACTGTTTTATCGGGGATAGCGGGCTCGGCCGGCGGGGCGGGTGGGGTGGCACTTTGTAGGATGGCCCCAAGGCCAACATTCATCGCCTTCGCCCGCTCTTCACGGAAGATTTTGCCTACTTCTTCCGGCGGCGACAGAAGGAGTTCGTCCTCTCCGCCGGGCTTGTGCTTTCCGGTCACTTCGCGCGGGAGATGAATCCTGGCTTCGGGCGGCGTCCATCCGCCGTTTCTTAACTCCTGCCAATATTCACCATCGAGGACGTCATGGGCTTGCTCTTCGATCAGCGCGTCTCTATGAAGCGCTTCTTCCATCTTCTCTATATAGAATTTCTGTTTTTTCTTAAGCCTATCACTGAGACCACTGACGTCGACGCCCTTCTCAAAAAGCAGCTTCACCAGGTTAAGAGCTATGTCTATTTTGTGGCCCGCCGCCCCCTCGCCGTCTTTCTCGGAATAATTTTCAGCCTGTTTTTCTAACGCCTTGATGCATTTGACGATCCAGCGGATGCCCGCCCTATGTTCTTTTTTCAATTTGACCCTTGCATTGCTTATAGTATCTTCTATTTCGTCGGTTTCAGGCTGATGGCGGGGCTTTTTTATAATATGGGCCCTTAGCCGTCTCAGCTCCTTATTTACCTGTATGTCTTTATATATGGTAGCTGAAGTTACTCCGAGCCTTGCGCAAAGTTCTTCCATGGTAAATTCTCTTTTCCGCAAAAGCTCTTTTAATCTCTTCCGCCTTGCCGCCAATACGATACTCCTGCCATTGATCTCCGGGTGATCGCGCCGCTTTTCGGAATTCATTGCCAATCTGAGCGGCGCATTGGCCTTCGCCTGTACATGTGTCGTGTCGGGCACGGCTTTGGCGAATAGGTCGGCGGGCAAGCCGGCGGACGCCGCAACTTGCGCCCTCCGCAATATGTTCTGCGCCCGAGAGCGCTCACTCTCGGTGAATTCGCTCTCATCGTTCCCGTCGGAATTAAGTTCATCCAAAAATCTCATTCGCGCCGGAGGATCGTCTTTTAGCATATCAAATCGCTTAAATAACCTAAGAGCCTGTTCTGTCCTTATTATCGCTTCGTCGAACCTTCCTTCGTCGAGCGCCTCCGCCGCTCTGGTTATCAATCGATTCAAATATCCACCTGTGCTGCCTACCGGCCCGCGGCGCGTGTGCCGCACAGCATAGATCGTATTCAATATCTGAGATTCTATTAGCCGGACGGCTTCTCTTGTAAGGCCGATTGCCCTGCCGACTTCAGTAAGGGTCCTTTCTCTTTCATCACTTAAACCAAGCCGGGGAAGCACTCTCAGTTTCAGTATTTTTTCATTTCTGTCCGCCTTGTCATGCCATTTTGCCCGCAGCAGCACAATTGCTTTTTCTGCATCGGAAGCGAGTTCCGCTGCGTCCACTTTTGCCTCTGCTTCGCCCGGTTTAATCGCGGTGATTTTTTCCAAGCCGGTCCCTTCATCCGATGATGATTCTGCCTGGCCATTCATGCCGAGAGTCCTGTTTTCAAATACCGCTCTCCTGATCTTTTCCAGTTGCTCAAGAGGCATGCCTGTCGCTTTCGCGATCTCGACGGAAGCTGTGCGTGCGTCATAAAAATCCAGGCCTTCTCTTTCGCATTTCTTAGCCAAGCTTTGGATAGCCTCGCCAATGTATTCGGGCAGCCGCACCATCGTGGACTTTCCCCTGATAAACCTGCGGATCTTCTGCTTAATCCACCAATTGGCGTACGTGGAAAATTTGAAGCCTTGCTTGGGTTCATATTTTTCAACCGCTTTCATTAGGCCTATATTCCCCTCTTCAACAAGTTCCGCTATCGGCATCCCGACACCAGCAAATTTACGGGCTATTTTGACGACAAGCCGCAGGTTTGAACTGATCATCGCTTCGCGCGCTTTACTGTCTCCGAGCCTGGCAAGAGCACCGAACTTCACCTCTCCCAGATGGGTCAATAACGGGAACTGACTTATGTCGTTGTAATATACCTTGATCTCGGAGAATAGCCCTGTTGGGGGTTGTTTACTTTCCGCCTTCACCGCGCTATCTTTAATAAAGGCCGCGTCATCCGGTATGGCTCCAAAGAAGTTTCTCAGGGAGCTTCTTACCTCTTCTGCGCCTTCTCCTTTATAATCCAAAAATCCGGCTGCCTTTATTGCCGCCTCTAGCGTTATATCTTGCGCGGATAATCTTTTCATCTCCTCAAGTACAGAAGCGCTAGGAAGGATCGGTTCCGCAGCATGCGATTTTTTCAGTTCCTCATTAAGTCTAGCCGAAATCTTGTCATCATCCGGATGGCCGGCTGCGAGCTCAAGCCTGTCGCCGCGGTTCCGTTTGGCCTTTGCTCTGCGCACTTCCCGGCGGGACGCGCTCCAAAGATAAGGGGCCCGGCTGGCATTCTGTGGGAGGTCCCCGTCAAAGCGCTCCTTCAGCATCCTCATGGCATACGACTTTTCCAGCGCCAGATATATTATGCTTTTCTTAAGACCTAGCAACTTGGCAGTTCTAGCTATATTGCCCTTAGATGTTTTAAATGCCTCTATTATCCCGTCTATCTCAGCCTTTTCCACTAGAGCATTTTGCGTCTGAAAGATTTGTTTTATTTGTGCATCGCTCATTAAATACTTGATTGCCTGGAAGAGTTCTGGGTATGCTTTACAAAAAGCCTCAAACGCCACCGGCCGAAGGGTAATAATCCCGCCTTTCATCTCAACCACTGCCTCTCCTATCGCGCCCTCAGCATCCTGAATAGTGTCTATCCTTACAGCCGGCTTTGTTGCGTCGCGCACTTCACCCGGGGCCAATATCTTCGGATTTATTGCGTCAATAACTGCTAATAATTTTTCTCTTATCTCTTTTACTCCATCGCGCATCTTTTGAGACGAGTATGCCTCCATAATATAGACGCAGTTGGCAATGCTGCGAAGCGCATTATTGATGTCTTTGCCGAAACCGGCATTTCTCTTTATTTCATCACCGCACATATCTACCTGACGTGAAATGCCGGTAAGTTCTATCCTAGCTTTCTCGGCACTTATTGCCGAGCTTTCCATCCGATCAATGATCCCACTGATTCTGCTCAATGCTTCACCGATTTTTGTTAAATTTGTATTTATTGAAACTGTTTCTTTTTCATTCGGGACAGCGGGCTCGGCCGGCGGCGCGGCTGGGGTGGCACTGTCCCTCTCCTTTATAAAATTTGCTTGCCCTACAAACTGATTCGCCATGTGTATCGACTGCGCTCTCACTTCTTCAACGGTTGAGCGTTCAGTGATCGGGATTCGCAACTCGAACGTGAGTTCTTCCCCGAATGTATCAGACTCTTCATCATTGTCTATTAGCGGAACTGCTCCCAATCCTATGGCGATAGTGCGATTCTCGGACGAAATACCAAGACCGCCGGCTATATCAATATATGCATATCCATGTTTTATATCTTTTTTGTTCGCGGAGGAGGCTATCGTGCATAGTCCTTTGTCATATAAAATCCTGCACGCATCCAATAAGGGCTCTTCAACCAATTTGTCCAGATCTTTCTTTGACGTAACAGTACGGCTAAAGGGTGCATTTGGTTTGATGTCTGAAATTAATCTTGTACCGGGCACAGGCCGCAATAGCGTCTGATCCGCGCGGGCAAGGGTGCCGTTTTCCCTAAAAGAGTCCACCATTCTTTCATAATCCCCTTCGCTTGCTTTGGCTGTGCGTTCGTAATTTGCGCTTTCACCGGTATAGGGCCATATATCCCTTTCTCCCCATCGTTCCGTATGTACCAAGTAATGGAACGGCATGTCTTCGCCCTTGTTGTACATGCCCATAAGTTCCGCTTTCTCTCCCAAAGCCCTTAATAAATAAATAAGCATGGAGGCATTGGCCAGGCATGTCGTGAACCTGAATTCCTTTACCGCTGCTTCGATTTTTTTAATATCCAGGTCATTTGGTTTAACTCTTAAGCTCTGCACGTATTCAGGATTTCGCCGAGATACATTTTCTGGTCGGTCGGCCATAGCATAGAGCTTAGCCTGCGGATGCCTTTCTAAGATTCTATCGGCTTCTTCTAAGCCGACGGTCCGCTCCAGGCTGACGATGGCCTGGCGGACCACATACATGTCTTCATCACCCAAAAGGCGTTCGATCACTTCCAGAAATTCGTCCCTTTGCCAGCAGCCCAGTATAGCGCAGGCATTGCCTCGCCTTTGGGGGCTCTTATCCTTTGTAGCTTGCAATATGGCTTCTTTGGCCGCATCGCCCAGTTCTATCAAATTCAAAATGGCCGGATACACGATCGATTCACCATAAGACCCTAATGCGTCCACTAGTTCTATGATTGCCGTTTGCGCTTTGGGCGGTGATTTTGTCTTATCCTGACTAGCGTGACTGGCAGCCTCATGTACATTCTCCAGTTCTTTATTGAGCCTATCCGAAATTCTATCATCATTCGGAAGGCCGGCTGCGAACTCAAGCCTGTCGCCGCGGTTCTTTTGGGCTTTTACTTTTCGTACTTCCTCCGCCGTCGGCTGACGGGCGGCGAGCTGAATTTCAGATACGCTGCCGCTGGTAAAAAGAGTGCGTATTTCTTTTTCGCTATACGGAAATGTCATTTTGAAAGTGTCGGCGTCTTTGCCTTGTAAATCGGATTCGAATAAAGAAGCGCCGCTTTTATCATAAAAATCTTTGGCCTTGAACGGATTCTTCCTGAAATAATCCGCTATTTTTGTATCCACCAACGACTTCAACGCCTCGATAATAAAATCGTTTGTAAGGTCCGTCGTATCAACAAATTCATCCGCCTTCATTTCGACCGACTCAAGGTCACCAAAATCAAATATATAAAGATGTCCGGTCTTTTTGTCCACTCCGTAATTTGCAAGCATGCCTCCGAAGTCAGTATCAACAACCCCCCTCCTGAACAGCGCAATTACATGCTGCTTGAATTCATCGATAAGAAGTTTTGCTTGCGCCACTTCTCCTGACCTGGTCAACACCTTCAGATGTTCCAGCAGCGGTGTTACTCTCTTCTGTATAATCGCAAGGTCGGTCCTTTGCGAACCGGCATTTTGTAATATATAGGTAAATGGCCTCTTATTATCCCTTGTAGCGTCTATGACCATTGTGGGAACCGCCAGGCCATTAAGTCGCATCTGGGCTATCTCAAAACCGTTTCCTATCCATAAAACCTGCACCTGTTTCTTCATGTCGCTGGTATTGTATGTTTTCACTATATAATCGAAATTATCGCTTCCATATGCCTTGAGGTGCCTGCCTTGGCCGCCATGCTTCAATCTTGGGTCCTGCACCAGGACTTCTTCCGCTACTGAACGCTCTTTCAGCAACCTCTCTATTTCCGGATGGAGGAATTTCCCGTCTATCGTTCCTGCATGACTTATTCTATTTTCTACAAGAATCCTTCTTTGCTCTCCCAGGCTTTTCGATTTTTTTAAATTCTCAACGGCTTTGTTCGGTAGGTCCTCCAGATCTTTTCTGAATTCATCCAATAAATCCCATTTGCTGGCACCTGTTCTCTTCTTGCCTTTAAAAGATACTTTGGGAGAGCGCTTGTCGGCCTCACGCGCTTTGTCTAATTCTCTATTAAGCTTATCGGAAATCTCGCCATCCTCCGGAAGGCCGGCAGCAAGTTCCAGCCTATCGCCGCGGTTCCTTTTCGCATTTTCGCGCTGCGCTTCCTCCGCCGTCGATTGACGGGCAGCGGGCTCGGCCGGCGGCGCTTCGGCCTGCGCCGGCGGCTCGGATGGATGCAGAGGAACGGGCACGCCCGCAATATCGGACATCAGTTCCTGCCGCACCGCACCCAGCTTTTTCAATGCCAATTCCCTCTTTACCTCATCGCCCCATCGGCTCATCCAGTGGATCTCTTTACAATCGCCTAAACACCACTGCGGAGAACCTCCTATCATCCGTTGACGCATGGAGGTCGGTATCTTGGCGTGGAATTGCCTTGCTATATGTTCGGTATCGCAAACTAAATTCCGCAACTTTGGTGATATTGATAGCCTCGATTTAACATCTGCCGGCAAAAACCCAAGATCCTCTTCATTATCATTTGTAAGCAGGTAAAGAAGGGTGCTTAAATAAATATTATCTGCTTCAAAAATAATAGGCTTGCCGTCCAGTTCAAGGCCTTCGACCGTAAAACTGCCCCTGTCGGGCGCAATATTAATCGCCGTGATGCGGTCCTCTTTATCTATCCTTCTATACACTACAAATGGCCTGCCGCCTTCCTCGATCATACCTATATTCTGAAAATATTGATAAGCACCATTTTGATTAACCTTTAGCCAGTCTTGAGCCGAATGGATTTCCGGGGGATACGCCACAAACTTGCCGCCCGATGATTCTATTTCCTTAAGGCCGGGCAATACGGGCGGCCGTTTCAATCTCTCATTTTTCAGATCTATGAGACACGCAAAAACCGTCTGTCCCTCTTCATCCTTATCATAAGCGGAACCGGGCGTAAGCCAATAACGGTCCTGGCTGCCATCGGTGACCGGTACCAAACTAATAATTATGCCTTTTTGCTTACCGTTGGATTTTGTAAAAGAAATATGACTGTATGGGTTTCCCGCCCCCGCTCCGCTTTGATAGACACAATCCGCCTTCGAGATATGCGACTTTCTGTTGGCCAACCGCGCGTAAAATGCCTTTCCAGCCCTAAAACTGCCCAAGGCATAGTTGGAATCGCACGAACTCACTACGGCCTCATCTCCATCATACCCTATTGCTGAGATCCTCCTTCTTCCGCCTTCCAGGATATCTACTTTAAAGACGGCATAATTTGACGGATTCAATTCATCTACAATAGCAAAATATCTCGGCCTAAATATGCTGTCTTTAATGATGCGGACCGGGGCAACGCCTTCGGCTACGAAAGGCCTGATATCAAGCGGGAAGCCCAAACGCATTCTTGTTTGCTTCACTCTTAAATTCAGCCTTGGCCTGCGTTCGGCGTTTTTCTTAAGCCGCTCAAAGACCCTCGCCTCATTCATCGTCCTCGCCTGCTCTTCACGGAAGACGCGGTTAACTTCTTCCGGCGGTGACCAGCGCGGCTTCTCGCCGGGCCGGGGTTTCTCTGAGGGCGGGATTTGCAGCGCGGCCTCCGCCGTCGGCTGGCGGACAGCGGGCTCGGCCGGCGGTGCAGCTGGGGTGGCGCCTTGTGGGATGGCACTTATGCCACTTATATCTATTGAAACTGTTTCATTCGGGACAATGGTCTCGGCCGGCGATGCGGCAGATGGCGGCGTTTTAATTTTAAACCGCAGGTTTGCGAGCATGCCGTTCTTTATCGAGTTATCGTCTGTAATAAGATTAGCGCGGTCTCTATCAAGACCCGGGAATGTAAGCCGTTTGCCGTTGGAAATAAAATATAATTCGGCATTGTGGAAATTTCGGACAATAAGAGAATGCAGTAAAAATATACCCCGGCCGCTTTCCTGGCTAAGGCGCTCGCTTGACGTAGCGGCTATTATGTATTCGTACATCTTCACGAGGTTCCCATGGCCGCGTCCGTTATCCTGAAAGACGCATTCAAGCGTTATGCCGTCTTCCTCCGGTACAATACGTACGAAACCTGCGCCGAAAATATTTTCGTTCGTACTATCAGTTTCCCGCATGCCGGAATGACGCAGGATGTTGGCTACAAATTCGTCGATAGCGGTTAAAACGTATGTCGCATCTTCTACGCCCGATGCAACGATTTTATCTTTTATAGATTTGAGAAAATGCGCGATAGATTGTTCCTGAGGCGTCAATACTATTGCGTTCGTGCGCGAGTCCGATTTTTCGATACCGGCGACAAGCCGTCTTGTCTCTTCAAGATCTCTGGAATCTATCGCGGATCTCAGAGCGCTCAATAAATCGGCTTGGGGCAGGTCTGGGATGGATGTTGAAAGCGTCCCTAAGGCTCCCCGTATATCAAACTCCGCGATAAAACGCGCTGAGCCGGCGACACCGTAATAACGCGACCCCATGGCTCCCTGTAACCAGTCCGAACCGAGCGGTATCCACTCATTCTCTTCGCCCGAGGATTCCGTCAAGATCGCCACCATCGGCTTGCCAAGATTGTAGGCAAGGTGCCCTAAACCTCCTTCGACAGTAACCACGCCGTCTGCGCGGTCGATCATATATTTATACAAACGAGGGTCTCTCTTCGGCGCTTGCGCGATGGCGATATTGCGGCGCGCATCTTCACTTAAACCGGTTTTAAGGTCTTCGGCTTTCTGAACTGAGCCCCAGCTCTGCTGGTTTGGAAGCATAACAACAAAATACTGCTTATCGACAAGGGCTTCCAGAATCTTCATGAAATGTTCTTTATTATTTTCATTTACACCTTTACTGCGTATCTCTCCTCCGAAAGGATTGAAGATAACGACCGGTTTGTTTTCTTTATTCAAAGCATCTATATTATTCCGCCAATAATCTTCCGCCGCAGGATATCGGTCCTTGACGTAGACATCGTGCGCATTGGCGGATGTGCCGTACCTGAAAGGCAACCCGAGCTCCGCACATGTATGGAAAGGCCCTTTATATCTGCTGCCGAACGGCCAGTAAGTAAACGCGATACAGTCATTGTCGCTGCCGATCTTTTTCCCGCCAAAATCAGGATGCTTATTGACCTCGACATAAAATGTTTTTGGATGGGCTTTTAAATACGCATCTAGCAGTGAGTCGTATGCGACCATGTAAAGCTCTGCGTCCGTTCGGGCATAAATAACGATGTCATAGTCACCGGGCTGGGAAACGATATCGCCTATTTTTTGAGAATGGATGCGCGGATTATCATAGAGATAGGGCCGCGGCGTCAAAGCGGTAATTTCCAGTTCCGGATTTACATCAAGTAGCGATTGAAGCATGGTTGATCCGACCAGCAATTGATCGCCGATGCCATCTGCAATGTTGTATACGAATAGTATTCGCTTCTTGCCGTTTGCGATAAGATTTTTGATACGGCCATGAAGGGGAAAATTTTTCTCTGTATAGAGCGGCGGCCCGGACTCATGCATCGATGCGTAAAAGAGCAGGTATTTTGCAGCCGGCGCGTCATTGATGTAAGAGGCTACAATTCTTTTAATGGTATCGCCACTGAAAAGTTCCGGCGCCTTGAAATAGAGCGGTTCGATAATGTTATCAAATATCGTTCCTTTCAATTTTTCATCGCTCACACTTGTGAGCCGCTTAACCATGTCGGACGGTATATGAATTCCGATTCTCTTGAGGTAAACCCCTATAATATTGACAAGCATTTGACGTGCGTCGACGCTTATACTGATATCGGACAACATATCAATAGCACTTCCCAAAAACGACCCATCGTCGTTCATTAGCGCAAACTCAATAATCATATTCGCCGCCTCTCTTTTGTAGCGAGAATCGAGCGTGGCAAGCACTGGCACTAATTTCTTAAGCGACCCGATATCCAGTTTCAGTTTTGGATCATTGACAAACGCGCCCGCAATCGCTTTTGCCAAAGGAACCAACAACGGGTGTAATTTCTCAACGCTGACTATTTTAAGGAATTCGTCCAGCATGGCTTGCAGTTCTTTGCCTGACTCAGGGGCAGATTTGGCCTGCCTGCCCACAACTGCGCCGTGAGGCGAGCCGGCAGGCAGGGAATTAGCTTCAGGGCCTTCCTCATTTTTCTCGATTTTCAACATATTCATTACAACACGTTTCAAGAAAGTCAGAGTAACCTTCGCGAACCAGCCAAAATACCCACCCCACAGCAAGCTTAGAGTCGCGGCGGGCGGTTTCGGTACTTGGAACGGGTCTGGGATAGATTTTGAAAGCGTCCCTGCCTCGTCCCGGCCGGCGGGTTTCTTAATTTCTGCGGCGCCGAGCGTGTTCGGCCCGAATGGATGCGTCCCTGAGGTACTCTCTTGATAGGGCACGACAGCAGGCGTGCCGGAATATATTACGGTAAATTTTTCCTTTGGGACGGGCAGGGTTAATTCAATATATGTTCCTATTTGTTTGCCGATCAGCGATTTAAGCTCTCGGCGCACCACTGTTCCTTTTGCGGTATCATAGGAGTAAGAGAATCTTTTTCCTCTCGAATCTACTGTGAGTTCCCCGCCCTTAAACATGAAGAGCGAGCCAAGCGTTGCCGTGGTCAGGCCGGCCCCGCTGCCCAATCCATGGATCCGTAATTCTTCCTTCAGGCCTGAATATTGCGTTTCCACGGCTCTTGGTATGTCATCAATGCCGCTTCCAGTATCGATGGAAAAGACCTTGACGCTCCGGCCTTCGTCCGCGGCCCTTGCGCCTATGATCATCTTTCGGCCGCTTTTACCGTCAAACACATGGGCGGAATTCGAAAGAAGTTCATGTAGTACTATGGTCGCCCGGCTCACTATATCTACCTCCGATGGCTCAGCGCCTTCTTTTTTACGGACTTCTATTAATTTATATGGTATTATTTTCGGCCTGATTTCATAAAATGGGATTCTCTCCAGACCCTGTTTGGTTTTATTGTATCCGGGTGAGTCAATGGGTTTACCCTTATCGTCTATAAGAAAGAGCGGGCTATCCATATAAACCGCGCTTATCCCGTTCTCTTCTAACGTCTGAAGCGCCGTTGATTTATCTCCTAAAAGCGCTTTCTTAAAAACACCGAGGCCGCTCGAATCACTCACAACGCCTCCGCCCTGGTCCGGCGGGGTTTTGGGGTAGGTTTTCCCGTCGTTTTCAGGGCGGGATCCTGTTTTATCCTGCTCGGTGAACCCTGATTTTAATCTGGTTAATATTCTTTCTACGGATTCCTCGGGCACGCCGCTTAAATCTGATATAGTTTTTACATCGATTGGGGCGTCTGTTTCGGCATAATTTAATCCATCCAATATCTGATATGCCAGCTCGCGGTCTTGTGGAGTAAGCGACTCTATCAGCTGATTAACTTTGTCTATTGTCTCTTGAAGGATGGCCTCATCAGGAGGCATTCTTTCCCTCGGCCTTCCGACTATGCGCCTTGCCTGCCCTTCTTCGCCTTCCCAATGCGCGATTAAACCTAATTGCACCAATGTAAATGGCTTTATTCTCTCTCTTACTATGCCTGCTTCTTCATAGGATATATTGTGATTGGTAAGCGCCTGGCGCATATCCTGAGCCGTAAGTTTGCCTTCGGATACTCCTGCGACATTCTTCAGTGTCGGCGGTGTGCCTGGGGGCAGTTTTTTAACGAGGCCCTGAAGCAGGGATATCCATTGAGCGCGGTTTAATCCCTGCCTGCGGACTCTTTTCGAATCACTCACAACGCCTCCGCCCTGGTCCGGCGGGGTTTTGGGGTAGGTTGTGCCATTGGCTGTTTTCAGCCTCTCCAAAATTACCCGCGCGCCTTCGTCGCCTTTGGCAATGGATCTATTCAGGCGGTCGATGGTTTCTACGCTGCGCTGTCTTACATACCTTATGATATCACCGGCCTCATATTTTTTAGCCGTTCTTAATCCATATTTGCTGAGTTTGTCCGGCACAATAATATCAAATACAAATCCGTTCTCCAGCCGTTGCGTCTCTTCATGCGCTGCATAAGAAAGAAGCTGGGCGCCGACACCTATAAATCTCGGGGCCACGTCTCCGCCAGACCTGTTATCAGGCCTTATCTCGAGAAAAGTAATACAGGATAGGCCGTCCTTTTTGTGCGCCGCGGCAAAACCTTCTACACCGATCGTCTTTTCGCCGTTCACATCGGTATCGCTTATTGCAAGATAAACGCGGTCCACGTGATCGACCAGCCAATCTTGTTTCCAAGCATCGCCGCCTTCAAGCATGTATATGGCTATATTGATGACCGATGGATGGACTAAAACTTTAGAGGAAAAAATATACCATCGTTTTAGCGCATCTATAAGCTCTGCCCGCTGGGCATCATTTAACTTGTCTCTTAATTGCATTACCTCTACTGCGCGCAGCGTTACCTGCTCTTTGGGTTTTCCTCTAACGTTGGTTCGCTCAACAATAATCTTGTCCGCAAACTCTCCTGCAAACATATTGAGCGGGGACGGTATCACACTATCGCCCGCAGCTTGGTCGTCGCCACTTCCCGTGACGTAGAGCGGTGGGGCGGTCATCCGTGCTTCGCGCGCCTGCCCTTCCTTGACAAGATCGTCTTTTACTTCGAATTCCGGCACTTTTTTCATGTCACCGAAGAAGCGGAAGTTTATGGCGCAGGCGAGCTGAAAGGCCTCTTCTTTATCCGCTTCGATCATCGAAGGGAATTCTTTTCTTAAATTCTCCAAGTCGGGATGGCTGGCTCTAAAAAACCACCTCAACCTTCGCGCCAATGTGTAGTTATCATACCTCGTGGTGTCGCCGAAGCAATACGAGCCCAAAAACCACATCCAGATGGTATCGTTAATGAGGTTATATTTACCGCCTATGGTGTTGGCAGTGATTTCGTCTTCTGTTATTCCAAGGTCTTTATCAGGATAATAGGTAATGTGGCCGATGCTTTTAGGAACAAGGCCTTCTTTTTTCAAATCCGACATCTCGTGTTTGGCGAGGCGGTAAAATAATCCCCATGCTGCGCTCATGGTCCTTTTTGTGCCATTTATATCCGCCTCAAACCACACGTCGTGCTCTCTTATATGGTTCCACATCTGAACGAATTTGGTATGGACAACTAAAATATAACGGTCGCCATGCCTCTCTATGCGGGAAATAGGAAGTTCGCCCTTGGTTTCGTCTACATCAAAATACCCTTCTTTTATCTCTAGCTTCTCTGTGGAGATCCGCGCTTCGTTGTCTCTGAAATATTCAAGGGCTTCTATGAGGTTTGTTTTTTGAAGTATTGGATTGTTCTCCCACCCTGCGGGTGGCTTGGAGTAATCTACAGCAAAGGTAATGCCGGGAATTGCAGGGGCTTCGCCTGCAAATTTCTGAGGTTTGAAAATGTCCAGGTTGAGCGAGCCGGGGCCTCTTCTGGCGCCGAAGAGTTTCTGGCCCAACGCATACATGTCGTCCCTAGTGGAAGCTCCCTTACCCATCTCGCTTGAAACAATAGCAGGGCTTAAGCCATAAGCGATATCATTAAAAAGGAACGCGAAGGCGACAATAGCGCTCACGATCCTGATCCATAATTTAAATTTGCTTTGCATGATTAGGCCTGTGCCTCCAGGGCTTCACGGATCCTGCATTCACGGTTCACCTGAATGTCTATTTCGTGCTTTTGCGCCTTTGGAATGAGCTTGAACAGCAAGAATGGGGTGTTATCATCGGTGAAATCGTCTATGTTCAGGTCTTTCGGGTCAAAGGCAAGCGCCTTGAGGTTATCCTTGATATCCTGAGCGCTCAAATTTCTGTAATACTTGACCAGCGATATCAGCACGATCTCAAAAAGCGGATGATAATAAAGCTCAGGGGAATCGAATTCGCCTTGCTCTTCAATGAAAACGGGATTAATATCTCCTTGCGCGGAGATAGCGAACTTGCCTTGTTCCTCTTTAGGTGCGAATGTAAATATGATATTTCTATCTTTATCGTCCGGGTCAACCTGGTGATCCTTAAGTTGTTCCCTGAAATCGGCATCCGACGTAAAAGAAGATATGATGACGAGGTTCTTTAGCAATATCTTAAAGCCGTCTTTATTTTTTAACTCCTGCAATTTCGCTATGAGCGAGCGAAGCTCCCCGTTCCTGAAGCCTTTTATATTCTTATGGTACGCGAGTACTAATGTCTTGCCGCCCGCGGGTACAGGCTCCTTGAATTTTTTCCCGCCGTTTAAAATAGAACATGTGACGCCGATAATATTGCTGACAACTTCCTCGGGTTTTTCCATCCCCTGTAAATACGGCTCAGGCCCTTTTCTTCTTTGTTCAAGCCTTAATGTTCTCGGAGTAACCGGTTTTGCCTTTTGAAGATCTGTTTCATGCATTGTTCTAGCAAACCTTTCTTCTTGTCCCCTTCGCGTATTGGGATTCATTATTTCGGCATAATGTTCCAAAAGAGCGGCCCTTGTCTTTAGCGCCTTTTTCGCTTTTTTAATGTGGCCTCGGATAAGCAATTCCTTTGCGTCATTTTTAAGGCTGTCCGCCAATTTCTGAACCTTGTTGACTAATGCTTCGCTATTGAGTTCGTGTAATTGCTGAAATACGTAATCCGGAATGCCTTCTAGGGCCTTGATCTCTTTACGGCTAATAAACGCTCTCTTGCTGCTAGTAGGCGCGTCAGGCAATTTATGGCTCAGCCTTTCCTCCAAGTCGGGGATTTCACCTGATTTTATGGCGTCGAAAACCTTATTTATAACTTGATCGATACCAACCGCGGCTCCGTGATCATGCTGAAGAGATATTCTCCTAATGTTTTCCAAAAATATAAAGGCAATATATTCTGCGTCTTCGCTTAAGAACCCTTTGCCTTCCCAGAAGTCTTTGGTTTCAAAAGCACGGAAGACCGGGATGGCATCATTGCCCGTTAAATTGGACATTACTTCATTGATCACCGTGTCCATCTCTATAAGAAGCAATGTCTTGTATCCCGTTTCGGTGCGGCCGTCGGCTATGGTTTCATTGCGCGTCCAGGATTGCGTCCCGGTAGGCCCAAGCTCCAGAAGGACCTCTTTAAGAGTAGCGTCTGGATTGGCTATCTGTAGCGAAGCAAGAAACGCTATCTCGTATGCTTTCCACGGATCGCCTATTAAGCTTTGTACATAATCGTCGTTTGAAACGGCTGTAACGGCCTGGGCTATTCTGCGTGACTCATTATTTGTAAAGCCAAGCTGCCTCCACAACTGCGGATGCCTGATAGCGGCAATATCCATGTCATTCTTTAGCCGGTGGCTTATAAAAAATAATTTTCTTCCCAAGGGCCGACTCTCATCCAGGGTTTGCAAATTTAAAAAGTGATGGATACCTGTTGTAAGCAAAAATAATGCTATTGAAAGTTGCGGAACGGAGGCCAATAGCCATATCGGCAGGGCATTAAAGAATGCGTAGAATGAGACTGTCGGCAAATACGGCGGCGCATGCGGTATTGTATGCTTTATTCTGAATAAATAATGCATGTAATGCGCGGTGATAAAGCCGAATAACACGGAGGCGGCTGGTATGATGCACCCGATAAAAGGCACCGTGCATGCCGCGAAGACCGCCACTATACCCTGCTCTATCAGGGCCTGACATTTCAACGGAACGCCCCATTTGCTCAGCACCCGGCTCAAGATGGGCGCCATGCCTGCGCTCGCGCCGGCATCATCTCTTGCCGGACCTTCGGATTGACCTGCGGCATCCGGAGAAGCTGGGAGCTCTTTTTTGACGGCATCGCTTGCGGCCAGGGGGCAGCGCACGACAAACCAGGTGCCCACGCCAGGTGCCGTATAATCCCGGTTTATGGAAATATCGCCGCCCATATCCAGCATGGCCTGCCTTGCGACATATAGCCCGATACCGGAACGGCTTATTTTTGTAGACATCTCCTCAGGGATTTTAGCCATTGCTCTTCGGGTAAAACATCTTTCAATAAAATCCTCCGACATCCCTATCCCGTTATCCTTTATATGGATATCCACGTATCCGTCATCCGGGAAGGACAAGGATATTTCTACTTTCTTATCTTGCTTTTCATCCGGTATATATTTTATTGCGTTCCGGAGAAATTCTATAATGACATCGGATTTGAAAGCGCCAGGCCTTATTCTAACCATAACCGGCTTCGCTGGCGGGTGGTATAATAAATGGATGCCGTCTGATTGCAGCGCCGGCCGCATTTCATCTATTGCGCTGTTAATCAAAGCCTGCAGCTCTGTGTCTATGCTTTTTTCCTCAGTTACTTCTGATACGGCTGCCGCGGCAAGTTCTTTTACCGGGGGCGGGATTTGTTTTGTAAGCGTGTTATACAGGTCCTCGCCCATGCTCTTATCGCCCTTAAAATTCTCTGCCTGGCCCAATGGCAGCTTCATATATTTACTCACTATCGCTATAAACTTTATGCATTTTTCCTTCATATCATTTAAAAGAGCGTCTGTTTTGGAGCGAATGAGTTCCAGGTCTTCTGTAACTGTTTTCAGTTCGCTTAAAGCTTCGAATGATTTATGCGCGATCTCTTTCATCGGACCTATTTTTGTAGTCTCGATTTCGCCTCCATAATTTATATAATACTGGTTTGCGCGGTCAAGTTCGGCCTTATCAGCAGCCATTATCAACGCTGCTGCAAGATTCATGTTTGAAAACACCATCAAGGTACGCCTTTTTCCCTGAGGGGTTGCTTCGCCGAATAAATTATCCAGTTCTTCCACGCTTTTCACTAAGTCTTTAACCATCTTGACGGCCTCTGCTTCTACTGCATTGCGTTCATCAAGAGATTCTATTGACTGAATCTTTTTTCTCATGAGCAAAAGACGTAAATCGCAGTTTATCCTTGAAATCTGATTTTTAATAATGTGTACTCTCTTTTCCAAATAAGACAGATATTTTGCAACCGTCTTTTTGTGTAAATACGCCTTATCTATTTCCTGCGTCCTTGCAGCAAGCGAATGCAATAGATAAATCCTTTCGAGCGCATGGCCTGCCTGAACGGCGAAAGATTTGATGGCGGCTAGTTGCTGCATATTAACATCGCCGATTATCCAGAATACCCCAAGCAGCCTAGGCTCGCCGCCTTCTTTTAACGTCGGGGCGTATATGTCCTGATAGGTGATTTTATTACCAGGAGGACCGAGAGCGGTGATATCGTTCTCGACTTGTGCAACATCATCGATTGAAATATGGCTGCCGCAAACGGGATCCGGTTTCATTTTATTAATCAAGACGCGCCTGTCGTTGATCTGCCAAGTGTGGGATTCTTCATCAAAAAATGCGCAGCCCGAATTGAACTTGTTTATTTCATCGGCGCTTAAATAATGCCGCGCCACCTGTTCAGAGATCCACTTTTCTCCGGTAAAAGGATGGGGCTTTGCGTAGCGCGAGCCCCACGGCATGCCCATCATTATCCTCTCTTCCCATTGTATATGCGAAAGCCCTTCGCTGTCGACGGGCGACGTGATGTAGTTTCCTACTTCGTCTACGAATGGAAGATAGAGAGCGAAGCGGTCTAGCCCGAAAATATCCGCCATGTCTTTCATGCCGTCGGTGAGGCGTGCAAGCGCATTGTCACGGGTAAAGGCTTCGCTGGGCGGAGCCATGGATTCAAGTATTTTCGCGCTGATATCGGAAATTTTTTCACTCTCCACTTTGTGTACTGGCCCTTTACCGCCTAAGGCCGCGCCCAAAAACCAGTATGTGCCTTCCTTGTCCACGAGAGGGCATGTTATAAAATCGATTTTCTCCAAATATTCGAGCCATGCACGCGCGCCTTCGGCCAGATAATTAAACCGTATCCTTTCGACGCTTGATTCTGACTCCCTTCGTATAATATCTATGGCGTTTCGCAAAAACTCTTTTCCGGCCCCTGTAAGCCGAAAGCCCGGGTTAACAATAAATTGTTCCACGCATATCATGTCTCCTTCTATTCTTAAATACATGGAAGCGACTTCTTCTGCGTCGGCCGAAACTTCGGGGCTCATAATTTGGCCTCTTTCAACGAGAATATCAAAAAGGCTGTTTATGCCTTCCGGCCACCATTTGAAATAAGGTTTTGCGGAATCCGGCAGGGAGATAAGCATGGAAATTCGCTCGGCAAACGGTAATTGAAGCTTGGCCAGGTCTAGAGGATTGTCTGCCGAGGCCTGATAGGTATTGCCATTAAGAATGATATTCGCGGACGCGCCGTCGTCCGACATCTCAATATTTACACTGGAAGGTCCTATTCTATCTTTGACCCCAGGCGGCAGGCGCAGGCTCAGTTTTAACATTTCGGTGTCGGTCCTGCCAGGGTTGGCTTCGAGCCAGAGCTTACGCGCTTCGCTGATATACGTGAGATATGCGTCATGCCAGCTCTTTAGTGTATTGCTGACTACTTCCGGCTGCTGTGCGACGCCTGTTTTGGCGCTTTCCCTTTCTGCGCCAGGCCATTTTATCGTGATGTGCAGGGCATGAGGAGGCACACCGTCTATAAGCGTTATGGACGCTTCGTACTCCCCGCCATCGTAGTCTCCCTTAACCACAACGATATCGCCATTTCGCGGGGCGAAGTTCATCCCAACGCCGGCAATTTCAAGCCGGAGATGTGTCTGTTTTATTGTTTCTAAGTTCTTACGGGACTCCAGGGCCCATCGCAAACAATGATCAACCCTCTGTGTGGGGTCAGAAAACTCAAGGCGCGAAAGTATTTGGAGGGTGTTTTTCGGGCAGGCCTCTTGCGTAAGGGCAGGATGGGCAAATAGGATATCCTGCCATAGCATGGCAAATAATAATAGAATACTTGATATTTTGATTATATTTTTGTTCATAGTATAAACTAACTTCTTCATAGTTTAACACATAGGAGGAGCATGTCAACTAGGATAAGCTGGATTTTTTGTTCCTTAACTAATAGGTATTATGGGAGGCATCTTGACTGCTGCGCAAGCCCAGGATAGAAATAAAAACCCCGCACCTAAGTAGTGCGGGGTTTTTATTATGGCGTCCCCATCCGGATTGTAAGTCAGTTATCGTCGGATAAGGGCGTCTATTACCACCAAGTTTCACCACCATTGTAACCTCTCTTTCCTTACTTGTCAAATAGTCTTGTATCATCAATTATCTGTTTAACACTCGCGCTTGTGGCGTGGGAGTATATATTGAGTGAGCCTATATCCCTATGCCCGGTAATGGCCATAATGTCCCGATCTGAGTAGTTCCTTGATTTCAGCCAAGTTATAAGAGAGTGCCTGAAATCGTGAGGCTTTAACTCTACGCCAAGCACCTTCTTTGACACCTCTTTGATATACTCTGTGTAATGGCCTGCATGGAGCTTATCTCCGGATCTGTTGGGGAATAACCACGCTGTGTTGCGCTTCTTGG
>CAYSSS010000010.1:0-1323 GCA_964433975.1 uncultured Planctomycetia bacterium
ACGGCATCATAGATACGACTGCGGGTATATTAACATATGGCGGAGTTATCACCGGCGGCGGTGGATTGACTAAAGCCAGCGCCGGCACTTTAATCTTAAGCGGAACCAATACCTATGCCGGAGCCACCATAATCAGCGCCGGCGTAATTAATATCCAAAATGCCTCAGCTCTTGGCACTGATGACGCCGGTACTACGGTTTCTGCTACCGGCGCGGCCCTTGAGATTCAAGGAGATATAACAGGAGTCGCTGAAGCTATTATCTTGAACGGCACCGGTATCTTAAACGCCGGTGCTTTGAGAAATGTATCCGGCGCCAATTCCATATCTGGAGCTATTACATTGGCAAGTGCTGTCTCCATAGGAGTCGACGCGGGCACCCTGACTTTGAGTGGCGCGATTGACTGTGCCGATTTTGATTTGACGTTTAACGGCGCAGGTGCCACGGTTTTCTCGGGGAGTGTAAGCAACGTTAATAATCTTACAGTAGGGGCCTCAGCCACTGTCACAACCACTAGTAGTTTTATTATCCCCGGAATATTCACTGTTAATAGTGGCGGTAGTTTTTCTGCCTCAAGCGGAACTATCACCATGAACGACGGCTCATCAACAGTAAATTCCGGCGGCACAATTATATTCTATAATCTAACCATGGCTGATGCCTCGGTGACGGGTGTCGCATTCTTTGGCGGTTTCACTGTTGACGGCACTTTTACCGCTCTTTTTAGCGATTCTCAATTAACCTTCGAAGAAGGCGCCGCTTATATTTTAGCCAGGATCGATATCCATGGAGCCTCCGGTCACGATATTATTATGGTAAGTTCCGGTGGTGATAGCACTTCTTATACATTTACTGTCCAGCAGGTAGACCCAGTGGTTTCATATTTAGATGTGCAGGGAGCTAATAACGTGTTGGGAAACGAAATCGCCGCGCTAAATAATTGCCATGATTCAGGAGATAATACCAACTGGTTATTTTTCGGTGTCGCCACTAAAGCAGTGTTTACTACCCAGCCCTCGTCGACAACCGTCGCAGGCATCGCCTTCGTGGTTCAGCCGGTGGTGACGATTCAGGATGCGGATGGTAACACGGTGATTACTGCTACGTCGGAAGTCATTTTAACACTCACGACAGGTACAGGCATTTTAAGCGGTACGATCTCGATGAATGCCATGGCCGGTATCGCCGATTTCTCCGGCAAGGGCTTAAATATCGATCTGGTTGGCTCTGACAAGGTCCTGACCGCGACTGTAGCGGGCCTCACCATCGATACTACAGCGGCCTTCACGATCACGCACGCGGCGGCTTCTCAGATCGTCTTCA
>CAYSSS010000010.1:1423-35833 GCA_964433975.1 uncultured Planctomycetia bacterium
CGCTCTCCGGCACGGCATTCATGGATGCCGTAGCGGGTATCGCCGACTTCACAGGCAAGGGCTTAAGTATCGAACTCGTCGGAAACAACAAGGTATTGACGGCGACATCGACGCTTGAATCAGGCGTCGAGACGGATACTACAGCGGCCTTCACGATCACGCACGCGGCGGCTTCTCAGATCGTCTTCACTACGGAGCCCTCGGCGAGTACCGTCGCGGGGGTGGCCTTCGCTACTCAGCCTATAGTGACGATCGAAGACCAGTTCGGTAACACCGTAACTACAGGCCTTGACGCGACGAAGACGGTGACGCTGACTTTAACGGCCGGCTCCGGCTCGCTCTCCGGCACGGCATTCATGGATGCCGTAGCGGGTATCGCCGACTTCACAGGGAAAGGCTTGAATATAGATCTCGTCGGCAATAACAAGGTCCTTACCGCGACGGCCACCCTTACGGCGGGCGTGCAGACCGACACTACAGCGGCGTTTACTATCACACCGAGCGGACCGGTCATAGGCGCTACATGGACAGGTGCTGTTTCAACAGAATGGAATAATGGCGCCAATTGGTCCGGCGGATCCGTGCCGTCAGATATAACTATCGTAACCGTTGCATTAACTGGCAATGAGCCTATTCTCTCCGGCACCACGACCATAGGCGGCCTTACCATAAATAGCGGCGCCACTTTAATCACAAACAGCAACGCCCTTACCGTAAAAAGCGACTTTACTCTAAACGGTGCTATCAGTACCGGCGCATCGTCTATTACGATAAATGGGAATCTCACTACAACTTCCGGCGGAACGATACAAGGAACGAATCCGGCGCTTTCGGTAGATGGTTTTATAGGAACAGCCGCAAACCCCATCAACACTTCCGTAACAGGCACTTTCACTATACATGCCGGCGGAATGCAGGATCTAACGTCGATCGCTATTAATGGAACCGGGAGCTATTCTTATCAAGGGGATATTCCGGGATTTGTATTCGCGAATGGCAACCTGGCCTCGTATGTCGGTCAGCAGAGTTTCCGCGCTTCTCTGGAAACAGGGGAGAGCGTTTTGTATAGAGGCCTGGCCATGCCGCAACCTTTCATGACGCCTTCTGCAATTGCCGCTCCGGCCAGCATAGTGATAATTACTCCTGTCGGGCCCATGCCAATGCCGGCTATTATTGCGCCAGTACCGATGGCACCCGTATTACCTGTGATGCCAATGCCGCAGCCGACTCCAATGCCTGCGGCATCGATAAAATTGTTGTTTAAAGAAGCCAATGTTACCGCAACAGTTTTAAGAATTTCTACGCCCCAGACATTTAGAAATATAACGAGTTATGCCAATACTCCCGACTTCATGCATTTTAGAGACGCGTCAATTGCTTCAAGTATATCCAGGATGATCAGTCCGAATACATTCAGCGGCGTCAAGGTATTCTCGCAAATTAGATAAAAGGCGATATTGAAGATGAGGCAGGAGCCGGCTACTCTATTTCGAAGACAAGGGGCTTGGTAAGGTGTTTTTTTCCTAATAAAATTGTCACTTTGTATGTACCCGAAGGCAGGGTTTTACCTTCAGGCATGGAAAGCAAGACATTAGCGATCCCTTCTCTTTTTGGGATATTCAGATTATAATCGTAGATGGGTACATCATCAGTCGAATAATACCACTTAACTAAAATCTGCGTGTTGATCTTGGCGTTTCGCCAACGTATCCAGGCTGATACCTTTGAGGTATTTTTAGGGAAGAAATTCGTTACCTTGAGAGGTGTCAGTTGCTTATCAACGCCGGTAACGATCTTTGCTTCCCGTATAATAATTTCCGTGGGCCTGGTCAGTTTATACAGGACTATTGCAGAAAGGATAATGATAAGGAGGGTAATTAAAATTATTATCTTTTTATGTTTCATTTTTACACCGTTTGATCACGTATAGATTTAACCACAAACAAAGATTCTTTTCAACCATTTTCTCGCGCTGTTTCTGCTATGTAGGTACCAATGTCCGCCTCGCGAAGCCGGACATTTTGTATCTCTTTGTGTTGTAAAGAGTTACGACATTTTGTCCTTAAAATGACCGGTCAAAACGGACATTTTTTAAGCATACACGCATGTCCGGATAGTTCTCTAAAACTCGCCTCTCTGATTTCAGAAAAATCTTGCTCCTTGTGACTCATAACTATATAATAGCAGTATCGATTTCAGAGATAAGTATAATGTGAGAGGCATAGCCCCTCACCATGTTGTAAGGTCACCCGTAGGTAAAACTACAGGTGACCTTTCTTATTGAATGAGCCGCGCTGGACGAGAACCGGGAAAAGGGTCTTAGGGAAAAACACCGTGTTTTTCCCTAAAGAGAGTCTATGGCTTGCTAAGGAAGGGATAACAGTCCCGCCTCGACGCTATTACGCATTGAGGCGGGACGCCATAAGGGAAACCATCTGGCGATATGCTTCAGGATGGTTCTGCGAAGCAAAACCATTGGGTTTCCCTTTGGGGAGCGAAGGCCGAACAAGACTAACCGAAATCTATAACTAGTTGGTCGCAGTGAGGCCGTAGCGACGTGAGAGCTCCAGCGCGGCTCACCACTTTTTTTACCTGAAAACAGATAGGTAGATAACAATGCAAAGTAGCCGACGTTTAAACGTCGGCTACTTTGCTTCAATTACTCGATGAGGAATGTGGCTCGTATCTAACCAGGTTAGACATAGTAGTAATCTGGTAAATCTAACCTGGTTAGATTAGATTCCTCCCCCGAAGTCCAATTCTCGTGCCAATATGTCTATCAACCTATCTAGTCATGGATGTTTTTAGTTTAGCCTGCCCTGGGCAAGGCCTTTGTTTGAGCGTTGGCCGCGTCGAGGGGCGGCAGAATTCGTTGATTTTTTATTGACAAAATCGTAGAAAATGATAAACTTATTATGGACATATGTTCATAATCAAAGGAGAATATTTTGCGCCCTAAAAAGACAAGATGGATCAAGTGTTTACCAGGCGAGAGATGTTTTAAGCCGTTATGTAAACCTTTGAGCAAGCTCAAGGGGGTATATCTCACACTTGATGAGTTTGAAGCCATCAGGCTTGCAGATCTTGATGGATTGAAACAGGTTGATGCAGCAAAAAGACTCAAGATATCCAGACCCACATTCTCAAGGATTGTAGCTTCAGCTCGAAACAAGATAGCTGATGGGCTTGTCAATATCAAAGCTATAAGGATTGAAGGCGGGTGCTGTAAGATTTCCGGAAGGAGTAAATAGTGAAGGACTGGAAGAAGTTTCTTTCGGTAGCCGCGGTCTTTCTGGGATGCTTCTATCTTCCCGTTGAGAAACTGCCGTTTAGGGGGCCTGTATTTGAGGCGTTGGCTCTTGTCAAATGGTATGCGGGAGAACATGTACTTTTATGCCTTGTTCCGGCATTTTTTATTGCGGGGGCGATCTCTGTATTTGTGAGCCAAGCATCCGTTATGAAGTATTTCGGAGCTAAAGCGAATAAATTCCTTTCGTATAGCGTAGCATCGGTCTCCGGAACGATCCTCGCTGTCTGCTCATGCACGGTCCTGCCGCTATTCTCAGGAATTTACAAGCGAGGGGCCGGCCTTGGGCCCGCGATCGCATTCCTGTACTCAGGGCCTGCGATAAATGTTTTGGCTATCATCTTAACGGCACGTATTCTTGGCTGGCAATTAGGATTGGCAAGAGCGGTCGGTGCGGTGATTTTTAGTGTTGTCATCGGTTTATTAATGCACCTTATATTCTTGAAGGAAGAGAGAGCTCGTCACGCAAGCGGCGATTTCGCCATACAGGAGACAAGGGAGACTCGCCCGTTATTTCAGACAGCCATATATTTTCTATCAATGGTAGCGATCCTGGTATTCGCGAACTGGAGTAAGGGTCCGGAAGAGTCCGGTCTATGGTTTCAGATATTCCGCTATAAGTGGTGGATTACGGGATTATCGCTCGTTAGTTTATTTTTTATGATCTTCAAGTGGTTCAAAAAAGAAGAGCTCAAAGATTGGGTCGGCGCTACATGGGCATTCGCTCTGCAGATACTGCCGCTTTTATTCGTCGGCGTGCTTGTATCCGGATTTTTATTGGGCAGGGTCGGACATGAAGGGATCATCCCTTCAAGATTCGTGGCTATGCTTGTGGGAGGCAACTCCTTGCGAGCCAATTTCTTCTCATCCATCGTGGCTGCATTCATGTATTTTGCTACCCTTACCGAGGTGCCTATTTTACAGGGCTTGGTCGGTTCCGGCATGGGCAAGGGGCCTGCCCTGGCGCTTCTTTTGGCAGGCCCGGCGTTAAGTTTACCAGCCATGCTCGTAGTACGCAGTGTTATGGGGACTAAAAAGACCGCTGTTTATGTGAGCCTGGTTGTTGTCATGGCAACCATAAGCGGCATGGTTTTCGGATTTATAGTGAAATAAGGAGAAATGATGAAGATCGAAATTTTAGGAGTCGGTTGTCCGAAATGCAAACAGCTTACCACCAATGCTGAAGCAGCGGTGAAAGAGTTAAATATTCAGGCCGAAATCGTTAAAGTCACCGATATTGGTAAGATTACAGGATATGGCGTTATGATGACTCCGGCTCTTGCGGTAGACGGCACAGTAGTTTCATCCGGGAAGGTATTAAGTAAGGATGATATCAAAAGGATCATTGTTAGATGAGGGGGTAAGCTTGAAAAGAGCAATTTTCGTTTTTCTAATAGTTGCAGTGGTTAGCACGGGCTTTTTTGCTTTCCCTGTTTATGTATCCGATGCTAAGGCATCGTCTGCTAAACTCATAGCTTATTATTTTCATGGAACAATGCGCTGCCCTACTTGCCATAAGTTGGAGCAGTATTCAAAGGAAGCGATAGAAGCTAACTTTAAATATGCGCTTACGTCTGGAAAGCTGGAATTTAAAGTTGTAAATGTAGAAGATAAAGGCAATGAACACTATGGCAACGATTATCAGCTTTACACCAAATCGCTTATTTTGTCTTTAGTTAAAGATGGTAAGGAAATAAAATGGAAGAATATGGATAAGATCTGGGAATATGTCGGCAATAAGCAGAAATTTATTGATTATGTGAAGAGTGGGGTTGCCGATTTATTGAAGGAAGCCCAATGACAGGTATATTTATAGGTTTTGCGTCAGCATTGTGGTTGGGGATTTTGACATCCATTAGCCCGTGTCCTTTGGCCAGTAATGTGGCCGCCATTTCTTTTTTATCTAAGAAGATAGCGCATCCAGCACTTGTGTTTATTTCAGGGTTGGCGTATACGCTGGGGAGGATGGCTTCTTATGCAATCTTGGGATGGGTCATCATTAGTTCTCTTTTAAGTGTCCCCCAAGTCGCTCAGTTCTTACAGAAATACATGGGTAAGGCTCTGGGCCCGCTATTAATTCTTACCGGGCTCATTTTGCTGGAAATAATTACTATTCGCTTGCCGGGAGTAGCACTTTCACAAAAACACCATAATAAACTTGCCCAGTCCGGTGCGCCGGGTGCTTTTTTGCTTGGTTTTATTTTTGCTTTAGCGTTTTGTCCTATCTCTGCAGCGTTATTCTTTGGGAGCCTTATTCCTTTGGCGATTAATAGTAAAAGCGGCATCGTCCTGCCATTCATTTACGGAATTGGCACAGGGTTACCGGTTCTTGTATTTGCTGTTGCCATTGCTTTGGGCGTGACATCCTTGAGCCATTGGTTTCACAGGATTACAAAGCTTGAATACTATACACGCAAGATAACCGGCGGTATTTTTATCATTGTGGGGCTGTATTATGCCGGGATATATATACTGAAACTGTTTTAAGGTGGGCGAAAAAGAGTTATTACGGCTTTTGGAAGAAAATAGCTAAACATTCATTAAAAAAATCAATATTCAGATAGGAGATAGCTCGAGTCCCTCTTGGTTCACTAATTATAAAAAACCTCCGAATTTTTCTCGGAGGTTTTTATTTGTGAATAGACACGGCGCCTTTTTGAATTGTCGAGGATGCTAGAATTTGACAAATAAGATCAATGGTGTTAAACTGAAAACATAAGACTCTGACCACAGGCCATTGCAGCCTAAGATCGTTCGACCCGGAAGCATTGCCGGAAAAAAATAATTTACAGGATATATCCGATCTGTAGGAAACGTGGGGGGATGAGGAATATGGCTAAGATAAAGATCCTTTTGGTAGACGATGAGCCGGATTTTCTTAATCTTATAGGCACAAGGATCAGGAGCTGGGGTTACGAGCCGACTATGGTGAAGAGCGGCGAAGAAGCCGTAAGCGCGGTAAGGGATAAGTCACCGGATATAGTGATCCTGGATTACAGGTTGCCTGAAATGGATGGTATCGCCACCCTGCAGAAGATCCGTGAAATAGATGACAAGGTCGCGGTGATAATGTTGACAGCATATCCGGATAAAGATGCCTTAAAATGGTCAGAGAAACTGAATGTCAGCGCATTTGTGCCCAAGTTAAGCGGGCATTCCGATATGGCCTCTTCGCTAAAGTCAGCGATAGAAGATGCGGCAAAACTGTGCAGATAGATGAACGGAGTCGACGGTAGCGCGCTTCACCAACTATAAAAAACAACGGGAGTAACATTATGGATGATTATCTCTTTTCGGCTATTTTACTGGCGTCCGGCTTCGCCGCAGGCTGGATAATTTATCTTTTAGTCGCGGTTTTAATTATACGGCGGGATAGTTTTTTATCAAAGAAGATAAACGTCAACCTGTGGCTTCTCAAAAGTCCGTTACGTTTTTTGATACCGGTTTTGTGCATCGCGGGGGTCAGCCCTTTCTTGCGTTTGCCGGAAAATATGCGCGGCAACTTTAACCATTTTATCCAGATACTGCTTATCGCGTTATTTGGATGGGTTGCCACGAAGATCGTCTATATGCTTCGCGACGCGTTCTTAAACCGCTACAATATAAATGTCCGGGATAATATGCGTGCCCGCGGTATGCATACACAAATGCGCGTGATCTCAAACATAATAAGCGTGGGGATAGTCATACTGACAGCATCCTTTGTTCTGATGAGTTTTTCAGCAGTCAGACATATAGGTGTAAGCATGTTGGCCTCGGCAGGAGTCCTTGGGATAGTCATAGGTTTTGCGGCGCAAAAAACTCTGGGCAATCTTATCGCGGGTATCCAGATAGCCGTCGCTCAGCCGATCCGGCTTGATGATGTCGTCGTCATTGAAAATGAATGGGGGTGGATCGAGGAGATCACTCTTACTTTCGTAGTGGTGCGTATCTGGGACCTGCGGCGCCTGGTCGTCCCGATATCGTATTTCCTCGAAAAGCCGTTCCAGAACTGGACGCGGACTTCGGCAGATTTATTGGCAACCGTCTTTATCTATACCGATTACGCCGTACCCGTGAATGAAGTCCGCAATGAGTTAACACGTATCCTGGAAAAGAGCTCAAAGTGGGATAAGAAGGTCAATGTGCTGCAGGTCACCAACGCTACCGAAAAGACGGTTGAGCTGCGGGCGCTGATGAGCGCGGCGGATTCTCCCACCGCCTGGAATTTACGCTGCGAAGTCAGGGAGAAACTCCTGGAATTTTTGCAACAACGCTTCCCTGAATGCTTGCCGCGCATACGCATCGAAACTGATAATAAAGTATCGGGCTGACGTTCTGCGGAGTTTTTATATCAGCAATTCCGGTATCTTTTATTTCCCGTACAAGACTTTCAGTTGTTCTACTGTTGGATTATCGGAATAATACTCTCCCTGCGGCCCGACATATCCGGTGCCCGCTCTTTTCAGCGTTACCGCCGTACAAGGTAGCGCGAACGCCAACCCCAACATGATAGCCACCGCCACTCTATATCTTAATCCTTTTGCTAACATATATGATCTCCTTTTTATCTTTCCGCAGCTTAGACGCCGGCAAGAGCGAAAGAGTTCCACATTTTTATAGAAAATTTTTTGTTTTCCCGTTTCCTTGCCAGAATGCAGGATATGTGGTATCATTTTATTCATACATTTCACATATTTCATATTAATAGGAAAAGCCTGCCTGTCCGCAGGCGTGGAGGATTCATATGAACGGGTTTTTTAAAGGCAAGGTTTATGGCGCGGCTACGGTGGGCGAAAGAGGCCAGCTCGTTATCCCCGCGGACTTGAGAAAGGACCTGGGTATAAAGGCCGGGGAGAGGCTCATGATCTTCGCCAAGATCGACAGGAAGATGATAAGCATCATGAGGGAGAAGGATTTCAGCGATTTTCTGCAGAGGGCCTCAAAGATAATATCGAAATTGGAGAACAAGGTAGGGAAGGAAGATTAATCCGCAAATATGAAATATATGCGGGTCTTATCCATTATCCTGTTTTTATCCGCCACTCTATTAAGCAGAGCTCTTGCGGAGGAGACCCTTCTGTGGCAAGATTGCGTGAAAGAGGCAAAGAAAAACCATCCGGACCTGTTTTCCGCTATGGAAAAGATCAAACAGGCCAGGGCCTCCAAGGAGATCACCAGAAGCGCGTATCTGCCTCAGCTTGATTTTGACGCGAGTGAAGTTACGACCAAGAATCCTTCTTTCGGAGTTTCGGGCTCTTCCGTGGAGCTCGTATCCGGCTCCTCATCCGGGTCCTCAAAGAGCAATAGGTCGACCACATATCAATTCGAAATATCCGCGCAGCAACTCTTATTCGATGGTTTTAAGACTTCATTCGACCTTTCGGCCAACGAAAGGAACATAACGGCGTCAAAATATAATTACGATGTGACTTCATCTAATGTAAGGTTATGGTTGCGGACCGCCTATTCAAACCTGTTGAGCGCGCAGGATTACCTTAAAGTGGCCCAAGAGATAGAGGCGCGCCGCAACCAGTCGCTGGAACTCGTAAAATTGCGGTATGAAGGGGGAAGGGAGCACAAAGGTTCCCTGATGACTTCAGAGGCCGATCTGACCAGGGCGATTTACGATGTGGCGCAGGCATCCAGGGATATCTATCTTTACCAGAGACGGCTTACAAAGGAACTCGGCCGGTCAAAATTTGACTTGATAACTGCGGTGGGAGATCTCGAAGTCGAGGACCAGGTCCGCATGTTGCCGAATTTTGAAAATATTGCCGAGACAAATCCTCTTTTGCGGCAGCTCATCGTGCAAAAAGAGGCGGCGAAGTTCGGTTTAAAATCGGCCTATGCGGATTTCTTTCCACAGGTCTATGCCAGCGGTAGCGCCGGCAATACCGGCACACGATGGTTCCCCGATAAGAACGAATACTCGATAGGGACAAGCTTGAACTTTTCCATATTTGACGGAGGCAACAAGATAGCTACTGTCGCGAAAGCAAAAGGAGCCCTGGGTCAGTCCCAGGCTGAAGAGAAAAGCGGCCGGGATGGTGTCATATTTACCCTGGCGGACACCTGGACACAGTTACAGGATACGGTTGATAACGTGGAGGTGCAGAAAAAGACGCTTGAAGCGGCCCAGGAGCGCGCCCGGATATCGGCGGCGGAATATTCGATAGGGCTCCTGTCCTATGATAATTGGATAATCATAGAAGATAATCTGGTCACCGCTAAAAAGTCTTATCTCCTCGCCCAAAACGCCGCCATGATCGCGGAAGCAAACTGGATTCAGGCAAAAGGAGGAACGCTGGAATATGATAAAGAATAAAGGATGGAAGGTTCTTATATTTTTAATGGCAATAGTCGTAATAGCTGTAGTTGTGATGAAGCCATGGCGAAAGCCGGATAAAGAAGTCGTCAGGCAGATACAGCCCTCTTATGGCACTATACAGACCTTTATAACTTCTACCGCGATAGTGCAGCCGCAAAACCGCCTGGAGATAAAGCCGCCCATAAACGGCCGCATAGATGAGATCCTTGTAAAAGAAGGCCAGATGGTCGAGGCGGGCCAGACACTTGCATGGATGAGCTCTACGGAAAGGGCGGCGCTTCTTGACGCGGCAAGGGCCCGCGGCCCGGAAGCGATGAAGTACTGGGAAGATGTATACAAGCCGACCCCTCTGATATCTCCCATAAAAGGCGAGGTGATAGTCAGCACCGATGAGCCGGGGCAGACGGTAACTGCCGCGGATGTCGTGGTAGTATTGTCGGACCGTCTGATAGTCCAGGCGCAGGTTGACGAAACCGATATAGGCAGGGTGAAGATCGGGCAGACGGCTACTATAAGCCTTGACGCGTATCCCCAGATAAAGGTGAAAGGCAATGTCGATCATATTTACTATGAATCGAAGATCGTGAACAATGTGACCATATATCAGGTCGATATCATGCCTGATACCGTACCCGCGGTCTTTCGCTCCGGCATGACGGCCACGGTTGAGATAGTGGATAATATAAAGGAAGATGTCCTGATGATACCGCTGAGCGCGGTAAAAAAATCCATAGACGGCGACTATGTTTTGTTAGCGGGAGAAAGCGGCGAAGGGCCTGTTGAACGGAAGATCGAGGTTGGGATATTCGATGATAAGGATGTCGAGGTCGTTTCGGGCCTGGGCGTCGACGATAGTATACTGGAGGTTACGCAGAGATATACGCTTTCGAAGAACGAGAAAACGGCGACAAATCCGTTTATGCCTGCGCGCAGAAGATCAAGATGATAGAGTTAAAAAATATACGCAAAACCTACAAGATGGGGCGATCCGGCGTAACGGCCGTTCAGGACGTCTCTTTGGCTGTAAAGGGCGGAGAGTTTATAGCGATCATGGGGCCGTCCGGTTCAGGTAAGTCTACGTTGCTTCACTTATTGGGGTTTCTCGACAGGCCCGACTCCGGCGAATATTATTTGGCGGGAAAGAACGTAACGGTCCTTACAGATAACCAGCTGGCGACTCTCAGGAACAATTTGATGGGCTTCATCTTCCAGCAGTTTCACCTTCTTCCAAGGATATCCTCTCTCGAAAACGCGGAGTTGCCGCTTATATACGCCGGTAAGAGGCACCTGAAGGAGAAGGCAATGGAAAGGATAAAAGATGTAGGCCTTGCGGGGCGCGCCCTTCATAAGCCAAACGAGCTTTCCGGCGGAGAGCAGCAGCGCATAGCTATAGCCCGCGCTTTGGTAAATGATCCCTTACTGATATTCGCGGATGAGCCCACCGGCAACCTTGACACAAAGAGCCAGAATGAAATAATGGCGATCCTGGAAGAGCTCAACAGAAAAGGCAAGACTATAATCATGGTAACTCATGAAGAAGAGGTGGCCGCGCACGCCAGGAGGATCATACGTATGCGCGACGGCAATATCATCTCCGATGAACTGAAAAAAGAAAAGAAAGGCTTCCCTCCGCCCTCGCCTGTGGAAATTTCAATAGATGATATATTAACCTCGGCGGTCAAAGAGGCAAAAAGGGCCGAATTCATAGACCATTTCAGGCAGGCGTTCTGGGCTATAGTATCTCACAAGATGCGCTCAATGCTTTCTATGCTGGGTATACTGATAGGAGTAGCTGCCGTAATAGCTATGTTGGCGCTTGGCCAGGGCGCCAAAGAATCGATAGCGAAGACGATAGCTTCCATGGGCTCCAATCTTTTGACGGTCCGGCCAGGATCGCACCGCCTGCATGGCGTTGCGATGGAAGCGGGATCTGTCACCCGCTTCACGACGCAGGATGTGGACGCGATATTGAGGATCCCCGGCGTCGCAAAGGCTTCTCCCTCGGTGACCGGTCGTGGCCAGACGGTATACGCCAATAAGAACTGGAATACTCAGGTTCAGGGTACAGGAGTGAGCTTTGCTCAGATGAGGGCTTCGGTTCCGGTGGCAGGAAGATTTTTTACGGAGGAAGAGCTGAGGTCGCGCTCAAGAGTGGCCGTGGTGGGCGCCACGGTAGTGAAAGAGTTGTTCGGAAGCGCCGATCCTATCGGCAGCGTGATAAAAATAAATCGCGTAAACTTTCAGGTCATAGGCGTTCTACCGACAAAGGGCACCACGATGTGGCACGATCAGGACGATCTTATCCTGGTGCCGATAACTACGGCTATGTACCGCCTTCTTGGAAAACAATACGTGGACTCAATAGATGTGGAAGTAAGAGACCCGTCTCTCATGGACGGGGTGCAGGATTCGATAAAGGAATCGATCATAAAGCGCCACAAGCTTACAAAGAAGGAGAGCGAAGACGCCTTTGAGATAAGGAACATGGCGGACATCCAGCAAACCCTGGTGCAGACCACGCAAACAATGACCATGCTGCTGGGTTCGATCGCGGCGATCTCCCTTCTTGTAGGCGGCATAGGCATAATGAATATAATGCTCGTATCCGTTACGGAAAGGACGAGAGAGATAGGTCTCAGGAAAGCGATAGGCGCCCGCGAATCCGATATTATGCTGCAATTTCTTATAGAGTCGATCGTTATGACATTTACAGGCGGAGCGTTAGGCGTTCTCTTCGGATCAGGCATAGCCCTGCTGCTTGCTGTTATAGCCGGATGGACTATAAAAGTCTCTCTCTTTTCGGTCATTCTCGCGACTACTTTTTCGATCATCATAGGGCTCATATTTGGATTATGGCCGGCCAGGCAGGCATCGAAACTCGATCCAATCGAGGCCCTGAGGTACGAATGAGCGTTTTATGACATAATTATTTGGCGTGGCGCAATTAAGATGATATACTATTTTCATTACAAGGACGTGCCCATGGAAGGCAGTACCCATACAATAAGCGCGATAAAGAGAGCAACCCGGTTTCCGGATTGCTTTTTTATTGTATCTTAACAGGAGATATGCGGCGGAAGTTCAAGACCTAGATGAAATAGGTCATTGATAAAAGAGAGCAGAAGAATGGCGGATAGAAACTATATACGGGGATTTCAATGAGAAACGTACTCATTTTTCTCTTCTGCCTGGCGTTATTGTTGCAGGTCACGCCGCTTGTCCTTGCCGCGGACGAGCTTCTCGTTCAGAATACGACACCCGATTCCAGCGGCCGGTTTACGGGTATAAAGAACTGGTGGAAGAACAATCGGAACAGCGCGGCGTGCAGTACATATATAGAAGACTATAAGAAAGCCCACCCAAATGATTACGAGATCGTAGTAATAGATAAATCCGGCACCACCCGCATTGAACGCAGCCCACACGCCAAAGGCCCATCCAAAGACAGATTGGTATATGTATCCAGGGATATGGATATGCGCGGTTTTTTAAATTGCGTTGACGGCAGCGCCGTTAATACAGACCGGGCGCAAGAGGACAGAAAACTCAGCCGTGTGATATATTGCGGAAGCCACGGTGATAAAAACGGGCTGGGTCCGAAGGCGTTTGTGGACGAATTGAGCTATCGGGATGCCAATGATAAAGTGGTCGAGGCTGTAGGTGCCCCCGCCTGGCAGAAGACCGTTACCCAGTGGGAGCGGGATGTTACCAAAACCGGCCAGAGCACGCAAAACCTCTTTACCGGCGACGCGAGGATAGACCTCGAAGTCTGTCAGGTAGCCGACGGAAAATTCCCGCAATTTATGGCAAATACCATGTCTCCCGGCGGGACGGTGCGCGCTTCCACGGAAGATGTAATCGTGGGCGGATATGGATTGGCAAGAAGAAGTGAATTTATAATGCCGGATGGCAGTGAGGTAATATTCAAGCCAAGTGAAAAGACCAATTCGCAGATAGTTTCCGAGCGAGAGATAGCCTATCTGGCGTGCCGTTACGATGATATTAACAGTCAGTTCCAGCAGGCACAGAGGGGAGAGGTCTCGGATATTAAAGAATATCAGAAAGATATGGCCTTGAAGATCATAAATATGCATGACATATCCGGTAATTTCGAGCAAGCACAGGCGATCGAGCCGCTGCGTGCCGCCTTATGGGACGCGCGGTCGGAGGCCATGGGAGGAGGGCTTGACGAAAAATATATGTCCGGCCTCTCCGGACAGATCAGACAAGTTACGAGAACGATGAGTAATCCGAAAGATTATGTTGATATAAAAGTAGCGGAAGGTTCAGTGCGCCTGAAAGGTCCTTTAGATATTAAGGACCTTCAGCTGCCGGGAGAGTCTTCACGGAAAGTATCGCTAAAGCAGTCGGCTTTAGGAGGATCCTCCGCCGAGAAATCCGGACAGGCCGGTCTCGTCGAACCGACTGAAGATCAGAGGACCCATATCTCAGAAGTTCTCAGCTCCAGGGATGGATTGCAAGCCAAGGAGCAAAATCTGCAGGCGCTGCAAGAGCGTATTCTTAATCGTACCGCCACCAGCATTCATATAGAGGAGTTGAAGGAGGAGGCTAAAGGACTGGCGGGATCCGATGTCATAAAAAGAGTCGAACAGAAAATGACGGAGTGGTCGAAGGACGGCAAAGAAAAGCCCATGGAAGATTTTATGGACAATGTCCTAAGTGCGGAGGAGTCCAAAGCCTTCAAAAGGCTTCTTCAGCTGGATAACCACATCAGCGATGAATATAGCGAGTGGCGCAAAGATGCAGGGGAACGCCTAATAAAAACACAAAACGATTTAAAATCCATAGACGAGGAGTTAAAAGGGGCCGGGAATATGTTCGGCAAAGACTTCATGGCCTCCCTCGCCCTACAGGAAAAGCCTGAGCCTGCGCCTGAGCCGTCGCAGGAGATCCCCGTGGCGCCGGAGCCTCAACCGGTTGAGCCCGGACAGGCTATACCCGAGGCCGTACAAGCGCCGGAAGCCGCAAAGCCGGTCGCCACGCCGATCCCGTCCGACACGATCGAACCCGAGATATCTCCGGCAGAACCTCCGCCGCCCACAGAGCCTCCGTCAGTTGAAGCGCCTCCGGATCTTCCGGAGACAGATCGCAGTGCCGCATACGATAGGATCCGGGAAAGGCGGCGCGCCAGGCAGCAGAAGTTGCAGGGCCAGACCCCTCCGGCCCCGGAGGTGGTCGCACCGCCGCAGCCTGTGCCGCCTCCGCCACAACCCGTGGAGACAGGGCAGTGGTCCACAGGTGAGCTGATGCAGGAGGGCATGGATAGGTACATGGATAACCTTCGCGATAAGATCCAGGCCAGCAGGGCAAACCGCGGTCAGCAGCAGGTTAATAGCCAAGCCTACCAGGCGCAATTGGCCGAACAGCGACGTCTGCAGATGCAGCAGGCGCAGGCAGTTATGCAGCAGGCGACAGGGATCTTCAGGACTTTTAACGCGGCGAATGATGCGTATAATGCCCAGCAGCATCAGGTTCCAGTCGTTTCACCGTCACCTGCGAAAGCCGCGCCCACAAAAAGAAAGCTCACGGAAAGTGAGATCGCCGCATTGACGCTCGAAGCTATTAATTCAGGAATGCGCGGAGCAAATCAAAATTAGGCGGGAGCACTCTTATATAGCGGCGGGCAGTGAAATAAAAATTTTATTGTTGGTTTTATAACGCTTAAGGTGGTAATGGTAACGCAAACAAATGTTGTGGGCAGTAAATAACTCAGGAGGTCATTATGGATGTCCGGAAGTTCTCTATTGAGGAGGCTGTAAGTTTCAGCTGGAAGACGGTAATAAAGAATATCGCGTTCATAGTTATTTTATTCGTCATTTTTCTTCTGGTATCGATGGTCTCCCAGGCCTTAACGCGCATAGCAATGGGGAACTTCCTCTCAGTAGCCATCGTGACTGTCATTTCATGGGTGGCTAACGCCTTAATAACGATGGGTGTCATAAAGGTAGCGCTCAAGTTCTGCGATAACCAGAAGCCGGGATTCGAAGATCTCTATTCATCCTACCCGCTGATACTAAACTATATAGGCGCCCTTATCCTCTTCTGGATAGCATGCGCGATAGGGCTCGTCCTCCTCATAGTGCCGGGCATAATCCTTATGCTGAGGCTGCAGTTCTTCGCGTACTTCATTGTTGATAAGAATATGAGCCCGATAAAGGCGCTGGAAGCAAGCTGGAAGGCGACGGAAGGAAATACGCTCAATCTTTTAGTGCTATGGTTCGCATTTTTGTTGATAACCATACTGGGCGCCCTTGCGCTCTTGGTGGGCTTATTAGTCGCTATACCGGTTATGATGATCGCCATGGCGTATATATACCGGAAATTGGCTGACGGGACAACGCCTTCACAAGCTGCACCCGTAATCATCCAGCAAGCAAAGCCGGTATCTACTGAGAAACCAGCGGTCGAAGCCGGCACAAATAAAGCGCCCGGCACTTTTACGGTCAAATTAGACACCAAAACCGCATTGATCGGAGCGGGAGTTTTGATAGCGCTGATCGCGGGTATGGTTGTTGTGAAGGGATGTCAGCAGGCCTCGAACAAGGCCATGCAAAAGCAGATCGCATCCAATAAAGCAATGGCGGAGTTACAGGCGCAAATAGACGAACTGGAGAAGCCCAGTTACGTTGCTCCTGTAGAGCCTCCGCCTCCACCGGTCTTTACAATGGCCGACGCCCAGAGGTTCGATGCTCTGCAAAGAGAGTGGGCGGGCAATTTAGACGGAGCCGGGAAAGCGATAAGTAAATACGACTTTTCCACATGTGACACATATATAGACAGATGCCTGGAGATAGTGGATTCGATGAAACAGATCGTAGCGGGAAAGGTGGTAGATGAGCGCCTCGTTACGGCGAGGCTTAACGCGATCGAGACTATGACTATTGCCTATGCAAATACCAATGAAATACTCGCTATAAACAAAAACCCTACGACCAAAGATCAGGATTGGCCTAAGCTGATGAGTCTTTCGCTTGAGACCATGGATTATTTCGATAAGGCTGCCAAGATGTTTGACTACAGCGACGCCTCGGATATGGGAGATGTATGTCGAAATATGAGGGCCTCGATAGAAACTCTCGTTGTAGAGATAAAACAGAAGAGCGGCAAAAAATAATATAGGGGAGCGTTTCCATGAGAAACATATTGGTCGTTTTATTCTGCGCCGCGTTGTTGTTTCAGGCTGCGCCGTTTGCCCTTGCCGATGACGAGCTTCTCGTTCAGAATACGACACCCGATTCCAGCGGCCGGTTTACGGGTATAAAGAACTGGTGGAAGAACAATCGGAACAGCGCGGCGTGCAGTACATATATAGAAGACTATAAGAAAGCCCACCCAAATGATTACGAGATCGTAGTAATAGATAAATCCGGCACCACCCGCATTGAACGCAGCCCACACGCCAAAGGCCCATCCAAAGACAGATTGGTATATGTATCCAGGGATATGGATATGCGCGGTTTTTTAAATTGCGTTGACGGCAGCGCCGTTAATACAGACCGGGCGCAAGAGGACAGAAAACTCAGCCGTGTGATATATTGCGGAAGCCACGGTGATAAAAACGGGCTGGGTCCGAAGGCGTTTGTGGACGAATTGAGCTATCGGGATGCCAATGATAAAGTGGTCGAGGCTGTAGGTGCCCCCGCCTGGCAGAAGACCGTTACCCAGTGGGAGCGGGATGTTACCAAAACCGGCCAGAGCACGCAAAACCTCTTTACCGGCGACGCGAGGATAGACCTCGAAGTCTGTCAGGTAGCCGACGGAAAATTCCCGCAATTTATGGCAAATACCATGTCTCCCGGCGGGACGGTGCGCGCTTCCACGGAAGATGTAATCGTGGGCGGATATGGATTGGCAAGAAGAAGTGAATTTATAATGCCGGATGGCAGTGAGGTAATATTCAAGCCCGGCGAAAAGTCTAATTCGCAGATAGTCTCAGAAAGAGAGATAGCCTATCTTGCGTCCCGTTACGATGACATTAATAGCCAGTTCCAGCAGGCCAAGAGGGGAGAGGTCTCGGATATCAAAGCATATCAGAAGGATATGGCGTTGAAGATCATAAATATGCACGACATATCCGGTAGATTCGAGCGGGCTCAAGCGATCGAACCGGTACGCGAAGCCCTGTGGGAAGCCCGGTCGAAGGCGCTGGGCGGCGAGCTTGACGAAAAATACATGTCCGGCCTTTCGGGACAGGTCGGACAGGTTACAAGAACGATGAGCAACCCTAAAGATTATCTCGATATAAAAGTGGCGGAAGGTTCGGTCCGTTTAAAAGGTCCCTTAAGTGTCAAGGATCCTCCGCCGGCTGACGCGTCGAGACCTAAAATAGAGCTTAAGCAATCGGCTTTAGGCAAAAGTTCCGCTGAAAAAGCCGGACAGACCGATCTCGTAGAACCAACCGAACAACAGAAAGCCCATGTAGCGGAAGTTCTTCGTGAAAGGGAGGTGATTCAAGCCAGCGAGCGAAGTCTGCAGGCGGCGCAGGAGAGCCTTCGTAACGGCACATTCAGCACCGCCCATATGGCGAAGCTGAAGGAGGAGGGGAAGCGCCTGGCGGAATCCGATGTCACCAAAAGTATCGAACAAAAAATGGCCGAGTGGTCGAAGGACGGCAAAGGTAAGTCCCTGGAAGATTTTATGAACAATGTTCTGAACGAAGAAGAGTCCAAGGCCTTAAAAAGGATGATTCAGATAAATGACCAAGTCGATGAAGAATATAAAGATTGGCGCGATAATATAGAGGATCGCCTGTCGAGAAACCAAAACAGTTTAAAATACATAGACGAGGAGCTAAGTAATGCCGAGAGTATGTTCGGCAAAGACGTCGTGGATTCGCTCGCGCTCCAGGAAAGGCCTGCGCCCGAGCCTGAGCCTGCGCAAGAGACGGCGGTAACGCCGGAGCCCCAACCGGTCGAGTCCGGACAGGCCCTTCCCGCAGCTGTACAAACTCCGGAAGCCCCAAACCAGGTTGCTCCGCCGGCGCCATCCGACACGGCAGAGCCTGAAGTGTCGCCTGTAGAGCCTCCAGTGCCTATAGAAACGCCATCAATTGAAGCGCCTCCGGAGCTTCCGGAGATAGATCGCAGTGCCGCGTATGACCGGCTCCGGGCAAGACGGCGCGCCAGAAAAGAGAAGTTGCAGGAGACGCCCCCTCCGGCCCCGAAAGCGGTCGAACCGCCGCAACCCGTAGCGCCCCCGCCGCAACCTGTGGAGACAAGGCAATGGTCCACGGGTGAACTGATGCAGGAGGGTATGGATAGGTACATGGACAATCTTCGCAATAAGATCCAGGCCAACAGGCAAAACCGCGAACAACAGCAGGTCAATAGTCAGGTATATCAGGCGCAACTCGTCGAGCAGAGACAGATACAGGCGCAGCAGGCGCAAGCCATGATGCAGCAGGTTGGCGGATTATTCAAGACTTTCAATGCTATGAATCAGGCCTACAACCAGCAGCAGTCGGCGTCGACGGTTCCTCATACGTCTGCCGATGCCGGTACGAGTCCAAATAGACAGGTGGTGTTTCCCATGGAAGCAATAATGGAAGTATGGAGAAAAGCGAATAGGGAGAAGATTCCCTTCTAGCGCCGGATAAAGATCCGTTCTCCGGAATCGGTGAGATATATAAAATTTATCTTTTTGCCGGGAGCCCTGCCGGTAATTAATACGACGGAGGAATCATGGCTTTTAAAGACGCAATACGGGAAGTGAAGATCGAAGAATCCGGTATCGTTGACTGGAGAGAGGCGAAGCTTTACCAGTCCAGCGGCGAGGATAATGTGTCCTGGTCCGGATATATTATTTTAACCTCCGATAAGATTATCTTCGTCTCCGAAAAGGGTTTCTTGAAACCGGTCAAAATAAGATATGAGATCGGCATATCGAGTATCCGGCGTGTTTCGAAGATCCCGTTATTAGGTCACTTCATGATCTCGGCCAATACGGCGGAAAAAGGCTCGGGCCTTCTTAAAAGGGTTTTCAGCTCGAAGAACGCCCAGCTGTCGGTCAAAGATGGTAAGACATTTTTTGAAAGACTTAAGACCCTAAATCCGGAAATAAAAATTTGAGAGGGTGAGAGATGAAAAAATTTATTATTTTGGCAGGCGTGCTATTGGCGCTTACCATCGTTCTTAATCTGGTAACGCCCAAGTCAAAATATATGTCAGCGCCCAAAAAATCAGGGCCTACCACTGGGCGCGAGCGCGCTATCGCGCCAACAAGGTCCGTTTCGCCGCCCGCCGCCCGCACCGCTGTCGCGTCCAGCGCAAATATTGCGCATCCAAAATCGGGATCTTTGAATCAAGCGCAGGCAGACGAGTGCAATCGCCTGGAAAGAGAGTGGGCTGCATCTTTTAATAAAGCGGGGCCATATATAAGCCAAGGGAATTATTTTCAGGCTGTGCCCTATATAAATAACAGTCTCAATGCCGCATTGAAGATGCGGTCGATACTCGATAAGGAAGGCGTAGATATAAACACGGCTCCCCGCATACTGGGTATGGAAGATCTCTCAAGGGCTTATCTGAATCTAGCCAAACTCTTACCCATGGCCGGAGACCCGCGCTTACTTACTAACAATGCAAACGAGCTGAAGAAAATTATAACGGATACCCAAGCCCTTTTGGAATCCGCTGAAAAAAGATTTTCCCGCGTCCCCCATTTACAGAATCTTTGCAGAGAACTTATGGTCGCGCTGAAGACCGTAAGTGCGCGGATAAAATAATAGGGTGACAAGATAAAAGATGCGCCGTCAGCTCATTATCTCGATAGACGTCATTCCGCTGCCCAGACTCGAAATACGCGCGTTGTAACCTTTGGACCTTACTATATTCAGGATCCTAGTGTAAACACTGCTCTTGTTGGCGCTATTTGCGGCTAAGTTCCTCTCGAACGTCTGCCATTCACCCGACATGAAGACCGGGTACTGCTGTTGTGTACGGCTAATCCATTGGTTCATGCCGGGAACATTACCCTTATATTGGTGCGCCGCTATTACGGTTTCAGCCGATAGCCGCGCGTATGTCTCCTCATCCAGCGCGTATAAGGCCGACGCGATAGTCAGGAATAGTATCATCATTATTAAAGTCTTCTTCAAAACAACCTCCTTCAAAAATTATTGCTTAAATTTCTGTATCTGCTGCATCGCGTTGCTTAGCTCTTCCAGCACTACCATGCCGATGGCGAACTTGACGCGCGGACCAAGCCCCGCCTGCGGTCTATCCGCGGGCCCCTTTATCACGAAATCAAAGTAGAGGTCGTTCTGCCCGGACTGCAGATACGGCGCCAGCCTGTTCACGGCGGTCTGCATGAACTGGGAGTTCTCCATGCCGGGCTTCACCGCGAGCCTCAGGTTGTGGAGCAATACCGTCGTCGGAGAGTCTATCACATTATTATGCATCCGGAACGTCGTAGTAGAGCTGAAGGATCCGCTGTTGAAGTTGAACGGAGTATGTTTTGCCAGGTACGGCAGAAATAAGGTCAGGTTTATATCTTTTGATACCAGAGTGCCCTCGGTATCGACCCTGTTTGGATAGACAGACATGCTCGCCTTAAATGAGACAGTTCCATGCGGCGGGCTCTGCATAGGGATCCTGAAACTCATCGAAGAGTTTGCCTGGATGTTCCCGTTTGAAGGCGGGCTGGTCCTGAACTGGAAATTAAATTTATCGCAGTAGCGCGTAAAAGGCGTCTGTGAGATATATGCGTCCTTGAAGTTAACTATAGAATCCGTTATGACTATGCTCCTGAAATTACTCGCAAAGTTGTAGAGGCCGCTGACGGCCTGAATTTCGGCGGCGTACGCGACGCCGTATTCCCCGGGTAGATATTCGGTATTCAAAGACGCGATATTAAAGACGCCTTTTTTATTCCTCTCGATATTCAGCACGCCTTTTTCAATTACCACTTCCTGGATGGCAAAGACTTTATCTTTATCATATTTTTCCTTGTCTATAGAGACCACGAACTTGTCAGCCTTGAATATGTTGTCTTCGAACTCTAGCTTGTTCAATACCGTAAAACCTTTAAAATGTACCAATCCCTTGCCAAGATCCATGGATACAGCCTCAAAGCGCACTTGGGAACCGAGCATATCACTCAGGGCCTTCTCTATGGTGCCTTTCCCGAAGAAGGCTAAATAGATGGATGTCCCGCCTATCAATATGGCGGCGACGATAACGGCGACTATGAACCATTTCAGGAGGAACTTGAGTATTTCCATACAAAAAAGTATATCATGTATTCCATGAATGTCCACCTCTCTATTGGCGGACGAATAGTATATGTGTTTGCAGCCTTCAAAGATAAATAAAAAGGCCCCCTGATTTTACTCAGGCGGCCTTCTTATCGTATAGAAATTATACTTATTTATCTTCGATCTTTCTTGCCGTACTTCTTGTGTTGGCCCTTCACCTTCTTCTCCTTCATCTCCTGGAGTTTCGTGAACTGCTCCGGGGTGAGGATACTCTTCACGGCGAATATGCCGTCCGCGCGCTTATCCGCCATATCACTCTGCAGCTTCTTTATCTGGGCCAGTATTGGCTCCACCTGCTGTCTCGTCGTGCCGGGCTTTGTAATGGCGTCCTGCAATTCGCGCTTCTTCTCTTTCAGCGCGCCACGCAGCGTATCCATTGTTTCGCGATGGGTCTTCCGCTCCTGGTCAAGGCGAGCCTGTTGGTCCGCGTTCAGGTTCAGTTCGCGCGTGATCGCTTCTTTACCCTTCGAGCCCTTATCGTGCTTGCCCTGGAAGCCGCATTCCGTACCGGCGAATACGTTTCCGGCGATGAAGATCGCGACAACTACAACTGCCATAATTTTCTTAATGTCTGTTTTCATAGTTATCACCCCTTTTCTGATTACTTAGACACCGGTGCCTATTAAAAAGTTCCCTCTCTTTCCGATTATTCTATAAAAAGAACATTTCGGCCGCCGTGCCGAGGTCGGATTCCGGCCCGTTCTCGTAGTCGCCGGTATAGGATATCGCGAGGATATCGTCCTCAGAGCTCAAGGTCTCCATATAATCCGTTCGGGGCATAAGACGCACCGCGGTCAAGGCGAATAGTAGCAATATTGCCGCACTCGTTATTACCACAGCGGGCCTTAAACGCGACAGGTAGTATCGCGCGTACGCGAGAACGGTCTCCGGGAGACCAAACCTTGCGGGCGCGGCGCCTATTTCGGCGCGGATCTTATACCAGACTTCGGAGGGCGGCTCCTCTTGCCCAACGGCCCTGAATAACTTGCCGGCGGCTCTCAGCTCTTCGACAAGCGCATGGCAATCCTGGCATGATCCAAGATGCAGCTCCAGCTCTTCCAGCGCGCGGCCCGCGAGTCTTCCGTCAACGTAATCGGTGAGAATAAGCTCCTTCATTTTTTTACAGTTCATAACGAATCCCCTCCTTCCGGCAGTAAGCTATGATGGCCTCCCGGGCCCTTTTGAGCCGGGAGCGCACCGTATTCAAAGGTATGCTGAGTGCGCCGGCCATCTCTCTATAATCCAAGCCCTCTATCTCGCGAAGCATGATACAGGAGCGGTGTTCCGGGCTTATGTTATCCAGTATCGCGCTAACGCGCCGGGGGGCGGCATCCTGCCGCTCGACTTCCTCGTGCTGTATAGCCGGTGCCGCCGTGCGGGTATCCTTAAGCTCATCATAGCTTAACGATGTCACCCCGCGCCGGGCGTGCTTGCGGTGGATATTTATCGCCGTGTTCATGGTGATCCTGTATAGCCAGGTGCCGAACGAAGAACCAAACCGGAAATTTTTCAATCCGCGGAAGACTTTGACGAATACATCCTGCGTCGCCTCCTCTGCGTCCTGGCGGTTCCGGGTGACACCAAGCGATATGGTATAGACGGTCGAGGAGAATTGCTTGTAGATATCCTCAAACGCGGCCATATCGCCGCTCGCGGCCATTTCCACTGTATTTTTATCTATCTCTCTCATATGAGTACCCTTGCCATACTATTAGACACCGGATTGTAAGAAAAAGTTCCCTCCCCCGCCACACCCGGATATTATAACATTTTTGAAAGCGATATTGCGAGAGCAATGAGATTGACAATGAAGCTCCGGGGTATATAATAACAGTGTTAAAAAAGGAGAGGGGATAGCTATGAAAAAGTATATGATCGTGTTGGTAGTTATAGTGGTTGCGGTCTTTATAGCGGCGATTGCCAAGGATACCATAATAAAGATATCGGTCGAAAAGGGCGCCGAGATCGTCACGGGCCTCAAGCTCAGCATAGGAGGCCTGAATGTCGGGATCTTTAAGCCGGTAGTCGATATCAGAAACCTCAGACTTTTGAATCCGCGAAATTTTCCGGACAAGACGATGATAGAGATGCCTGAAATCTATGTCAAATATGACCTTCCCGCTATACTGGGCGGCAAGATACACCTGCCGGAAGTCCGCTTGGCACTTAAAGAATTCGTAGTCGTAAAGAACGCCAAAGGAGAGCTTAACCTGAACGCGTTAAGGACAGTGCAGGCGCAGAAAGCAGGCAAGGCCCCGTCCCAGGAAGCGCCGGGAAAGGTCCCCGACATAAAGATAGATCTACTCAAGCTGAGCATAGGGAAGGTCATCTACAAGGACTATTCAAAGTCCAGCGTGCCTGATGTGAAAGAGTTCAATGTAAATATCAATGAAAGCTATACCAATGTCGATAATCCGTATTCACTGGCGAGCTTGATCGTTGTGAAGGCTCTGATGAACACTTCAATAGCGTCTCTTACGAATTTCGACCTGAGAGGGCTGCAGGGTACCGTGGGAAGCACGCTCGCGAGCGCGCAGAAGATGGCGTCGACGGCGATCGATACGGCGCAAAAGACCACAGCCGCCGCCCAGGAGAAAGCCAAACAGGCTGTCGAATCCGCGAAAAAAACTCAGGAGACAGTTCAGAAAACAGCGGATAGGTTGAAAGACGTGCTCAAGAATCCTTTCGGTTCCGGCAAATGACCAACAAAGGAGGTGTGGTATGGGAGCATTGATAGGACTTGTTGTATTGGTGTTGGATATCATAGCCATAGTCGACACGCTGAAGAGCTCTATGGATACAGGCAAGAAGGCGCTGTGGATAGTGTTGGTTCTCTTACTGCCTATAATAGGTATGGTTCTCTACTTCATGATAGGGAAGAAGAAATAGATAATAAGTGTTTTGCGTTTGTTGTAAAAAACCCCCGGGTTCTTCTCGGGGGTTTTTATTTTTCTTAACCTTGCCGGAAACCGGAATATGCGGTATCATCTTAATTATACATTTAACACCGAACATATGAATTGAGGAGTGGAAGAGATGGAGCATATCATTCACGAGGAACGCCGCCTTAGCTTCTTTGAACGGTATCTCACCGCATGGGTTATCATCTGTATCGCGCTCGGCGTAATGCTCGGTAAATTATTCCCACAGATGGCTGTTGCGCTCGATCGATTCTCGGTCTACCAGGTGTCGATCCCCATCGCTATTTGCCTCTTTTTTATGATGTACCCCATCATGGTTAAGATCGACTTCACCGAGGTTATAAAAGCCGGAAAAACGCCGAAGCCGGTTGGTCTCACTTTATTTGTCAATTGGTGCGTCAAACCTTTCACCATGCTTGCCATAGCGACGCTATTTATCGGAGTCTTATTCAAGGGGTGGCTGCCGGGCACAGAGATCGTGAAGGACGGGACGCGGGTAGAGCTATTCAGGTCCTATATAGCGGGGTGTATATTGCTTGGTATAGCGCCCTGTACGGCAATGGTATTGATCTGGGGGCATCTTTCCAGGGGCAATGATGGGCATACGCTGGTGATGGTGGCTATTAATTCGCTGGCCATGTTAGTTCTTTACGCGCCGTTGGGCGGATGGCTTCTGGGCGTGAACAAAATGCCGATACCCTGGCAGACTATAGTGCTTTCGGTAGTCATTTATGTCGGCCTGCCGTTACTTTTGGGTTATCTCTCCAGGAGGTGGCTGATCGCCAAAAAGGGGTTGAAATGGTTTGAAGAGAGGTTTTTGCGTTATCTTACCCCGGTTTCGATAGGCGCGCTACTAGTTACGCTTGTTCTGCTATTTTCATTTAAAGGTGAGCTGATCATCAATCAGCCTCAGATCATATTACTTATCGCTATCCCGCTCTTTATACAGACCTGCCTTATATTTGCCATAACATACGGGTTGGCTAAATGGCTGAAACTGCCCTACAGGGACGCGGCGCCGTCGGCTTTGGTTGGGGCAAGCAATCATTTTGAAGTTGCAATCGCGACATCGACAATACTTTTTGGGCTGTCCTCTGGGGCGTCGCTGGCAACGGTTGTCGGTGTTTTGATAGAGGTTCCGGTTATGCTGATGCTGGTGAAGGTCTGCCTGAAGACAGAAGGCTGGTTTATTCATGGAAAACCTAACGGCTCAAGAGTAAAGGTGATATAATATGCGGATGAAGAAAAAGGCGAAGATAAAGAGGATAGGGGTGCTGACGAGCGGCGGGGACGCTCCCGGGATGAACGCGGCCATAAGGAGCGTGGTCCGGACCGCTATCTATCACAAGATGGAGGCTTTTGGCATCTTCAGGGGATATGAAGGCCTTATAAATGAGGAACTCAAGATCCTCGATCACAGGTCGGTATCCAACATAATCAGCAGGGGCGGAACGATCCTCAAGACCGACCGGAGCGACAGATTTAAAACGGTGGAAGGAAGACGGCGCGCTTACGAGGTGATAAAGAAGAACCGTATAGACGGCCTCGTCCTTATAGGCGGCGACGGCACTTACCGGGGTGGCCGCCTCTTCAATAAAGAGTGGGGTGTACCCTGTATAGGCGTTCCGGGGAGCATCGATAACGATATAGCCGGAACCGACTACACGATAGGGTCCGATACCGCCGTCAATACCGCTCTCGAAGCGATAGATAAGATAAGGGATACCGCCACGAGCATGGAGCGCATATTCATAGTGGAGGTGATGGGGCGCTCTTCCGGATACATAGCTATAAATGCCGCGTTGAGCGGAGGCGCTGAGGATGTCCTGGTCCCGGAAAGAAAATACTCTATACAGCAATTATGCCAGGATGTAGTAGAGGGCAATCTGAGAGGAAAGATGAGCTGGATCATAATCGTCGCCGAGGGCGTAGCCAGGGCGGGTGATATAGCCAAAATAATTACCGAAACCACGACCCTTGAGACGCGCGTCGTGACCCTCGGGCATATTCAAAGAGGAGGTTCCCCGACGGCAAAAGACAGGACGCTCGCTACACGGCTGGGTGCCGAAGCGGTCAATCTTTTAAGAAAAGGCGTGAGTTCAAAAGCGGTCGGAGTGACGGGGAGTAAAATAAATGTTGTAGGGTTGGCCTCCGCGGTTACGAAGAAGAGCAAAGACGTCGACTCTCTTTATAAACTCATCAAGATATTGACCTAGTCACAGGGCTATGAATATACTCTTTCCCATAATCCTGGGTGGTGGCGGTCGAGCTTCTGTTCTCTACAAACTGCTCATATCCGGCTCCTGAAGTTAATTTAATATATCAGCGCGCGGCGCCCAATTTGTCGCGCGTTTTTTTTATTCAATAAAACAAAATTATATGATATATTACAGCCTGTGGACCGGTATATACAGTTCTCCCACACATCTGATATAGGCGTACGGGTTTTCGGGCAGACCTTAGAGGAGCTATTCGAGAACGCCGCATTCGCGATGTTCGACATCATAGCCGACCTGGACGGGATCAAGAGCACCATCACCCAGGAGTTTGAACTCACCTCGCAAAATTACGAAGAACTCTTAAAGGCCTGGCTCGACGAACTGCTTTATAATTTCTACACCAAGAATATAATCTTCAATAAATTCGAGATAGTGAAGCTCTCCGAGGACTTTATTAGCGCCAAGGCCTCTGGCAAACCTGTCGCGGACAACAGGAACAGGCTGAAGACCGAGATAAAGGCGACGACATACTATAACCTGAAGATAATCAAGAAAGACGACTACTACGAGGTCGATATAGTATTTGATGTGTAGTAGGGACTGTCCCTTAAGAAATAATCACTATGCAAATTTGGCAGGGCCCCATAGAAAAAATCGACGACTACAGGTGGCGTATACCCAAAAGCTACATGACGGGCATGCGCGTCGACGGCGTCATCTACGCCGACGACAGAATGATAGAGGATGTGCGTACCGACAAGGCGGCCCAGCAGGTCGCGGATGTGGCGACTCTGCCGGGGATATTGAAGTATTCGCTCGCTATGCCTGACATCCACTGGGGTTACGGTTTCCCGATCGGCGGCGTCGCCGCAACAGATATCGAAGCAGGCGGCGTCATCTCTCCCGGCGGCGTGGGATTCGACATAAATTGCGGTGTCAGGCTCGTCAGGACGAATCTGAAAGAATCCGATGTGCGTCCGAAACTCAAAGAGCTTGTTTATGCTCTTTACAACGATATTCCGGCGGGAGTAGGCTCCAAGGGCGATATCAAGGTCACAGAGAAAGAGGAGCGCAAGCTACTGGTAGAGGGGTCGAAGTGGGCAGTCGATCACGGCTACGGCAGGCAGGACGATCTCGAATATACCGAAGAACGCGGCGCGATAAAAGACGCCCTGCCGGATAAAGTCTCGGAGAGAGCCTACGAAAGAGGCAAGCACCAGTCAGGCACCTTGGGCTCGGGGAACCACTTCCTCGAGGTCCAGGTCATCGACGAGATCTACGATGAGGCGGCCTGCAAGGTTTTTGGGCTGGAGATCGGACAGATCGTGATGATGCTCCACTCGGGCTCACGCGGCCTCGGATACCAGGTCTGCGACGAATACTCGAAGAGTTTTATAAGATGCCTTTCGAAGTATAATATAGAAGTGCCCGACAGGCAGCTCGCCTGCGCTCCCGTGAATTCCGACGAAGGCAAAGCGTACCTGGGCGCCATGAAGTGCGCCGCGAATTACGCCTGGGCCAACAGGCAATGCCTGATGCATCTGGCGCGCGGCGTCTTTGAAAAGGTCTTCGGCATGAGCCCGAGAGATTTAGGTATGGACTTAATTTACGATGTGGCTCATAATATAGCTAAGATAGAGAAATATAATATTAACGGAAAAGAGAAGCTCCTGTGCGTTCACAGGAAGGGCGCGACGAGAGCGTTCGGCCCGGATCACCCGGAGTTGCCGGCAAAGTACAAAAATACCGGGCAACCTGTTATAATACCCGGAGATATGGGAAGGAACTCATATCTATTGACCGGTACCAAGAAGGCCGAAGAGACGTTCTATTCGACATGCCATGGAGCCGGCAGAAGGCTTTCGCGCACCGCGGCCATCAAGGCCTGCCGCGGCAGGTCTATAGCAGGAGAGCTTGAAAAGAAGGGCATTCTTGTTTTGTCGAGCGGCCGTGAGACCCTGGCTGAAGAAGCGCCCGAAGCTTATAAGAATGTGAATCTAGTGGTAGATGTGGTTGCGGGCGCCGGACTATCGAAGAAAGTCTGCCGCATGAGGCCACTCGGAGTCATCAAGGGCTAATTGTAGGGTCTGTCCCCAAAGAGTCGTTTACCGACTGAAGGGGACTGACCCTAAAAGCATAAGGAGCAACATGCTAGACCTAAAGTTCATACGAGACAACAGGGATATCGTAAAAGAGGGGGTCAAGAACCGCGGCTATAAGCTCGACATAGATGAACTTCTCAAACTTGACGAAGAGCACAGGAAAATCCTTGCCGAGGTAGAGGATCTGAGGGCCCAGCGCAATAAAGCCAACGATGAGGTTGCCGCTATATTGAAGGCAAAAGGCAACCCAAAAGAGATTATAGCCAAAATGAAGCCTATATCCCAGAAAATAGCCGATTTTGAGGCAAAAGTGGAGGAACTAAGCCAAAAAATAGATAAAATTAAGTATGTAATCCCAAATATACCCGATAAATCCCTATCTGTAGGTGGTCCGGAATGCAATAAAATCATCAAATCCTGGGGTAAAACACCTAATTTTGATTTCCAGCCCAGGACCCATATTGAGCTTGCCGAAATGCTCGATATCATATGCTTCGGGACAGCCGCCAAGATAACAGGCTCAAACTTCATCCTGTACAAGGGGTTAGGCGCCAGGCTTGAACGCGCCCTCATAAACTTCATGCTTGATCTTCATACGAAGAAGCACGGCTATACCGAGATCCTCCCGCCATTCCTGGTCAATAGAAGAAGCATGACAGGGACAGGGCAGCTTCCCAAGCTTGAGGAGGATATGTATAGGCTTAAGGACGAGGACCTCTTCCTCATACCCACAGCGGAAGTGCCGGTTACCAATATACATGCCGGGGATACTTTGGATGAAGCCGAGCTGCCCATCCGCTACACCGCGTATTCTGCGTGTTTTAGGAGGGAAGCCGGTTCTTACGGGAAGGATACCCGGGGTCTCGTGAGAGTGCACCAGTTCGACAAGGTGGAGCTCGTAAAGTTCGTAAAACCAGAAACCTCTCTCGATGAGCTTGAGAAATTATTGAATGACGCGGAGGAGGTGCTGCAGATCCTGGAGCTGCCGTACCGCGTCGTGATGCTCGCCACGGGAGATATTTCATTCGCGGCCGCGAAGTGCTACGATATCGAGCTCTACGCCGCGGGCGTCGATACATACCTCGAAGTATCGAGCTGTTCCTCTTTTACTGACTTCCAGGCAAGGCGCGCGAATATTCGTTACCGCGATAAGGCCACGAAGAAGACTCTCTTCGTACATACCCTGAACGGCTCCGGCGTGGCCCTGCCGAGGCTCGTAGTGGCTATCATGGAAAATTACCAGAACAAAGACGGCAGTATTCGCGTCCCAAAGGCGCTCATCCCGTACATGGATGGATTAGAGGTCATAAAACTAAAATGAAACTCGTAAAGCCTAAGACCGGAAGCTCCTGGTTGGTGCTGTTCGTGAAACTCATCATCGGCATCCTCGCGCTGCCTTTGACATACGGCGTAACGTCTGCCTTCTACAGTAATTTCATCCTGATAAAGGAGCTTGCCGCGAACTTGAGCTACTTTACGTGGGGCGTAGGCAGCTATGTGATACTGCATCTCTTATTCTACAAGCCCACGTATCTATACGTATTGGGCCATGAGTCGGTCCACGCGGGGCTGGCGTGGATATTCGGCGGCAGGATAAAATCGTTTAAAGTCTCACAGGACGGTGGCTCTGTCGGGACGGATAAGTCGAACTTCGTCATAGAGCTCGGGCCGTATTTCATACCGATATATGCCATAATAATAACGGTCATCTATTTTGTGGTGGCGTCGTCTTACAATATCTCCGGCGCCCTCTTCGTATTCCTGATAGGCTTTGCGCTCGCGATGCATATGATATCGACGATAGAGGTGATGAAGATACGCCAGCCCGACATAGTGAAGTCGGGTTACCTCTTCTCGATAGTCCTCGTCTACATACTCAACATAGTCGTGATATCGTTCATATTCAGCCTCATGTTCCAGACATTCTCTATGCATAAGTTTTTTATTGACCTTTGGAGCCAATCGAAATATATTTACTTAGCGATATACAGACAGCTCTTTTTCTAGGAATTCGGCGGAGGAATGGCAGAGCGGTTGCGACCGAACGAAGTGAGGGAGTCCCGGCAAACACATTGAAATGGCTATGTATTTCTGAATAAAGCTTTGCCGGGGATCGCGGCAGTCTTGCGACCGAACGAAGTGAGGGAGTCCCGCCAAACACTTCTAAATGGCTATTCTCTTCTGAATAAAGTTTTGGCGGGAAAAACTGTTTTACATTTTAAAGCGGAGGAATGGCAGAGTGGTTGATCGCGGCAGTCTTGAAAACTGTTAGGGGCGCAAGTCCCTCGAGGGTTCGAATCCTTCTTCCTCCGCCAGTATTATAAAATGCACAATATATCTTCTTCACCATTATATTTTTACTGGCCTTGTCATTGAGTTTACCAAATAATCCTCCCCTTGAATTTCGCACGTTTTTAAGCACAAAAAAGACATAATAAATAATCGACCGATTATTTGATTTGCAGTATTTATGCGTGACTTCCCGATGAACCGGGGAGGATTATTTGGGCGGTAAGAACGCTAAGGTAATTCGGGGTCAGGACCGAAAGGGACAGGTCTAGAAGCGGACCCGCTGGACCATACGATTAATGAAGATGGCCCTATCCTAAAACCTTGACAATCACTAGTTTGGTGCTATACTTGTATCCACAGTTAGGAAAGTCCCGAGTTGGAAGGAATAAATCCCGGACATTAAAAAAGTAAAACCTTCGAAGGTGTAGTTGTGGCCTGAGAAGGTTTTTGTGTCTTTAGTTACGGAGAAAATGTATGCAGAAAGAATTGATAGTAAGGCTTAATAAAACATTCGAAGAATCGGCTTTTGAGCAGAATGGCATAGAATATTGGATGGCACGTGATATCCAAGAGCTACTTGATTATACAGAATGGCGTAACTTCCTTCTAGTAATTGATAAGGCAAAGACCGCGTGTATCAACTCTGGACAAGATATAGGCAACCATTTTGTTGACGTCAACAAAATGGTTAAGCTGGGCTCTGGAAGCGAGCGTCAAATAGATGATATGATGCTCACCCGCTATGCCTGTTATCTAATCGCTCAAAACGGGGATCCTCGCAAAGAACAGATTGCTTTCGCACAAAGTTATTTTGCTATACAGACACGTAAGCAGGAGCTTCTTGAAAAGAGAATAGCTCTTGCCGAAAGGATACGCGCCAGAGAAAAACTTGCCGATACAGAGTCAGAGCTTTCAGGCATAGCGTACGAACGCGGTGTTGACGGCCAGGGATTTGCGCGGCTGCGAAGCAAGGGCGACCATACTCTTTTCGGTGGACACACGACACTCGATATGAAGAAAAAGCTCGGTGTCCCTGAAAAGCGCGCGCTTGCCGATTTTCTTCCAACCATAACGATAAAAGCAAAAGATCTTGCCGCTGAGATCACAAGTTTTAATACAAAAAAGCATGATTTACGCGGCGAACAGTCGATCACATCGGAACACATTAAGAATAATAAAAATGTCAGACAGCTTCTTGGTAAAAGCGGTATAAGGCCGGAAGAGCTACCACCCGAAGAAGACGTAAAAAAGATGAAGCGCCAGCTCGATTCAGAAAATAAGAAGTTATTAAAAGGACCGGTAGTTAAGAAGATATTAAAAAAATAGATTATGTACGGCTTGTGGCTTGAGCTGATAAATATATTTTAGCACCAGCTTAGATTGGGCTTCATAAGTGGCTAGTTTCGCGAACGTATCAGTCCTGTGTTTCAAGGGGGTCCTCCTTCGCATTCAACGAATAAATCAACAGAATGCTTCGGAGGATCTGCGGAAACCTGGACTTTTCCCGCCGTCGCTTCGCTTGGGCGGGATCCCTCTACAGGTAAAAATATCCTGGCGGGAAAAAAAGTAAAACCTTCGTTGGTCATACTGTGGCCAATGAAGGCTTTTTTGTCTCTATCCTTCGGCAGGCTCAGGATAAAGACCCTGAGCGAAGTCGAAGGGTCTCTACTAAAAGAAGGAGGAGTTCAAATGCGAATAATACTTATCTTATTTGCAGTAACGCTGATTTTCATTTCAGCGGCAAATTGTGAGCAGCAGTACAATCCCAATGAAAATAGATGGGAAACAGTCCCGGATGGTAGTAATTGGACCACCCAGTATAATCCGCATGATTCAAGCTGGTCATATCAGCCGCAGGATGCGCAGATAGAGTATAACCCGCACGAAAGCACATGGGATTGGGACAGCGGGCATAACCCCGGTAGGGATTAAAAAACTAAATCTAAAGGAAAACAGATTCATGAAGAAGAAAGATGTAGTGTCGTTATTGATCGCTGTTGTGTTGCTAGTATTACCGGTTGCAGTCTATTCACAGGATATCAAGACGGTTCCGTTCGATGAAAAGTACAAGGACCAGAGTTGTATATTCCTCCTGTATGACGTATCTGTAGAGCTGAAAGACGACTGGTCTTATGTGACAAAGGAGCATAAGAAGCTAAAGATCCAGAACGAGGACGGAAAGACCATGGGTGACGTGCCCATACTTTATGATAGAAGCAGGGAAAAGGTGTCGAATATAAGCGCGTACACGATCACTCCGGACGGCAAGCGACACAAATATGCGAAGATACAGGATATGCGGGTATTTGAAGGGTTCGATATGTATTCCGATGAAAGAGTGAAGATAATTAACATGCCTGAGGCGAACATTGGCTCTATTATAGAATTCGAGTATACGAAAACGACCAGTCGGGATCAGATAAAGAATCAATTCTGGCATGTCACCGACTTAATTAATACCATTCCTATAAAGGAGCTGAATTTAACATTTGTATTTCCGAAAAAATTGGATATCAAATATAAAGAATTTAATCTGAAGCGAAAGCCCGCAATAACTGAGACCGATAAAAAGATAACATATGCCTGGCGCTTGAAGGACGTTGAGATAAGGCCGGAGGAGGACAGCTACACGCCACCACCCAACCTGGAAAACATAGAGGACGGGGTCGAGTTCTCATCGATAAAGAGCTGGAAAGATATATCGGATTGGTATTACGGCCTTATTGAAAAGAATATGCGCGCCACTGGCCAGATGCGTGAAGTCGCGCAAGGGCTTATCGCGGGAAAATCTACGGTGAAAGATAAGGCGCGAGCCATTCTCGAATATATTCAGGATAATTTCAGATATGTATCGATGTCGTTCGGAGATAATGCCCTCGAACCCCATCCGACAGATGAAGTATTTAAGAATAAATACGGGGATTGCAAGGACCTGTCGCTTCTCTCTGTGTATATGTTAAAAGAAGCCGGTGTAAAATCGAATAT